>NZ_JACCQC010000006.1:0-316534 GCF_015712225.1 Burkholderia sp. 9775_39 | reverse complement strand
CCGCCGTTGCCGTTGCCGCCGTTGCCGCCGCCGTTGCCACCGCCACCGCCACCGCCGTTACCATGGCCGCCGCCATTGCCGTGACCGCCGCCGTCACCATGGCCGCCGCCGTTGCCGTGACCACCGTCACCATGGCCACCACCGTGGCCGTGACCGCCGCCATCACCGTCGCCATCGCCGTGGCCGCCACCATGGCCATGACCACCGCCGTCACCGTCGCCATCGCCGTGGCCGCCACCATGGCCGTGACCACCGCCATCACCATCGCCGCCACCATGGCCGTGACCACCGCCATCACCATCGCCGCCACCACCGTGCCCACCGCCACCTGAGGTGCCGCCACCTGAAGTGCCACCGCCTGAAGTGCCACCGCCCGAAGTGCCGCCACCTGAGGTGCCTCCACCGGAAGTGCCGCCGCCCGAAGTGCCGCCGCCCGAAGTGCCGCCGCCCGAAGTGCCGCCACCCGAAGTGCCTCCGCCCGAGGTGCCGCCACCTGAGGTGCCGCCGCCTGAAGTGCCACCGCCCGAAGTGCCGCCACCTGAGGTGCCTCCACCGGAAGTGCCGCCGCCCGAAGTGCCGCCACCCGAAGTGCCTCCGCCCGAGGTGCCGCCACCTGAGGTGCCGCCACCGGAAGTACCACCACCGGAAGTGCCGCCACCCGAACCACCGTTACCCGACGCATTGCCTCCGCGGCCGGTGCCGCTCGTACTGCCTGAAGTTCCACCTGTCGTTCCACCGACACCGGCCGGTCCGACGGCCCCGTTCCCGTTATTTCCGCCGCTACCGGTCCCGTTGCCACTGCCATTACCGCTGCCGCTGCCGCTTCCATTCCCATTGCCGCTGCCGCTCGCACCGGCCCCGCTGTTGCCGACGCCCCGACCGGCATAAACGTGCACCGCGCACGCGGCCGGATTGGCGGCGCACGGCGAGGCATTCTCGACCAGCGTCATGATGGTGTCCGCGCTGGCGTTCGCGGCGGACGCGGTGTCGGGCGTGGTGTTTTGTGCGACGGCATACGAGCAGCAGCACGCAAACGCGGCCGCGGCCAGCAAGGTTGCACGAGGGCGCCGTCCCGCCGCGCGGAACGGTTGTTTCGTCTTATGCATCATGGCCTCCCCATGCGCGCGATGCCTCGTTGCCGCGCGACTATTCACGTGTGGTGCAGGGGGGCTTAAAAGATTCGTTGTCCTATCGTCAGCCGATGACCTCCTGGCCAGCGCTTGACGCTAGCCGCGAACGCGGATCGGCACGCGGGCCCGCCGTGCGCATCCCACTCTGCGAGATTCGTGCCATCGGCCGCGCGGGGCCGTGGCGCAAGGCGGGCGCAGTCGCGTGACCACGCATGCAACGTCGTTGGGGAGGGTTTTGTTTCCGGAATGAAACGTCGGGGCGTCGTTCAGCGCGCCGGCGCGTCGGCCGCGCGCTGCCAGCGGTGAAACAGGATCGACGCGATCCAGCAGACGAGGAACAGCGCGACGATGCCGTAGCCGATCGAGCCGAAGCGTTCGCCGAGCGCATCGAGCGTGTCGCGCACGGGGCCCGTCAGCGACAGCTTGTCGGCCAGCAGTCCGGCTGCCTCGATCCCGCCGATCGCCAGCGCGACGGCCGCCGACACGAACGTGATGCTCGCGTTGTAGAGCAGCTTGCGCTGCGGATCGTCCATCGCCCAGCCGTATGCGTGAATCATCAGCACGTTGTCGGTCGAGTCGATCAGCGTCATGCCGGCCGTGAACAGCGCGGGAAACAGCATGACCGTATAGATCGGCAGCCCCTGGCTCGCCTGCGCGGCGGCAATCGCGAGCAGGCCGATTTCGGTTGCAGTATCGAAACCGAGCCCGAACAGCACGCCGACCGGGTACATGTGCCAGCTCTTCGACACGAACCGGAACAGCGGGCGCAGCAGCCGCGATACGAGGCCGGCGGGGCGATGATCATGCGCGCCGTCGTGCGCGGGCGCGGATACGCCGCGATAGCGTCGCCACACGTCGCGCAGGATCATCAGGTTCACGCACGCGAGCACCAGCAGGAACGTGGCCGATACCGCCGTGCCGATCGTGCCGCCGATATCGCGGAACGCATCGAACCGGTCGCGCAGCGCGAACGCAGTCAGCGCGATGCCGAGCGTCGCGGCGATCACGATCGTCGAATGGCCGAGCGAGAAGAACAGGCCGACGCTCACCGGACGCTGGCCGTCCTGCATCAGCTTGCGCGTCGCGACGTCGATCGCGGCGATGTGATCCGCGTCGACCGCGTGACGTAGCCCGAGCCCGTACGCGATCGCCGCGGTGCCGAGCAGCAGCGGATGATCGCGCAGCACCGCGAGCGCCCACAGCCAGACGGCGACGTTCGCGGCGATCAGGCCGGCATAGAGAGTCAGCAGGCGGCGCAGGGCAGGGGTGGGCGGCATCGGGCGGGTTCCATCGGACGAATCGCGATCCATTGTGGCACGCGAAAAAAATGTCCGGCGTGCCGATCAAAAAGCCGCGCACGCCGTGGTGCGCCGGATGAAAAAAAGCCCGTCCGGAACCGGACGGGCCTTGCGTGCCTGCGACAGCGCGCGGGCGAACGGCGCTTACTTCGTCTTCGCGCTGATCACGCCTTCCGATACGTTGGCCGGCGTTTCCGCGTACTGCTTGAACTCCATCGTGTACGTCGCGCGGCCCTGCGTGGCCGAGCGCAGCGACGTCGAATAGCCGAACATCTCCGCGAGCGGCACTTCGGCGCGCACGAGCTTGCCGCCGCCGCCCGCGATGTCCTCCATCCCCTGCACGATGCCGCGCCGGCTGGACAGGTCGCCCATCACGTTGCCCATGAACTCCTCGGGCGTCTCGACCTCGACGGCCATCATCGGCTCGAGCAGCACCGGCTTCGCCTTGCGCATCGCTTCCTTGAACGCCATCGAGCCGGCCATCCGGAACGCATTTTCGTTCGAGTCGACGTCGTGGTACGAACCGAACGTCAGGTGCACCTTCACGTCGACGACCGGGTAGCCCGCGAGCACGCCGCTCTTCAGCGTCTCGGTGATGCCCTTGTCGACGGCCGGGATGAACTCGCGCGGAATCACGCCGCCCTTGATCTCGTCGAGGAACTCGTAGCCCTTGCCCGGGTTCGGCTCGAGCGTGATCACCGCATGACCGTACTGGCCGCGCCCGCCCGACTGCTTGACGAACTTGCCTTCGACGTCGGCCGCCGTCGTGCGCACCGTTTCGCGATACGCGACCTGCGGCTTGCCGACCGTCGCCTCGACGCCGAACTCGCGCTTCATCCGGTCGACCAGGATTTCGAGGTGGAGCTCGCCCATCCCCGAAATGATCGTCTGGCCGGACTCTTCGTCGGTCTGCACGCGGAACGACGGATCTTCCTGCGCGAGACGGTTCAGCGCGAGGCCCATCTTTTCCTGGTCGGCCTTCGTCTTCGGCTCGACGGCCTGCGAGATCACCGGTTCCGGGAATTCCATCTTTTCCAGGATGATCGGCTTGGCCGGATCGCACAGCGTGTCGCCGGTGGTCGCTTCCTTCAGACCGACGGCCGCCGCGATGTCGCCCGCGCGCACTTCCTTGATTTCCTTGCGCTCGTTCGCGTGCATCTGCAGGATCCGGCCGAGCCGCTCCTTCTTGTCCTTCGTCGCGTTGAGCACCGTGTCGCCCGACTCGACGACGCCCGAATACACGCGGAAGAAGATCAGCTGGCCGACGAACGGGTCGGTCATGATCTTGAACGCGAGCGACGAGAACGGCTCGTCATCGCTCGGATGACGTTCCGCCGGCTTTTCCGGATCGGCGAAGTCGTGGCCGAGGATCGCGGGCACGTCGACCGGCGACGGCAGGTAGTCGATCACCGCGTCGAGCATCGCCTGCACGCCCTTGTTCTTGAACGCGCTGCCGCACAGCATCGGCACGATCTCGTTCGCGATCGTGCGCTTGCGCAGCGCGGCCTTGATCTCGTCCTCGGTCAGCGATTCATGGTCGTGCAGATACTTCTCGAGCAGTTCCTCGCTCGCTTCGGCCGCGGCCTCGACCATCTTCTCGCGCCATTCGTGCGCGAGCTCGACGAGGTTCGCGGGGATGTCCTCGTAGGTGAACTTCACGCCCTGGCTTTCGTCGTCCCACACGATCGCCTTCATCTTCACGAGATCGACGACGCCCTGGAAATGGTCTTCCGCGCCGATCGGAATCTGGATCGGCACGGCGACGCCTTTCAGCCGCTCGCCGATCTGCTTCTGCACGCGGAAGAAGTCGGCGCCGATCCGGTCCATCTTGTTGACGAACGCGATGCGCGGCACCTTGTACTTGTTCGCCTGGCGCCACACGGTTTCCGATTGCGGCTGCACGCCGCCGACCGAGTCGTAGACCATGCACGCACCGTCGAGCACGCGCATCGAGCGCTCGACCTCGATCGTGAAGTCGACGTGCCCGGGCGTATCGATGATGTTGATCCGGTGTTCCGGATAGTTGCCGGCCATGCCCTTCCAGAAGGCGGTGGTCGCCGCCGACGTGATCGTGATGCCGCGTTCCTGCTCCTGCTCCATCCAGTCCATCGTGGCCGCGCCGTCGTGCACTTCACCGATCTTGTGGCTCACGCCGGTGTAAAACAGGATGCGCTCGGTCGTCGTGGTCTTGCCGGCATCGATGTGAGCGCTGATCCCGATATTTCGATAGCGCTCGATGGGGGTTTTGCGGGGCACGTGAACCTCCTGGTGGTTCGGATCGTAAGCGGGCCGTCTGATTGGGTGCCGGCCCGGGCTGGAACTAGCGAGATTTAAAGGATAGCGCTTGTCCGTGGCTTTTGCAGATGCGGGCAGCGGGTGCCGAATCAAGGCGGGCGCCGCCGGCGGGCGAAAAAAAACCGGCGCCCGACGACAAATGACGGGCGGCCGGCTTTCGGTCGGTGCGCGGCGCGGTGCCGCCGCGCGCGCCGGGGCGGTTACTGGGCCCGCGGCAGGCCGTCGAGCTTCATGCCGGGCTTGATGCCCTTCGCGGCGAACCAGCCCTTGCTCATTTCGAGCGCATAGACGCCGTTGTTGCGCGGGCAGTGGTTGTCGGTGGTTTCCGCGCGCATCTCGTCGATGTCGGTGATCGTGCCGTCGGCACGGATGAACGCGATCGACAGCGGAATCAGCGTGTTCTTCATCCAGAAGCAGTGCACGGCGTTCTCGTTGAAGACGAACAGCATGCCTTCGTTCGGCGCGAGCTGCGAACGGTACATCAGCCCCTGTTCGCGGTCGGCGTCGTTCGCGGCGACGGCCGCGTCGATCACGTACATGCCGGCGCGCAGCTTCACGCGCGGGAACTCGCTCGGCTGCTTGGCACCGGACGGCACTTGCGCGCCGGCGGCCTGCATGCCGAGCGCGAGGACGGCGAGCGCGGCGGGAAACACGGCGGCACGCGCAAGGCGGCCGAGCGACGGGCGCAGGGAGAAGTGCACAGCATGGCTCCTGTCTGGAAAACAAGACCCGCATGGTACGCGATGCGCGCCGGCGGGCACAAAAAAGAAAAAGGCAGATCGCCTTGCGGTGATCTGCCTTTCAACGCCGTAAGAACGGCAAGACTGCGTGTTCTTGACTGCGTTATTACAGCTTGCTTACTTAGTTCGAAGCAGCTGCCGGTGCTGCTGCGTCGCTTGCTGCAGCCTTCTTCGATGCCTTGTGGTGCTTCTTGGCAGCGTGGTGCTTCTTGGCAGCGTGCTTAGCCGGTGCCGAAGCAGCTTCTGCTGCTGCCGGAGCAGCTTCCGGAGCCGAAGCTTGTGCGAAAGCAGCCGTTGCGAAGAGGCCAGCGACCAGAGCGGCGATCAGTTTGTTCATGTTGTGTTCCTCAGCTTTAGTTAATTAACCAAATGACCCGGCAATAGGAGTCATGTCGTCTAACGGTGCCATCCACCTTTCGGTTGACAGACGCTTCGAGAAATTTCTCTTTGCGCTGCGGGCGCCGAATCGTATTCGAATAAAACGTCGCTTTCGTGACGCAAACACGGGTTCGGCTGCCAATGCCGGATAGCTAAGGTTGGCATCTGCGTGGTTTAACGCACGATCTCCGCAGGCGGTTGACGAAAAAGATGACGAAAAATTCGCGCGTCCCGGATGCGTCATCCGGCGGGCGCGAAACCGTCCCATGGCGCGCGCGGCGGCAGGGCAATTGTTTCGCCTGGCGCAATGCCGAGCGCGAATATATCGAGTGCGCCGATGCCGACGCGCACCAGGCGCAACGTCGGAAACCCGACGGCTGCCGTCATCCGGCGCACCTGCCGGTTCTTGCCCTCGGTGATCGCCAGCTCGATCCACGTGGTCGGAATCGCGGCGCGGTAGCGGATCGGCGGGTTGCGCGGCCACAGCGTGTCGGGCGGCTCGATGAATTCGGCGCGGCACGGGCGGGTCACGTAGTCGCCGAGGTCGACGCCGCGGGCGAGCGCCTTCAGGTCGGCCGGCCCGGGTGCGCCGTCGACCTGCGCCCAGTAGCGCTTCACCAGTTTGTGGCGCGGCTCCGCGATGCGCGCCTGCAGCGCGCCGTCGTCGGTGAGCAGCAGCAGCCCCTCGCTGTCCGCGTCGAGCCGGCCGGCTGCGTACACGCCGGGCGTTTTGACCCAGTCGCCGAGCGAGGGCCGCGTCTCGTGCGCGGAAAACTGGCAAATCGTGCCGAACGGCTTGTTGAGGGCGATGAGGTTCATGGCAGGGCGCCCGCCCGGCGCACCGCGGGAGACGGGAGCGGGCGGTCTATGGCAAATGGCGGAATCTTAATGCATAATACGGAACGGCAAGTCCTCTGTCTTATATAAGACATAAGTGAGGTCTTGATACGCAGTGCCGCGGTTCACGCCGAAGTGCCCGGTTGGGGCGCTAGAATAGCGGCTCGCTGTTGCCGTCACGGGGTGGCCATGCCGCGCCCCCGCCGCGCGCGCAGCTTCGACCAGCATCACCTGCTCAGCCACGTCACTGGAGTCGATCATGCCGTATCAGCACATCAAGGTTCCGGAGGGCGGTGACAAGATCACCGTCAACAAGGACTTCTCGCTCAACGTTTCCGATCAGCCGATCATTCCCTATATCGAAGGCGACGGTACGGGCTTCGATATCACGCCGGTCATGATCAAGGTCGTCGACGCGGCGGTCGCGCACGCGTACAAGGGCAAGCGCAAGATCCACTGGATGGAGATCTTCGCGGGCGAGAAGGCGACCAAGGTGTACGGTCCGGACGTGTGGCTGCCGGACGAAACGCTGCAGGTCCTGAAGGAATACGTGGTGTCGATCAAGGGGCCGCTCACGACCCCGGTCGGCGGCGGCATCCGTTCGCTGAACGTCGCGCTGCGCCAAGAGCTCGATCTCTACGTGTGCCTGCGCCCCGTCCAGTACTTCAAGGGCGTGCCGTCGCCGGTGCGCGAACCGCAGAAGATCGACATGGTGATCTTCCGCGAGAACTCGGAAGACATCTACGCGGGCATCGAATGGGCCGCGGGCTCCGAGCAGGCGAAGAAGGTGATCAAGTTCCTGCAGGACGAGATGGGCGTGAAGAAGATCCGTTTCCCGGAAACCTCCGGGATCGGCGTGAAGCCCGTGTCGACGGAAGGCACCGAGCGGCTCGTGCGCAAGGCGATCCAGTACGCGATCGACAACGATCGCAAGTCGGTCACGCTGGTGCACAAGGGCAACATCATGAAGTTCACGGAAGGCCTGTTCCGTGACGCCGGCTACGCGCTCGCGCAGAAGGAATTCGGCGGCGAGCTGATCGACGGCGGCCCGTGGATGCGCGTGAAGAACCCGAAGACGGGTAACGAGATCGTGATCAAGGATTCGATCGCCGACGCGTTCCTGCAGCAGATCCTGCTGCGCCCGGCCGAATACGACGTGATCGCGACGCTGAACCTGAACGGCGACTACATCTCCGATGCGCTGGCCGCGCAGGTCGGCGGCATCGGGATCGCGCCGGGCGCGAACCTGTCGGATTCGGTCGCGATGTTCGAGGCGACGCACGGCACGGCGCCGAAGTACGCGGGCAAGGATTACGTGAACCCGGGTTCCGAGATCCTGTCGGCGGAAATGATGCTGCGCCACCTCGGCTGGACGGAAGCAGCCGACACGATCATCGCCGCGATGGAGAAGTCGATCCTGCAGAAGCGCGTCACGTACGACTTCGCGCGCCTGATGGAAGGCGCGACGCAGGTGTCGTGCTCCGGCTTCGGCGAAGTGCTGATCGAGAACATGTAAGACCCCTTCCGGGGTGGGCCGGCACGTTGCCGGCCGCCCCGGCGCTGACTGCCGGCGCCGGAGCGTTTCGTGGATGGCAGGTTTGTTGGCAGGGCGGTCCGGCATGCGGGCCGCGGCGCCGCGATGCGGCCCGCATGCCCTGCAAGGTAGAACATGACGGCCCTCGCAACACCTCCGCCCGGCTGAGCCGGCGCGCCCCTTTCGCGATCGACCCGGTCGCTCCCCGCCGGTTACCGCCGGCGCTCTTCAGTCCCACCATTACGTAGCAATGCTTTGACCACCATGTCCACTTCGCCCAAGATCATCTACACCCTCACCGACGAAGCGCCGGCGCTCGCGACCTATTCGCTGCTGCCGATCGTCAAGGCCTTCACGCGTTCGTCCGGCGTCGCCGTCGAAACGCGCGACATCTCGCTCGCCGGCCGCATCATCGCGGCATTCGCAGACGTCCTGCCGTCGGAGCAGAAGGGTTCCGACGATCTGGCCGAGCTGGGCCAGCTCACGCTGAAGCCGGAAGCGAACATCATCAAGCTGCCGAACATCAGCGCATCGGTGCCGCAGCTGAAGGCCGCGATCGCCGAATTGCAGGCGCAGGGCTACGCGCTGCCGGCCTATCCGGAAGATCCGTCGACGGACGAAGAGAAGGCCGTCAAGGCGCGCTACGACAAGATCAAGGGCAGCGCGGTGAACCCGGTGCTGCGCGAAGGCAACTCCGACCGCCGCGCGCCGCTGTCGGTCAAGAACTATGCACGCAAGCATCCGCACAAGATGGGCGCGTGGAAGTCCACGTCGAAGGCCCACGTCGCGCACATGAGCGAAGGCGACTTCTACGGCAGCGAGAAGTCGGCGCTGATCGCCGAGGCCGGCAGCGTGAAGATCGAACTCACGACGACCGACGGCGCGAAGAAGGTGCTGAAGGAAAAGACGGCCGTGAAGGCCGGTGAAGTGATCGACGCATCGGTGATGAGCCGCAACGCGCTGCGCAGCTTCATCGAAGCGCAGATCGCCGACGCGAAGGCGCAGGACGTGCTGTTCTCGGTGCACCTGAAGGCGACCATGATGAAGGTCTCGGACCCGATCCTGTTCGGTCACTTCGTGTCGGTGTTCTACCGCGACGCGCTCACGAAGCACGCGGACGTGCTGGCGAAGGCCGGCTTCAATCCGAACAACGGGATCGGCGACCTGTACGCGCGCCTGAAGGACCTGCCGGCCGACACGCGCGAAGCGATCGAGGCCGACGTCAAGGCCGAGTACGCGGTGCGCCCGCGCCTCGCGATGGTCAACTCGGACAAGGGCATCACGAACCTGCACGTGCCGAGCGACGTGATCGTCGATGCATCGATGCCGGCGATGATCCGCGATTCGGGCGGCATGTGGGGCCCGGACGGTCAACTGTACGACGCGAAGGCCGTGATTCCGGACCGCTGCTACGCAGGCGTGTACCAGGCCGTGATCGAGGACTGCAAGCAGCACGGCGCGTTCGATCCGGTCACGATGGGCAGCGTGCCGAACGTCGGCCTGATGGCGCAGGCGGCCGAAGAATACGGTTCGCACGACAAGACGTTCCAGATCCCGGCGGACGGCGTCGTGCGCGTCACCGACGAAGCCGGCAACGTGCTGCTCGAGCACGCGGTCGAGGCGGGCGACATCTGGCGCATGTGCCAGACGAAGGACGCACCGGTGCAGGACTGGGTCAAGCTCGCGGTCAACCGCGCCCGCGCGACCGGCGCCCCGGCCGTGTTCTGGCTCGATCCGGCGCGCGCGCACGATGCGCAGATCATCGCGAAGGTCGAACGCTACCTGAAGGATCACGACACGAACGGCCTCGACATCCGGATCATGACGCCGGTCGACGCCACGCGTTTCTCGCTCGAGCGCATCCGCGCGGGCAAGGACACGATCTCGGTCACCGGCAACGTGCTGCGCGATTACCTGACCGACCTGTTCCCGATCATGGAACTCGGCACCAGCGCGAAGATGCTGTCGATCGTGCCGCTGATGGCCGGCGGCGGGATGTTCGAAACGGGGGCGGGCGGCTCCGCGCCGAAGCACGTGCAGCAGTTCGTCGAGGAAGGCTTCCTGCGCTGGGATTCGCTCGGCGAATTCCTCGCGCTGGCCGCGTCGCTCGAGCACCTCGGCAACGCGTACCAGAACCCGAAGGCGCTCGTGCTCGCGAAGACGCTCGACCAGGCAACCGGCAAGTTCCTGGACGAGAACAAGTCGCCGGCGCGCAAGGTCGGCGGCCTCGACAACCGCGGCAGCCACTTCTACCTGTGCCTGTACTGGGCGCAGGCATTGGCCGAGCAGACCGAGGACGCCGCGCTGAAGGCGCAGTTCGAGGGCGTGGCGAAGGCGCTGTCCGACAACGAAGCGCGCATCCTGGAGGAACTGGCGGCCGCGCAGGGCAAGCCGCAGGCGATCGGCGGCTACTACCGTCCGAACGTCGACCTGACGAGCCAGGCCATGCGCCCGAGCGCGACGCTGAACGGCATCGTCGACGCGGTCGCCTGACGCCGGGCGCGCACTCGCGCGAGCCGATGCGCGTGTCGACGCGGCGCGGTCAGCCGTTCGCCGCCCGACATCCAATGAAAACGCCCCGGTCGCCCGGGGCGTTTTTCGTTGCAGGCGTGCCATTCAGACGTGGACGATTTCCCATTCGGCGATTTCGTGCGGCACTTCGAGCGTCGCGGTGTCGAGTTCGGACAGTTGCTCGCAGTCGCCGCGGGAGATGTGGTCGGCCGCCACTTCGGGGCACGAGAATGCGCCGAGCAGGGCGTTGCCGAACGTCGCTTCCCAGCCGCCGTTACCCGGCAGGATGTAGAACGACCCGAGCGCTGAACCAAAGCGAAATCCCTTCATTTCCGTTCTCCCTTTCTGATGACGAGCAATTCTGTTATGCCGCCTGCCGGCTCGGCCGGCTGTGGCCCGACTGGCTGCCTGCGCCGCGTTCCGTGTCGGACCGTCGTGGCGAAGCGTCAGTGCATGGAACAAAGTCTACGTCCGCGACCCGCCCGGATGGTGCATGTAGAACGGCTTCTCGAAACAAAAATTCTCTTTTAAAAACAAATAATTATTTCGAGCGTTTTGTATTGCGGAACGTTTTTCGGCATCGCGAAACGGGAAATTTGTGCCCTGCACCACGAATTTTTATAACGCAGTGACTTGTTCCGCATCGTGAAAAATTAACGGGTTTGCGGATCGTCGATGCAGCGGGTGGAAACGTGGGGGCGGGCGCAACGCGCATGGGACGGCGGACGAGGAGCGACCGCCGCTCGGCGATGCCAAGCGTGGCGCCGCATCCGGCACGGTGGCGATGCTCGCTGCGGCGTATCGCCGCCCGCCCGGCGACGGCGTTTTCCGATCCGGCCCTGCGGTTATGATGACGCGACCGCCGCGGCTGTCGCGCGGCGCTGCATGAACAACGAGGATCGATTGATGAGACGGAGAACTTTCCTGTCGCGTGCCGTCGGTGTCGCGGCCGCATCGCTGTTCGCGCGCACCGCGTGGGCGCAGCATGCCGGTCACGCGGGCATGGCCGGCATGGATGCGATGGACGACATGCCGGGCATGTCGGGGATGTCGGCGCACGCGCAGCACGGCCAGCCCGCGCCGGCCGCGCTGGCGGCCGCCGACGCGCTGCCGGCCGGCGCGCCGCTCGCGACGTTGCGCACGCTGGCCAACGAAAGCCGCGAGCCCGGCACGTTCCGGGCCACGCTGGTTGCTCAACCGGTGGCGCGACCGCTGCTGCACGGCGCGCGGCCGACCTTGTTCTGGCAGTTCGGCGCGGGCACGCAAGGCCCCGTCGTCGGCCCCCTGATCGACGTGCGCGAGGGCGATACGGTCGAGATCAGGTTCGTCAACAAGCTGCCGCAGCCGTCGACGATTCACTGGCACGGCCTGCCTGTGCCGCCCGACCAGGACGGCAATCCGTCCGATCCCGTCGCGCCCGGCGGGTCGCGCGTGTATCGCTTCACGCTGCCGAAGGGCAGCGCCGGTACCTATTGGTACCACCCGCATCCGCACATGATGACCGCCGAGCAGGTGTTCCGCGGGCTGGCGGGCCCGTTCGTCGTGCGCGCCGCGGACGATCCGCTTGCCGGCTGGCCCGAGCGCCACTTGTTCGTGTCGGACCTGAAGCTTGCACGCGACGGCACGATTGCGCCGAACGACATGATGGACTGGATGAACGGCCGTGAAGGCCAGTTCGTGCTGGTCAACGGCGCGCGCCGGCCGCGCATCGACGTCGCGGGTGACGAACGCTGGCGGGTCTGGAACGCGTGCAGCGCGCGCTACCTGCGCATCGCGTTCGACGACGGCCGCGCGTTCGAGCACGTGGGCACCGACGGCGGGTTGTTCGACGCGCCGCGGCGCGTGACGTCGCTGCTGATCGCGCCGGGCGAGCGTGCGGAACTGCTGGTGCGTGCCGGCGACCGCGCGTCGCGCGCGGTGCTGCAGGCGGCCGAGTACGACCGCCACAAGATGGCGATGTCGCACGACGCCGGCCACGGCAGCCTGCCGCCCGATCCGGCGCTGGCGCTGGCCGATGTCGCGTTCGCGCCCGCCGAGGCCCGCGCGCTGCCTCCCACGTTGCGCGCGGTGGCGCCGCTGGGCGAACCGGTGGCGCACAAGACGGTCGCGTTCGGCGAGGAAATGGACATGGACGCGATGATGAAGGGCGCGGCGCACGGCCGGCCGGCGGGCATGCGCTTCACGATCAACGGCGACACCTACGCGCCGCACCGTGCGACGCTGACGAGCCGGCGCGGCGACGTCGAGCGCTGGGAGATCCGCAATACGACGGACATGGACCATCCGTTCCATCTGCACGGCACGCAGTTCCAGGTGATCGAGCGGGCGTCGGCCGGTTCGCGCACGAGCGAACCGTTCCGCGCGTGGCGCGATACCGTGAACGTGCGCAGCGGTGAAACCGTGTCGATTCTGGTCACCCAAGACATGCCCGGCGAGCGCATGTTTCACTGCCACATTCTCGAACACGAGGATCTCGGGATGATGGGGACGCTGAAGGTCGTGTAACGAAGCCGCGAAACTGTTTCACGTGCGGATTCGATATCCGATCTGCATGCGTGGCAAGACAATGTGTGTTCAATTATCGGGATTGAACGAAAAGGCCGGCCAATCGATTATCGATTGGCCGGCCACAAAAAAAAAAGAAACCCGGCGCAAATGCGCCGGGTTTCTTCGTCAGATATCCGATGCCTTATACGGCCTGGATGTTCGACGCTTGCTTGCCCTTCGGCCCTTGGACGACGTCAAAGCTCACCTTCTGGCCTTCCTTCAGCGTCTTGAAGCCATTCATGGTGATAGCCGAGAAGTGCGCAAACAGATCCTCACCGCCCTCATCGGGAGTGATGAAACCGAAGCCCTTCGCGTCGTTGAACCACTTAACGATACCAGTTGCCATTTCCTACTTCCCCTGTCACACAGTCGCTGCTACTTACCACGAGCACGCTCGAAAAGCTAAACGACCGGAAAATGCAGCCGTTCCCCCCTCACAAGCTCACCTCGGCCTCTTTCGTTTCGCCAACCGGCAAATTGAAAAAAGTGCCAGCTTGATTGTTGGCGCTCTTTATTGGAGTGTCAAGTGGAATTTTTAGACGTTTAGAGGGTCGTTGTAAAGAACCCATTTTCAGGGTTTTTCCGGCTTTGCTTTGCAGCATGCGGCCAAGCGCGGGGGCTTGAAAAGCCGCATAATCGGCTCATATACCAGGCTCGAGTGACACGCGTTCGAGTCGTCCCGGCTTGTGGGATACTGGATGCGGACACGACGTTCCGGTGCGATTCCCCCTGACGGTTCGTGTTCCGCGCCATGCGTGAAAGCCGGCACCGCAGCCGGCTTTCGTATGGCGCGAAGACGAGCGCGTGTTCCGGGATACCGGGGAGGGCGCCGGCCGGTCGGTCGGGTAATGGCAGGATTGCGGGCCTGTCCGAGTTGTTTAGAATGGGTGTATGGCGATTATCCCGGACAAGCAGGACAGTACCGTCCTGGAACGCAAGCAGCAGAAGCTCAAGCCGCCTTCGATGTACAAGGTGGTGCTGCTCAACGACGACTTCACGCCGATGGAGTTCGTCGTGATGGTGGTCCAGGAGTATTTCAAGAAGGATCGCGAGACGGCCACGCAGATCATGCTGAAGGTCCATCGCGAAGGGCGAGGGGTTTGTGGGGTCTATACGCGGGACATCGCGTCGACCAAGGTTGAGCAAGTCGTTACCCATGCGCGGCAGGCAGGGCATCCGCTGCAGTGCGTGATGGAGGAAGCATGATTGCCCAGGAATTGGAAGTCAGCCTGCACATGGCGTTCATGGAAGCACGCCAGGCGCGCCATGAGTTCATTACGGTCGAGCATCTGCTGCTGGCCCTGCTGGATAATCCGACGGCAGCCGAGGTGTTGCGCGCGTGCGCGGCCAACATCGAGGACCTGCGTCAGAACCTGCGCAATTTCATCCACGACAACACACCTACCGTCCCGGGCACCGACGATGTCGATACCCAGCCGACGCTCGGTTTCCAGCGTGTGATCCAGCGCGCGATCATGCACGTCCAGTCGACGTCGAACGGCAAGAAGGAAGTCACCGGCGCGAACGTGCTGGTCGCGATCTTCGGCGAGAAGGATTCGCACGCCGTGTACTACCTGCAGCAGCAGGGCGTCACGCGCCTCGACGTGGTGAACTTCATTTCGCACGGCATCGCGAAGACGAACAACGGCGAAGCCGCGAAGTCGACCGACGCGAACGCGGAAAGCGAAGACGCGAATGCGCAGAAGGAAACGCCGCTCGCGCAGTTCACGCAGAACCTGAACCAGATGGCGAAGGACGGCCGCATCGATCCGCTGATCGGTCGCGAGCCCGAGGTCGAGCGCGTCGTGCAGGTGCTGTGCCGTCGCCGCAAGAACAACCCGCTGCTCGTCGGCGAAGCCGGCGTCGGCAAGACCGCGATCGCCGAAGGGCTCGCGTATCGGATCACGCGCGGCGAAGTGCCGGACATCCTCGCGAACGCGCAGGTGTACTCGCTCGACATGGGCGCGCTGCTCGCGGGCACCAAGTATCGCGGCGATTTCGAGCAGCGCCTGAAGACGGTGCTCAAAGAGCTGAAGGAGCGCCCGCACGCGATCCTGTTCATCGACGAAATCCATACGCTGATCGGCGCGGGCGCCGCGTCGGGCGGCACGCTCGATGCGTCGAACCTGCTGAAGCCGGCGTTGTCGTCGGGCACGCTCAAGTGCATCGGCGCGACGACGTTCACCGAATATCGCGGCATCTTCGAAAAGGATGCGGCGCTGTCGCGGCGCTTCCAGAAGGTCGACGTGACGGAGCCGAGCGTCGAGCAGACGGTCGCGATCCTGCGCGGGCTGAAGTCGCGCTTCGAGGAGCATCACGGCGTCAAGTATTCGTCGGGCGCCCTGTCGGCCGCGGCCGAGCTGTCGGCACGCTTCATCACCGACCGTCACCTGCCGGACAAGGCGATCGACGTGATCGACGAGGCGGGCGCCGCGCAGCGCATCCTGCCGAAGTCGAAGCAGAAGAAGACGATCGGCAAGAGCGAGATCGAGGAAATCATCTCGAAGATCGCGCGCGTGCCGGCGCAAAGCGTGTCGCAGGACGATCGCAGCAAGCTGCAGACGCTCGACCGCGACCTGAAGAGCGTCGTGTTCGGCCAGGATCCGGCGATCGACGCGCTCGCGGCCTCGATCAAGATGGCGCGTGCGGGTCTCGGCAAGATGGACAAGCCGATCGGCGCGTTCCTGTTCTCCGGCCCGACGGGCGTCGGCAAGACCGAAGTGGCGCGCCAGCTCGCGTTCACGCTCGGCATCGAGCTGATCCGCTTCGACATGTCGGAATACATGGAGCGTCACGCGGTGAGCCGGTTGATCGGCGCGCCGCCGGGCTACGTCGGGTTCGACCAGGGCGGCCTGCTGACCGAAGCCGTCACGAAGAAGCCGCATTGCGTGCTGCTGCTCGACGAAATCGAGAAGGCGCATCCGGACATCTTCAACGTGCTGCTGCAGGTGATGGACCACGGCACGCTGACGGACAACAACGGCCGCAAGGCGGATTTCCGCAACGTCATCATCATCATGACGACGAACGCGGGCGCCGAGTCGATGCAGAAGGCGACGATCGGTTTCACGACGCGCCGCGAAACGGGCGACGAGATGACCGACATCAAGCGCCTGTTCACGCCGGAGTTCCGCAACCGCCTGGATGCGATCATCAGCTTCCGCTCGCTCGATGAGGAGATCATCATGCGCGTGGTCGACAAGTTCCTGATCCAGCTCGAGGAACAGCTGCACGAGAAGAAGGTCGACGCGCTCTTCACCGACGCGTTGCGCAAGCATCTCGCGAAGCACGGCTTCGACCCGCTGATGGGCGCGCGGCCGATGCAGCGGCTGATCCAGGACACGATCCGGCGTGCGCTGGCCGACGAACTGCTGTTCGGCAAGCTCCTCAACGGCGGCCACGTGACGGTCGACGTCGACGAAAGCGACAAGGTGCAGTTGTCGTTCGACAAGCTGGCGAATCCGCCGCACAAGCCGAACGAAGAGACGGTCGAAGTCGAGTAAGCGATAATTCGTTGTTCATGCGAACGGCGCGGGAAGGTCTCCGCGCCGTTTCGTTTTATCCGGCGCCGGCGGCGCGATGGTGGTGCAGGGGAGTGGTAACGCAGTGACACAACAACAACGGTCGTTCGACGCTATCGTCGCGCGCGAACAAGGGTTGCGCCACGCGCTGACGTCGGGGCAGATGGCGATGATCGCGATCGGCGGCGCGATCGGCACGGGGCTGTTCCTCGGCAGCGGGTTCGCGATCGGGCTCGCCGGCCCGAGCGTGCTGGTTTCCTATGCGATCGGCGCGCTGATCGCGCTGCTGCTGATGGGCGCGCTCGCGGAAATGACCGTCGCGCATCCGACGGCCGGCTCGTTCGGCGCGTATGCCGAGCATTACGTCGGCCCGCTCGCGGGCTTCCTGGTGCGCTATGCGTACTGGTTCGCGGTCGTGTTCGCGATCGGCACCGAGATCAGCGCGATCGCCGTGTTCATGAAGTACTGGTTCCCGGCGGTGCCCGGCTGGTACTGGGTGATCGGCTTCTCCGCGCTGCTGATCGCGGTGAACCTCGCGAGCGTCACGCTGTACGGCACGGTCGAATACGCGTTCTCGCTGCTGAAGATCGCGGCGATCGTCGTGTTCATCGTGCTCGGCGCCTATCTCGTGTGGGCGGCGCCGGCCGCGTCGGGCATCGGTTTCGCGAACTACACCGCGCACGGCGGCTTCATGCCGAAGGGACCGTGGGGCACCTGGGTCGCGGCGATCGTCGCGATCTTCAGCTACATGAGCATCGAAGCCGTCGCGATCGCGGCCGGCGAAGCGCGCGATCCGCAGCACGCGGTCACGCGCGCATTCCGCTCGACCGTGTTCCGGCTCGTGCTGTTCTACCTGCTGACGCTGTCGCTGATGCTCGCGATCGTCCCGTGGACGCAGGCCGGTACCGACGAAAGCCCGTTCGTGAAGGTGATGGCCGCGACGCACGTGCCGTATGCGGCCGGCGTGATCAATTTCGTGCTGCTGATCGCGGCGCTGTCGGCGATGAACAGCCAGCTCTACGTGACGACGCGGATGATGTTCAGCCTGTCGCGCGCGCGCCTCGCGCCCGCGGTGTTCGGCCGGCTCGGCGCGAACGGCGTGCCGCGCGCGGCGCTGTGGATCTCGACGAGCGGCGTCGCGGTGGCGGCCGTGCTGGTCGCGGTGGCGCCCGACACCGCGTTCACCGTGATGATGGCGATCGCGATGTTCGGCGCGCTGTTCACGTGGCTGATGATCTTCGTCACGCACTTGCGGTTCCGCTCGCAGTATCGCGGCCCCGCACTCGCATTCCGGATGTGGGGGCACCCGTTCGGCAGCCTGCTCGGCGCGGGGCTCGTCGCGGCGATCCTGCTGACGACCGCCTTCACGCGCGAATTCCGGATGACGATGGTGGTCGGCGTCGTGTTCGTCGTGCTGCTGACGCTCGCCTACGCACTGCATTACCGGCACCAGCACGCGCGCTGACCGCGCCGGTGCGGCCGCCCACGCGGTTCTCCAGTCGCTAAGGTTCCGTTAAGCGAGCGGCGACTACATTCGATCCTGTCTGCAATGCGTGCCGGTCCGCACCGGCACGCCGCTTCCTGCAAAAAGGGGTTCGAATGAACAAACTTCCCGAAATCACGCTCGCGTTCTGGATCATGAAGATCTGTGCGACGACGCTCGGCGAGACCGGCGGCGATCTGCTGTCGATGACGCTGAACGTCGGCTACGCGGTCAGCTCGATCCTGCTGTTCGGTTTCTTTCTCGTGACGCTGGGCGCCCAGCTCAGGACGACGCGCTATCGCCCGGCGATCTACTGGGCGGTGATCGTCGCGACGAGCACGGCCGGCACGACGATGTCCGATTTCATGGATCGCACGCTCGGCCTCGGCTATGCGGCCGGCTCGTCGATCCTCGTCGCGATCCTGCTGGCGATCTTCGCGGTCTGGCGCGTCAGCGGTGAATCGCTGTCGGTCGACCGGATCCGTACACGCAAGGTCGAGCTGCTCTACTGGATCGCGATCCTGTTCTCAAACACGCTCGGTACCGCGCTCGGCGACTTCCTCGCGGACAGCTCGGGGCTCGGCTTCGGCGGCGGCGCATTGCTGATCGGCGGCCTGCTCGCGGCGATCGTGCTCGCGCACTACTTCACGCACCTCTCCGGCGTGCTGCTGTTCTGGGCCGCGTTCGTGCTCACGCGGCCGTTCGGCGCGACGGTCGGCGACCTGCTGACGAAGCCGGTCGCGAAGGGCGGCCTCGCGCTCGGCACGGTCGGCTCGTCGGTGGTGCTGTCGGGCGTGCTGGTCGCGATGGTCGCCTATGCGAGCATCACGCAGGCGCGGCGTCGCGAACCGGTGCCCGCGCGGATCGCGCAACCAGCCGGCAAGTGACGGGTGCGTGCCAAAGAAAAGGGGCCGCGAGGCCCCTTTTTTCGTGCTGCGTGGCTCAGGTTCAGTGGCGGCCGGTGCTGCCGAAGCCGCCTTCGCCGCGATCGCTCTCGGTGAATTCGTCGACGATATTGAACTGCGCCTGCACGACCGGCACGATCACGAGCTGCGCGAGGCGTTCGAACGGGTTCAGCACGAACTCGGTCTGACCGCGGTTCCATGTCGAGACCATCAACTGGCCCTGGTAGTCGGAGTCGATCAGGCCGACGAGGTTGCCGAGCACGATCCCGTGCTTGTGGCCGAGGCCCGAGCGCGGCAGGATCAGCGCCGCATAGCCGGGGTCCGCAAGGTGGATCGCGAGGCCCGTCGGCACGAGCGTGGTCTCGCCCGGCTGCAGCGTGACCGGTGCGTCGAGGCACGCGCGCAGGTCGAGGCCCGCGCTGCCGGTGGTCGCGTAGGCGGGCAGGTAGTCGCGCATGCGCGCGTCGAGGATCTTCAGGTCGAGTTTCATGCGGTCGTCGAATCGGTCGGGAAGGGCGCAGCGGCACGCGCCGCCGCGCGGGTGATCAGATCAGGCGGTTGTCGGGCAGGCGCTTCGCGATTTCCGCGACGAGCGCATGCGCGAGTTCGTCTTTGGGCGCGCGGGGCAGGCGCGTGAGGCCGGCGGCCTCGAACAGCACGACTTCGTTGTCGTCGCGGCCGAACGTCAGCGGGCCGAGGTTGCCGACGAGCAGCGGCACGTTCTTGCGCTTGCGCTTCTCGTCGCCGTGCACGTCGAGGTCGCCGCTTTCGGCCGCGAAGCCGACGCAGAACGGCGCATCGGGCAGCGCCGCGACCGACGCGAGGATGTCGGGATTCTCGACGAACGCGAGCGCCGGCATCTTGCGGTCGGCCGTCTTCTTCATCTTCTGCTCGGCCGGCTGGTCGACGCGCCAGTCGGCGACCGCGGCCACCGCGATGAAGATGTCGGCATCGGCGACCGCATGCATCACCGCGTCGTACATCTGCTGCGCGGTCTGCACGTCCTGGCGGTACACGCCCCACGGCGTGTCGAGCGCGACCGGCCCGGCGACCAGATGGACGTCGGCGCCGGCCTGTTGCGCGGCGCGCGCGAGCGCGAAACCCATCTTGCCGCTGGAGCGGTTCGTCAGGCCGCGCACCGGATCGAGCGGTTCGAACGTCGGGCCGGCCGTGATCAGCACGCGCCGGTGCGCGAGCACCTTCGGCGCGAAGTGCGCGACGATCGCCTCATAGATCGCCTCGGGCTCGAGCATGCGGCCGTCGCCGACTTCGCCGCACGCCTGCGCGCCCGAATCCGGGCCGAGCACCGACACGCCGTCCGCGCGCAGTTGCGCGGCGTTGCGTTGCGTGGCCGGGTTCTGCCACATCTGGCGGTTCATCGCGGGGACGACCAGCAGCGGACAGTCGCGCGCGACGCACAGCGTCGACAGCAGATCGTCCGCGAACCCGTGCGCGAGCTTCGCGAGGAAATCCGTCGACGCGGGCGCGATCACGATCGCGTCGGCTTCGCGCGACAGGTCGATGTGCGCCATGTTGTTGTCGATGCGCGCGTCCCACTGGCTCGTATAGACGGGCCGGCCCGACAGCGCCTGCATCGTGACGGGCGTGATGAACTGGGTGGCGGCGTCGGTCATCGCGACCTGCACGGTCGCGCCGGCCTTCACGAGCAGCCGCGTGAGCTCGGCGATCTTGTAGCAGGCGATGCCGCCCGTCAGGCCGAGAACGAGGTGTTTTCCTGCGAGTTCTGCGTGTGCCAACTCAGGCCTCCTGGGGTCAAACGGAACGGCCGGCGCGAAGCCGGCCGTCGACACGGAGTATGCGCGCTCAGCGCGAACCGCGCACGCGCCGCAGCTCGTCGTAGATCAGCAGCACCGCGCCGATCGTGATCGCGGAATCGGCAAGGTTGAACGCCGGGAAGTGCCACGCGCCGAGATGGAAATCGAGGAAGTCGATCACGTGACCGTAGACCAGCCGGTCGATCACGTTGCCGAGCGCGCCGCCGAGGATCAGCGCGAGCGACACGCTGAACAGCCGCTGGTGGCCGTGGCGCTTCAGCAGGAAGCAGATCACGAGCGTCGCGCCGACGCCGAGCGCGGTGAACGCCCAGCGCTGCCAGCCGCTCGCGGTCGACAGGAAGCCGAACGCGGCGCCGCGGTTGTACACCAGCACGAGGTTGAAGAACGACGTCAGCGCATGCTGCGCGCCGTACGCGAACGTTTTCAGGATCGCGATCTTCGACAGCTGGTCGAACAGGATCACGATCAGCGAAATGCCGAGCCAGGGCGCGAGCGCGCCGCTGGCCGGTTTCGACAGGGTCTTCGCCATATTTACGCAGCGCTCCGGATTTCGCCGTTTTCAAACAGGTTCGAGAAGCAGCGGCCGCACAGCGTCGGATGCTCGGCGTGCGCGCCGACATCTTCGCGGTAGTGCCAGCAGCGCTCGCACTTCTGGTACTTCGACGCGGCCACGTCGACGCTTTCCTGCGCTTCGTCGTCGACCTTGACGACCGTCGCGGCCGACGTGATCAGCACGAACTTCAGGTCGTCGCCGAGGCTCGTCAGCGCGTCGTAGCGCGCGCCGCTCGCATGGACGGTGACTTCGGCCTGCAGCGACGAACCGATGCGGTTCGCGGTGCGCGCTTCCTCGAGCGCCTTCGTCACGTTGCCGCGCACGTCGCGCAGCAGCGCCCACTTGTCGATCAGCGCGGCCGAGCCGGCGACTTCCGGATACGCATAGTAGGTCTCCGTGAAGATCGTGTCGCTCGCCGGCTGGAACACCTTCCACGCTTCTTCCGCCGTGAACGACAGGAACGGCGCGAGCACGCGCAGCAAGCCGTGCGTCAGGTGGTACAGCGCGGTCTGCGCGGAGCGGCGCGCGCGCGAATCGGCGGCGCTCGTGTACAGGCGATCCTTCAGCACGTCGAGGTAGAAGCCGCCGAGGTCTTCCGAGCAGTACGTCTGCAGCTTCGCGACGACCGGGTGGAATTCGTACTTCTCGTAGTGGCCGAGCAGTTCCGTCTGCAGTTGCTGCGAGAACGCGACCGCATAGCGGTCGATCTCGAGCCATTCGTCGACCGGCACCGCGTGCTGCGCGAAGTCGAAGTCCGACAGGTTCGCGAGCAGGAAGCGCAGCGTGTTGCGGATGCGGCGATAGCCTTCGGTCACGCGCTTCAGGATTTCCTCGGAAATCGCGAGCTCGCCCGAGTAGTCGGTCGACGCGATCCACAGGCGGATGATTTCCGCGCCGAGGCGGTTCGCGACTTCATGCGGGTCGATGCCGTTGCCGAGCGACTTGCTCATCTTGCGGCCTTCGCCGTCGACCGTGAAGCCGTGCGTGAGCAGGCCCTTGTACGGCGCGCGGCCATCGATCATCGAGGCCGTCAGCAGCGACGAGTGGAACCAGCCGCGATGCTGGTCCGAGCCTTCGAGGTACAAGTCGGCCGGGAACTGCAGCTGATCCTTGTGCGAGCCGCGCAGCACGTGCCAGTGCGTCGTGCCCGAGTCGAACCACACGTCGAGTGTGTCGCGGTTCTTTTCGTACAGGTTCGCGTCGTCGCCGATCAGCTCGCGCGGGTCGAGCGATTGCCACGCCTCGATACCCGACTGCTCGACGCGCTTCGCGACTTCCTCGAGCAGCTCGAGCGTGCGCGGGTGCAGCTCGCCGGTTTCCTTGTGCACGAAGAACGCCATCGGCACGCCCCACTGGCGCTGGCGCGACAGCGTCCAGTCCGGACGGTTCGCGATCATGCTGAACAGGCGCTGCTTGCCCCACGACGGGTAGAACGCGGTCGCGTCGACGCCTTCGAGCGCCGTTTCGCGCAGCGTCTTGCCGCCGTCTCGCGGCGTCACGTCCATGCCGGCGAACCATTGCGACGTCGCGCGGTAGATGATCGGCGTCTTGTGGCGCCAGCAGTGCATGTAGCTGTGCGTGTACTTCTCGCTGCGCAGCAGCGAGCCGGCCGCGTTCAGCGCGTCGACGATCTTCGGGTTCGCATCCCAGATCGACAGGCCGCCGAACAGCGGCAGCGATTCGATATAGCGGCCGTCGCCCATCACCGGGTTGATGAAGTCGGAATCGGTCATCCCGTGCGCCTTGCACGACATGAAGTCCTCGATACCGTACGCGGGCGACGAGTGCACGACGCCGGTACCGGTGTCGGTCGTCACGTAGTCGCCGAGGTAGACGGGCGCGGTGCGCTTGTAGCCGGGGTGGGCCGATGCGAGCGGGTGGTGGAAGCGTAGGTTCGCGAGCTTCACGCCGGGTGTGGTCGCGATGATGCGGCCCGTCAGCTTGAAGTCGCTCATGCAGGCTTCGACGCGCTCTTCCGCGATGATCAGCAGCCCGCGCTCGGTGTCGACCAGCGCGTAGACGATTTCCGGATGGAGGTTCAGCGCCTGGTTGGCGGGAATCGTCCACGGCGTGGTGGTCCAGATCACGATGCCGCCGTCGGCGCGCGGCAGCGCCGGCAGGCCGAACGCCTGCGCGGTCTTTTCCGGTTCCGCGAACGCGAACATCACGTCGATCGTCGGATCGGTGCGGTCCTTGTACTCGACTTCCGCTTCCGCGAGCGCCGAGCCGCAGTCGAAGCACCAGTTCACCGGCTTCAGCCCGCGGTACACGTAGCCCTTCTCGATGATCTTGCCGAGCGCGCGGATTTCTTCCGCCTCGTTCACGAAGTTCATCGTCTTGTACGGATTCGCCCAGTCGCCGAGCACGCCGAGGCGCTTGAAGCCGACCTTCTGCTTCTCGATCTGCTCGGTCGCGTATGCGCGCGCCTTGCTCATCACTTCGGCCGCCGGCAGCGACTTGCCGAACTGCTTCTCGATCTGGATCTCGATCGGCATCCCGTGGCAATCCCAGCCCGGCACGTACGGCGCGTCGAAGCCGGCCATGTTGCGCGACTTGACGACGATGTCCTTCAGGATCTTGTTGACCGCATGGCCGAGGTGGATGTCGCCGTTCGCATACGGCGGGCCGTCGTGCAGGATGAACTTCGGCCGGCCCTGGCTGGCCGCGCGGATCTTGTCGTAGATGCCGCGCTCTTCCCACTCCTTGACCCACTGCGGCTCGCGCTTGGGCAGGTCGCCACGCATCGGGAACGGCGTGTCGAGCAGGTTGACCGGATACTTGGCCTGCGGTTTCGAATCGGCTTTCTTGTTGCTCATGATGGGATCGCTATCTCAATCGGGGGACGCTCGGGCGTCGTGAATCGGGGATGCGCGCGAGAGGGCGGCGCGAGGGGGGCGGCGCCCGCGCGCCGCCGTCCGGATCAGCTAATTCGGTCGGTAGCCGACGTCGCGAAGCCCGTCGCGCGGCTGCCCGGCGCACGGTCGCGTTCGATGAAGTACGCGCGCGCATTCGCGACGTCCAGCGCGATCGCGCGCGACAGCGCCTCGAGATCGTCGAACTTCGCCTCGTCGCGCAGCTTCTTCAGGAATTCGACACGGATCAGCTTGCCGTACGCATCGCCGTGCCAGTCGAGCAGGTGAACTTCGAGCAGCACGCGGCCCGAATCGTCGACGGTCGGGCGCAGCCCGAGGCTCGCGACGCCCGGCAGCGGCTCGGGGCCGAGGCCGTGCACCTGCACGACGAAGATGCCCGCGAGCGCCGGCCGCTTGTGCGCGATCGGCAGGTTCAGCGTCGGGAAGCCGAGATCGCGGCCGAGCTTCAGCCCGTGCGCGACGTGGCCGCTGATCGCGTAGCCGTGGCCGAGCGCCTGAGCGGCCGCGTCGAGATCGCCCGCGGCGAGCGCCGCGCGCACGCCGGAGCTGGAAATGCGCGTGCCGTCGCTGCCGGCCACCGTGCCCATCTGCTCGACCTCGAAGCCGTGCTGCTCGCCGGCCGCCTTCAGCGTGTCGAAGGTGCCCGCGCGCTTCGCGCCGTAGCAGAAATCGTCGCCGACCATCATCCAGCGCGTATGCAGCCCGTTCACCAGCGTGCGCTCGACGAACGCCTGCGGCGACTGGCTCGCGAAGGTGTGGTTGAAGTGCTCGACGACGACGCGGTCGACACCGTGATCGCGCAGCGCCTCGAGCTTGTCGCGCAGCATCGCGATGCGCGGCGGCGCGCCGGCCGGATTGAAGAATTCGCGCGGGTGCGGCTCGAACGTCATCACGCACACGGGCAGGCCGCGCGCGTCCGCTGCCGCGCGCACGCGCGCGAGCAGGGCCTGGTGGCCGCGATGGACACCGTCGAAGTTGCCGATCGTCAGCGCGCACGGGGCGCGGCTCTCGGCGTTGGGCAGGCCGCGGAAGACTTTCACGATAGCGGATGCAGCGTCGGGGGAATGGGCGGTGGGATGCCGCAAAGCAGAAGATTATAAACGTTCGGGCGGGCCGGCGGCCGAGAAGGCGGGAAACGCGGGGGCGAATGGTAAAATTCGCGGATGAAAAAACTCGTGATCCTGATTTCCGGTCGCGGCAGCAACATGGAGGCCATCGTCCGCGCGTGCGCGCAGGAACGCTGGCCGGCCGAGATTGCCGCCGTGATCGCCAACCGGCCCGATGCGGCCGGACTGGCTTTTGCCGCGTCGCACGGGGTGGCGACGGCGGTGGTCGACCACCGGTCGTTCGACGGCCGCGACAGCTTCGACGCGGCGCTCGCCGCCGAGATCGACCGCTTCTCGCCCGATCTCGTCGTCCTCGCCGGCTTCATGCGCATCCTCACGCCCGCATTCGTCAGACGATACGAGGGCCGGCTGCTGAACATCCATCCGTCGCTGCTGCCGAGCTTCAAGGGCATCCACACGCACCAGCAGGCGCTCGACGCCGGGGTCGCGCTGCATGGCGCGAGCGTGCATTTCGTGATTCCCGAGCTCGACAGCGGGGCGATCGTCGCGCAGGGCGCGGTGCCCGTGCGCGCCGGCGACGACGCGGCCGCGCTCGCGCAGCGCGTGCTGGCGGTCGAGCACGTGCTGTATCCGCGTGCGGTGCGCTGGTTCGTCGACGGGCGGTTGCGCCTCGAGAACGGCCGCGCAGTGGTGGCGCCCGAAGAGGCGCGCTGGATTTTCGCGGACCAACCGCAAACCGAAACGAGTGAGGGCGTATGAAGCTGCACGGATTCCTGATCGGCCAGACCGAGACTTTGCTGGCCGAGGTGCTGAAGTTCGCCGGCCCCGCCGACGCGACGACGAGCCGGTTCTTCCGCGCGCACCCGAAGCTCGGGCATGCGGAGCGCGGCGTGATCGCCGAGGCCGTGTTCGCGGTGCTGCGCCGGAAGATGGAGTTTTCGCACCTGGCCGAGAGCGGCACCGGCACGCCTGCGCGACGCCTCACGCTGCTCGGCCTGATGCAGACGGTCGGCCGCAATGCGCTGAAGCCGTTCCTGTCCGACACCGAGTCCGCGTGGCTCGAGCACGTGTCGAAGATCGATCCGGCGAGCCTGCCGGTGCGCATTCGCACCAACCTGCCCGACTGGATTCACCAGGCGCTGTCGGAGCGTTTCGATGCCGAGGAGCTCGCGCAGCTCGCCGCCGCGCTGAACTACCCGGCGCCGCTCGACCTGCGTGCCAACGCGCAGAAGGCAAGCCGCGACCAGGTGATCGAAGCGCTGCGCGTGAGCGGCATCGATGCGGGCGCGACGCCGTTCGCGCCGTTCGGCGTGCGCGTGGTCGGCAAGCCGGCGCTGACGCGCCTCAAGTTGTTCGAGGAGGGCGCGATCGAGGTCCAGGACGAAGGCAGCCAGCTGCTGTGCTCGCTGGTCGCGCCGCGCCGCGGCGAGATGGTCGTCGATTTCTGCGCGGGCGCGGGCGGCAAGACGCTCGCCCTCGGCGCGATGATGCGCTCGACCGGGCGCCTCTATGCGTTCGACGTGTCGGAGAAGCGTCTCGCGAAGCTGAAGCCGCGCCTCGCACGCAGCGGGCTGTCGAACGTGAACCCGGTGCTGATCGACAGCGAGCACGACGCGAAGATCAAGCGCCTCGCCGGCAAGATCGACCGCGTGCTGGTCGACGCGCCGTGCAGCGGCCTCGGCACGCTGCGTCGCAATCCGGACCTCAAATGGCGCCAGACGCGCACCGCGATCGACGAGCTGACGCCGAAGCAGGCGTCGATCCTCGCGAGCGCCGCGCGGCTCGTGAAGAAGGGCGGCCGGCTCGTCTACGCGACCTGCAGCGTGCTGGATGCCGAGAACGAGCGCATCGTCGAACAGTTCCTGGCCGACCATCCGGACTTCGTGCTGGTGCCGGCGCAGAAGGTGCTGGCCGACCAGCGCATCGAGCTCGAGACGGGCGACTATCTGTCGCTGTGGCCGCACCGTCACGCGACCGACGGCTTCTTCGCCGCGGTGCTCGAGCGCCGCGCGGCGCAGTAACGACCGCCCGGACGATGGAGAACCTGCAGAGCCGCCTGCTGTCGCACCGGCTGGCCTCGGTGATTCGCGATTTCCACCAGCCGGTGATGATCTGGCAGGCGGCGATCCTCGTCGGTGCGCTGTGTTTCGCGTGGGTCGCCGCGCGCTTCGTGCACGGCCGGATCGATGCGCGGCGCCGGGCGGCCGGACGCGCGCCGGGCGCGGGCGCGCAAAGCCTCAAGCGCGCGTTGTTTCCGCTGTTCGGCAGCGTGTTCGTCGGCGGTGCGCAGCTCGCGTTCGACCCGTTCATGTCGACGTCGCTGCTGTCGCTCGCGCTCGTGCCGCTGTTCGGCATCGGGCTGATCTACGTGCTGTTCTTCTTCGCGCGGCGCGTGTTCGCGCGTGACGGCCACACGCACGCATGGCTGTCGATCGTCGAGAAGATCGTGTCGACCGTCGTGTGGGCCGCGATGGTGATGACCGTGCTCGGCATCCAGCGCGACGTGCTCGGCTGGCTCGACAGCGTGCAGTTCCGCGTCGCGACCGCGCACCTCACGCTGCTGTCGGTGATTTCCGGCGCGCTGTGGGTGTGCGTGACGCTGATGGTCGCGATGTGGCTCGGCTCGGTGCTCGAGGATCGCCTGTCGCGCGCGAGCACGCTCGACGCGAACCTGAAGGTCGTGCTGTCGCGGGTCGGCCGCGCGCTGCTCGTGTTCGCGGCGATCCTGATCGGGCTGTCGCTCGTCGGCATCGACGTGACGGTGCTCGGCGTGTTCGGCGGCGCGGTCGGCGTCGGCCTCGGGTTCGGGCTGCAGAAGATCGCCAGCAACTACGTGTCGGGCTTCATCATCCTGCTCGACCGCTCGCTGCGGCTCGGCGATGCGATCAGCGTCGGCGGGCTGCAGGGCGTGGTCACCCAGATCCGCACGCGCTACACGGTCGTGCGCGGCCTCGACGGCAACGAGACGCTGATCCCGAACGAGAAGCTGATCACCGACGTTGTGCAAAACCAGTCGTCGTACCTGACGCGCGGCTATGCGAAGGTGGCGGTGCAGGTGGCGTACACGAGCGACGTCGAGCAGGCGCTCGCGTTGCTCGCCGACGCGGCGAAGGACGTGCCGCGCGTGCTGGCCGAGCCGGCGCCCACCCCGTACCTCGTGAGTTTCGGCGCGGACGGGATCGACCTGGAGCTCGGCTTCTGGATCGAGGATTCGGCGAAGGGCACGTCGGGCGTGCGTTCGAGCGTGAACCGCAACATCTGGCGGCTCTTCAGCGAGCACGGGATTTCGATTCCGTTTCCGCAGCGCGAAGTGCGCGTGGTCGGGTTGCCGGACGGTTTCGCCGCGGCCGGCGTGGCGGCCGGGCACGATTCGGCCGCCGCCAACGGTGCGCTGGACGAGCGCGCGCCGGCCGCGTAGCGGGTGCGGGCGGTCAATCGTACCGATTCCGCGGTCGGAACCGGATCGCGGGCCTTTCCGAGTCCGGCCGTGGACCGCGCGGATTGCGTCAGGGCAAGAAAATATTCATTTTTTACAAAGACTTGGAACGGTTGAAGTAAAATTCTGGTCTACACGCGGTATGCTTTCATTCTTCTGACGCCGGTGCGGCGTCGCTCTCATCACAGGTAACTGCCTTGTTGAATTCCCTGCTCGATTTTCTTTCCCACGGGCTCCTGCATTTTTCGTGGTGGCAGGTCGCGCTGTTCGCGCTCGCCGTCACGCACGTCACGATCATCGGTGTGACGGTCTACCTGCATCGCTGCCAGGCGCACCGCGCGCTGGAGCTGCATCCGATCGCGAGCCACTTCTTCCGTCTCTGGCTGTGGATGACCACCGGCATGCTGACCGGCCAGTGGGCCGCGATTCACCGCAAGCACCATGCGAAGTGCGAGACCGAGGAAGATCCGCACAGCCCGCAGACGCGCGGCATCTGGAAGGTGTTCCTCGAGGGCGCCGAGCTGTATCGCGCGGAAGCGAAGAACGAAGAGACGATGCGCAAGTTCAGCCACGGCACGCCGAACGACTGGATCGAACGCAACCTCTACTCGAAGTACCCGATCCTCGGCGTGAGCCTGATGATGGTGATCGACGTCGCGCTGTTCGGCGTGCTCGGCCTGACCGTCTGGGCCGTGCAGATGGTGTGGATCCCGTTCTGGGCGGCTGGTGTCGTCAACGGCTTCGGTCACTTCTGGGGCTATCGCAACTTCAACTCGGCCGACGCGAGCACGAACCTGTTCCCGTGGGGCATCGTGATCGGCGGCGAAGAGCTGCACAACAACCACCACACGTTCGCGACGTCGGCGAAGCTGTCGAACAAGTGGTACGAGTTCGACATCGGCTGGATGTACATCCGCATCATGTCGGCCTTCGGTCTCGCGAAGGTGAAGAAGGTGGCGCCGACGCCGCGCCTGAACAAGCCGAAGACGGTGCTCGATCAGGAAACGCTGCAGGCCGTGCTGTCGAACCGCTACGAAGTGATGGCGAGCTACGGCAAGGCCGTGAAGCGTGCGTACCGCCAGGAGCTCGCGCACCTGAAGGAACTCGGTTCGAGCGAGAAGTACCAGTTGATGCGCGGTGCCCGCAAGTGGTTCCACAAGGACGCCGACGGTCTCGACGAGCCGCAGAAGAAGCTGCTGCCGGAAATCTTCGCGAACAGCCAGAAGCTGCATACGTACTTCCAGCTGCGCCAGGATCTGGCCGCGATCTGGGATCGTTCGACCGCGTCGCGCGAACAGCTTCTCGCGCAATTGCAGGATTGGTGTCATCGCGCAGAACAAAGCGGCATCAAGGCGCTGCAGGAATTCGCGACGCGCCTGCGTCGCTACGCCTGATTCGAAATCGATTAGAATCTCAGGACGTCACAAACCCCGCGTTGGCGGGGTTTTTTCATTTGGGCCGCCGGTTTTTGACGCGCGTCGGCGGGCCGGGATTTGTCTGACGCTTGGGGCCGTGGCGGGTGGTGTCCCGGGGCGAATGAAAGGGATGGGATCGGGGCAGGCGCGAACGCGCCAACGCCGATCGACCGCGTAGCATGGGATCAGGGTAAGCGCTCAAGCGCCAACGCTGATCGACAGGAGATATGGAGATGCAATCGACGATCAAACCCGTCGAGTACGACCGGCCCGTCGCAGCCGGGACCGTGTGCGGCGTGGGGCAGGCATGGGCCAAGGTGCCCGATGCGCCGTCCGCCGAGGAGCGCGCTGCGCTGAAAGCACGCATCAAGGCGTTGCTCGCCCGTGAAAAGGCCGTGCTGGTCGCCCACTACTACGTGGACGCCGAACTGCAGGAACTGGCCGACGAAACGGGCGGCTGCGTGGCGGATTCGCTCGAAATGGCCCGCTTCGGCCGCGATCACGACGCGCAGACGCTGGTCGTCGCCGGCGTGCGCTTCATGGGCGAAACCGCGAAGATCCTGAGCCCGAACAAACGGATCCTGATGCCCGATCTCGACGCGACCTGCTCGCTCGACCTCGGTTGCCCGGTCGACGAATTCTCGGCGTTCTGCGATGCGCATCCCGACCGTACCGTCGTCGTCTACGCGAACACCAGCGCGGCCGTGAAGGCGCGCGCGGACTGGATGGTCACGTCGTCGATCGGCCTCGAGATCGTGGCCGACCTGCACGCGCGCGGCGAAAAGATCATCTGGGCGCCGGACCGCCATCTCGGCAGCTACATCCAGAAGAAAACCGGCGCGGACATGCTGCTGTGGCAGGGCTCGTGCCTCGTCCACGACGAGTTCAAGGGCATCGAGCTCGACCTGCTGCGCGCCGAATATCCGGACGCGAAGGTGCTCGTCCATCCCGAGTCGCCGGAAAACGTCGTGGCGCAGGCCGATGTCGTCGGCTCGACCACGCAGCTGATCGACGCGGCCGTCAAGTTCGACGCGACCCGCTTCATCGTCGCGACCGATCTCGGCATCCTGCACAAGATGCAGCTTGCCGCGCCCGGCAAGACCTTCATCGCCGCGCCGACGGCCGGCAACAGCGCGACCTGCAAGAGCTGCGCGCATTGCCCGTGGATGGCGATGAACGGCCTCGCGAACCTCGCCGACGTGCTCGAACGCGGTCACAACGAGATCTTCGTCGATCCCGCGATCGGCGAGCGCGCGCGTTTGCCGATCAACCGGATGCTCGAATTCGCGGCTGCGCACAAGAAGCGCGTGCAGGCGAGCGGCGACTTGCAGCGCGACCAGCAATTGTTCGCGAACGTGGGGGCCGCATGAGCAACGCCGTATCCCCGCTGTTCCAAGCCGTCCGCGCGCAGTATGGCGCGGCATTCGACGAAGCGATCGCGCGCAACGTGGCCGATGCGATCGCCGAAGACGTCGGTGCCGGCGACCAGACCGGGCGGCTCGTGCCGGCCGGCGAGCACCGCCGCGCGCGGATCATCGTGCGCGAGGAAGCCGTGCTGTGCGGCGTACCGTGGTTCGAGGCCGTGATCGCACGGATCGATCCGTCGATCGTCGTGCAATGGCGCTATCGCGAAGGCGACCGGATGACGGCCGATTCGACCGTCTGCGAACTCGAAGGGCCGGCACGCGCGCTGCTGACGGCCGAGCGCAACGGGCTGAACTTCCTGCAGTTGCTGTCGGGCGTCGCGACGGCGACGCGCCGTTACGTCGATCGCGTCGAAGGCACGCGCGCGAAGATCCTCGATACGCGCAAGACGTTGCCGGGGCTGCGGCTCGCGCAGAAGTACGCGGTCCGGGTCGGCGGCGGCGAGAACCAGCGTCTCGCGCTGTACGACGGCATCCTGATCAAGGAGAACCACATCGCGGCGGCAGGCGGTGTCGGCGAGGCGCTCGATGCGGCGTTCGCGCTGGAATCGGGCGTGCCGGTGCAGGTCGAAGTCGAGACGCTCGCGCAGCTCGACACGGCGCTCGCGCACGGCGCGCAGTCGGTGCTGCTCGACAACTTCACGCTCGACATGATGCGCGAAGCGGTGCGCGTGGCGGATGGCAAGGCCGTGCTCGAAGTCTCGGGCGGCGTCAATTTCGAGACGGTGCGCACGTTCGCGGAGACGGGCGTCGATCGCATCTCGATCGGCGCGCTGACGAAGGATGTGCGGGCGACCGATTATTCGATGCGGATCGTCGACTGACCGAACATCATCCGATCAGACAAAAAGCCGTTGGCGCGCAGGCGCCAACGGCTTTTTTCTTGTGCTGCTGCGGCCGCGGAAGGGCGGCGCGCTGCTCAGCGGCGCACGCGCGGCGTGAGCACGCTCGGCAATGCTTTCGGCAGCGTATGCGGCCAGTCGCGGCTGTAGTGCAGCCCGCGGCTTTCGCGGCGCGAGTGCGCGCTTTTCACGATCAGCGTTGCCACGTCGACGAGGTTGCGCAGTTCGAGCAGATCGCGCGTCACGCGGAAGTTCGCGTAGTACTCGTGGATCTCGTCGCGCAGCAGCGACAGGCGATGTTTCGCGCGCTCGAGGCGCTTGTCGGTGCGCACGATGCCGACGTAGTTCCACATCAGGCGGCGCAGTTCGTCCCAGTTGTGGGCCACGACGACTTCCTCGTCCGCGTCCGACACGCGGCTTTCGTCCCACGCGGGCAGCGCGGCCGGCGTGTCGGCGTCGAAGCCGGCCGCCTCGATCGCCTCGGCTGCCGCGCGGCCGATCACCAGACATTCGAGCAGCGAGTTGCTCGCGAGCCGGTTCGCGCCGTGCAGCCCCGTGTACGAGGTTTCGCCGACCGCGTACAGGCCGGCGAGGTCGGTGCGTCCGGCGAGATCGGTGACGACCCCGCCGCACGTATAGTGCGCGGCCGGCACGACCGGGATCGGTTCTTTCGCGATGTCGATGCCGAATTCGAGGCAGCGCGCATGGATCGTCGGGAAATGTTCGCGCAGGAACGCTTCCGGCTGATGGCTGATGTCGAGATACACGCAGTCGATCCCGCGCTTCTTGATCTCGAAGTCGATCGCGCGCGCGACGATGTCGCGCGGCGCGAGTTCGGCGCGCGGATCGTGCGACGGCATGAAGCGCGTGCCGTCAGGCAGCTTCAGCAGGCCGCCTTCGCCGCGCACGGCTTCCGAAATCAGGAACGATTTCGCGTACGGATGGAACAGGCAGGTCGGGTGGAACTGGATGAATTCCATGTTCGACACGCGGCAGCCGGCACGCCACGCCATCGCGATGCCGTCGCCGGTCGCGGTGTCGGGGTTCGTCGTGTACAGGTAGACCTTGCCGGCGCCGCCGGTGGCGAGCACCGTGTGCGGCGCCTCGATCGTGATCGTGCGGTCGTTGTCGACGTCGAGTGCATACAGGCCGTGGCAGCGGCGGCCGGGCAGGCCGAGCCGATCCGACGTGATCAGGTCGATCGCGTGATGATTTTCGAAGAACGTGATGTTCGGATGCTGGCGCGCGCGCGCCGACAGCGTCGCGAGCACCGCATGGCCGGTCGCATCGGCCGCATGGATGATCCGGCGATGGCTGTGGCCGCCTTCGCGCGTCAGGTGAAAGCCGAGTTCGGCCGCGTCGTCCTTCGTGAACGGCACGCCTTGCGAGATCAGCCATTCGATGGCTTCGCGGCCGTGCTCGACGATGTAGCGCGTCGCGCCTTCGTCGCAGAGGCCGCCCCCGGCGACCAGCGTGTCGTCGACGTGGTTCTCGATGCTGTCCGCCGAGTCGAGGACCGCCGCGATGCCGCCCTGCGCGTTATCGCTCGCCCCCTCCATCATCGAACGTTTCGCGATCAGCGCGACACGTCGCGTGCTGGCCAGATTGAGTGCGACCGACAGCCCTGCCAGGCCGCTGCCGACGATCGCCACGTCGAATTTCATGCTGCATCTCCATCGTTACGCTTTTGATCTTGCGTTCCGTCGACCGCGGCCGCGGAAAGGGGAGAGCATACCGCGTCGGGCTCACGCGTGCGCGCAAAAACCGCGCAAAACAAAAAGCCCCGCATGTGCGGGGCTTTTCGGTCGCCGTCAGGCTGGCAGAAACCGGAGATTACTTGATCTTGGTTTCTTTGTATTCAACGTGCTTGCGGACGACGGGATCGAACTTCTTGATCGCCATCTTTTCCGGCATGTTGCGCTTGTTCTTCGTGGTCGTGTAGAAGTGACCCGTACCAGCGGTCGACTCGAGCTTGATCTTGTCGCGGGCGCCTTTTGCCATGATTGTGCTCCTTGGGCTTAGGCTTCGCCGCGTGCGCGCAGGTCAGCGAGCACGGAATCGATGCCGTTCTTGTCGATCAGGCGCAGGCCGGCGTTCGAGACGCGCAGGCGCACCCAGCGGTTTTCGCTCTCAACCCAGAACCGGCGGTTCTGCAGGTTCGGGAGGAAGCGACGCTTCGTCTTGTTGTTGGCGTGGGAAACGTTGTTGCCGCTCATCGGCGCTTTCCCAGTTACTTGGCATACGCGTGCCATGAGAGCACTCCTAATACGCTAAATTCGGGGTTCGATCGCCGGTGAAGGTTCCATCGCACCGCCACGTGATCCATGGCTGCACTCAGAACGCCGTAGCCCTTACAGACAAGGCCCTTCGATGGCTAGAACTGGTTGGAAAAAAGACAGACGACGATTCTAGCAGAAAAAGTTCAGAAAAATCAAACCCAATTTCGCTTCGTCGTTGCGGCGCCCTGGGACGGGCCGCCGCGCCACAGTCTACAGCCAACCGGCCCGCGCGAACGAGAAAGTATCGCTGACCCCGACGACGACGTGATCGAGCAGCCGCACGTCGACGAGCTCGAGCGCGTCTTTCAGCACGCGGGTCAGGCGGCGGTCTTCCGCGCTCGGCTGTACCGCGCCCGACGGATGATTGTGCGCGACGATCAGCGCCGCGGCGTTGTGCTTCATCGCGCGGCGCACGATCTCGCGCGGATAGACGGCCATGCGGGTGAGCGAGCCGCGCGCGATTTCCTCCATGTCGATCAGACGGTTGCGCGCATCCAGATAGACCGCGATGAACACTTCGTACTGGCGCGTGCCGATCTTCAGTCGCAAGCAATCCTCGACCGCGCCGGGCGAGTCGATCGGCATCCGTTCTTCCGCTTTCTCCACCAGCATGCGCCGCGCGATCTCGGTGACCGCGACGAGCCGCGCGGAGCGTGCGGGGCCGATGCCGGGGTACGCCTCGAAATCGTCGGCGCTCGCTTCGAGCAGCCCGCGCAACGTGCCGAACTGCTCGACCAGTGCGCGGGCGGTGACGAAGACGTCGTGACCGGGCTTGCCGGTGCCGAGCAGCAGCGCGATCAGCTCGTCGTCGGTCAGCGCGGCCGGCCCGCGCTCCAGCAATCGCTCGCGTGGCCGCTCGGGCCGCCAGTCGCCCGGGCGGCGCCTGCGCCGGTTGATCGGGATCACGCGGCCGGGCGGATCGGCCGGCGTGTCGGCGGTGTCGCGGCATTCGGCCGGCGGCACGATGAGGCAGGGTGACAGCATGGTCGGAACTCCATTGGCGGCGGGCGGCGTGCGCAACGTCGTCGCACTTTCCGCCTTGCACGCTCAGGTGACTTACAATATTGGCTTTGCGCCGGGCCATTCGGCCGTAGCGGGCGCCGACTGAACGAGTAATTCATGAGCCTCATCGATCTATCCGAAGTGAAGCCCGGTTCCCACGTCACGTTGCATTACCGGCTGGCACTGGCCGACGGCGCCGACATCGTCAACACCTTCTCGGACAAGCCGGCCACGCTGTTGCTGGGCGCGGGGCAGCTGGCGCCGTCGCTGGAACAGATTCTGCTCGGGCTCCGGGTCGGTGACCATTCGACTTTTCAGCTAGCCCCCGATCAGGGGTTCGGCCCCCGCAATCCCGACATGCTCCAGCGCGTGACGCTGGCGACGCTGCGCGAGAACGGGATGGTCGGCGACGATTTCACGCCGGGCGAACTCATCGAGTTCAACGCACCGGATGGCGGTCGCTACGCGGGGGTGCTGAAGGAAGTCAGCGAGACCTCGGCGCTGTTCGACTTCAATCATCCGCTCGCGGGCCAGGCGCTCACGTTCGAAGTGAAAATCATCGGAATCCTGTAATCATGAGTACCACCGATACGCTGTCCGGGCAGACCGTCGCCGCCGACGCCGAAATCCTGCTGGCCCAGCCGCGCGGTTTCTGCGCGGGTGTCGATCGCGCGATCGAGATCGTCGAGCGCGCCATCGCGATGCACGGTGCGCCGATCTACGTGCGTCACGAAATCGTCCACAACAAGTACGTGGTCGAGGATCTGAAAAAGAAGGGCGCGATCTTCGTCGAGGAACTCGAGGAAGTGCCGGCCGGCAACACCGTGATCTTCAGTGCGCATGGCGTGTCGAAGGCCGTGCGCGACGAGGCCGACGTGCGCGGGCTGCGCATTTACGACGCTACCTGCCCGCTCGTCACGAAGGTGCACGTCGAAGTGGCGAAGATGCGCCAGGACGGCGTCGACATCGTGATGATCGGCCACAAGGGCCATCCCGAAGTCGAAGGCACGATGGGCCAGGTCGAGCGCGGCATGCACCTCGTCGAAAGTGTCGAGGACGTGCAGAAGCTCGAGCTCGCCGATCCCGAGCGCATCGCGCTCGTCACGCAGACGACGCTGTCCGTTGACGACGCGGCCGAGATCATCGGCGCGCTGAAGGCAAAGTATCCGAAGATCCGCGAGCCGAAGAAGCAGGACATCTGCTACGCGACGCAGAACCGCCAGGACGCGGTGAAGTTCATGGCGCCGCAATGCGATGTCGTGATCGTGGTCGGTAGTCCGAACAGCTCGAACTCGAGCCGGCTGCGCGAAGTGGCCGAGAAGCGCGGCGTGGCCGCGTACATGGTCGATGCACCGGACCAGATCGATCCGGCGTGGGTCGCAGGCAAGCGCCGCATCGGCGTGACGGCCGGTGCGTCGGCGCCCGAGGTGCTCGCCCAGGCCGTGATCGCGCGGCTGCGCGAGCTCGGCGTGCGCAACGTCCGCGCACTCGACGGCATCGAGGAAAACGTGTCGTTTCCGCTGCCGCGCGGGTTGAACCTGCCGCCCGCCGCCTGATTGCCGCATCGCACCCGCGGAACACCGAAGCGCGCCTCCCGGCGCGCTTTTTTTTGGTGTCTCGAAATTGTAGTCGCAACCATTATTCCCAATCATGGTGCAACCCGGTTGCTCCCGCCTCATCCAATCGTTTCTCAAAATTGGTTGCAATGCAGGAAAACCCCATCGAATCAGGATTATTGGCGTCCTATAAATGGAGTTACAATGCGCCCGTTTTCAAGCCGGAATGGCTTTGAAATCGGGTTTTGGCAAGGCGCGGGAGACCATTCAATGCATGTGAAGTTGGCTTACGCCGTGTCCGTCGCCGCGCCGGTTGCAATGCTTGCCGGCTGCAGCAAAAAGAGCGACGACGGGGCGGGCAGGGACGCTGCGGTAATCGCGGCATCATCGGCCAGCGGCGTGCGCGTCGCCGGAGCCGGACGTGCGGCGCCATCGGCGCGCCGTATCGCGCAACTGGGCAGGGACAAGGAAAACGGGGCAGGTTTGACGATCGAGGACATCAACGCGCTTGGCCTGACGACGGGCCGGGCAGCGGGCATGCAGACTGCGTCGCGGCGAGCCGCCGGTCGACGGATGCCGGACGATCGCGGCGTTGCCGGCAGCGTGCCGAAGCCACTGTCCCCCCTTCAATTCGATTCGACGAAACAGCGCGCCGCCGCGACCGACCGTGTCGTGACGCGCAGTCTGGTTCGTACGATGGATTCCGATGCAGTCCTGACGAAAGTCGGGCGCGACTGCCGCAACGCCCTGCCGGGCGACGCGGCGCGGAATCCGATCCGTCCGGGCGCGCTGCTTGCGCGGCGCCGGACGGGCCAAGGCACGGATGCCGGGAAACCGGACGACGGCCGTCTCGGCATGCTGCCCCACGACTTCAAGGAGGCCACGAACACCGTCCTCGATGTCGTGACGATTTAGCGACGGGACTCATGACGGCACCGGAACAGTGCGGTGCCGTTTTTGTATCCGCTCCGGCGGCAGGTCCGGCTGTACAGGCCGGGCGGCGCGCGCCGGGACGATCCACCCTTACCGGTATCGACTAGTACCCGCAGTGTCGCCGAGAAGGCGCGATTCCTCGCTTACCCGCGGGGCGCAACGTCCTCCGGCAGCACGGGCCAAGGAGCTTTAAATGGATATTTTCGTCCAGCAGGTTCTCAACGGGCTGGTGCTCGGCAGTGTGTACGCCATCATCGCGTTGGGATACACGATGGTGTACGGCATTCTCGGCATCATCAACTTCGCGCACGGCGACGTGCTGATGATCGGCGCGATGGTCGCGCTGTCGGCCATCACCGTGCTGCAGAACCACTTTCCCGGACTCGGCAACGTCGCGACGCTGACGATCGGCCTGGGCATCGCCGCGGTCGTCTGTGCGTTCGTCGGCTTCACGATCGAACGCGTCGCGTACCGGCCGCTGCGCCGCGCGCCGCGTCTCGCGCCGCTGATCACCGCGATCGGCGTGTCGATCCTGCTGCAGACGGCTGCGATGATCATCTGGTCGCGCAACCCGCTGCCGTTCCCGCAATTGCTGCCGACCGACCCGATCAACGTGATCAAGGCGACCGACACGACGCCCGGCGCCGTGATCTCGGTCACGGAAATCGTGATCATCGCGGTCGCGTTCATCGTGATGGGCGGCCTGCTGCTGCTCGTGCACAAGACCAAGCTCGGCCGCGCGATGCGCGCGATCGCCGAAAGCCCGAATACGGCAAGCCTGATGGGCGTGAACCCGAACTTCGTGATCTCGGCGACGTTCATGATCGGCTCCGCGCTCGCCGCGCTGGCCGGCGTGATGATCGCGTCCGAATACGGCAACGTGCACTTCTACATGGGCTTCATCCCCGGCATGAAGGCGTTTACCGCGGCGGTGCTCGGCGGGATCGGCAACCTCGGCGGCGCGATGGTCGGCGGCGTGCTGCTCGGCCTGATCGAGCAGCTCGGGGCCGGCTACATCGGCAACCTCACGGGTGGCGTATTCGGCAGCAACTACCAGGACGTGTTCGCCTTCATCGTGCTGATCATCGTGCTGGTGTTCCGTCCGTCGGGCCTGCTGGGCGAACGTGTCGCGGACCGCGCGTAACGGAAGGGGAGCAAACAACATGACATCCATTCAACCGATCGAATCGTCGACGTCGCTGGTCGAAGAGCGCAACACCGCCAAGACCGTCGTCATCGGCCTCCTCACTGCTGTCCTCGTGATCGCCGCGCCGATCGTGATCGGCTCGGCCGGCGGCAACTACTGGGTCCGCGTGCTCGACTTCGCGATGCTGTACGTGATGCTCGCGCTGGGCCTGAACGTGGTGGTCGGCTTCGCCGGCCTGCTCGACCTGGGCTACATCGCGTTCTACGCGGTGGGCGCCTACACGGCGGCGCTGCTGAGCTCGCCGCACCTGACCTCGCAGTTCGAGTGGATCGCGGCGCTCGCGCCGAACGGCCTGCACGTGCCGTTCCTGCTGATCGTGCCGATCGCGATGGCGCTGGCGGCGACCTTCGGGATCCTGCTCGGCGCGCCGACGCTGCGCCTGCGCGGCGACTACCTGGCGATCGTCACGCTCGGCTTCGGTGAAATCGTCCGGATCTTCATGAACAACCTCGACCGTCCGGTGAACATCACCAACGGCCCGAAGGGGATCACGGGCATCGATCCGGTGCACGTCGGCGGCTTCAACCTGTCGCAGACGCATACGCTGTTCGGCTTCCAGCTGCCGTCGGTGTACATGTACTACTACCTGTTCGTGCTCTGCTCGCTGCTGGTGATCTGGGTGTGTACGCGTCTGCAGCACTCGCGTATCGGCCGCGCGTGGGCCGCGATCCGCGAAGACGAAATCGCCGCGAAGGCGATGGGCATCAACACCCGTAACGTGAAGCTGCTCGCGTTCGCGATGGGCGCTTCGTTCGGCGGCCTGTCGGGCTCGATGTTCGGCGCGTTCCAGGGCTTCGTGTCGCCCGAGTCGTTCACGTTCTGGGAATCGATCGTCGTGCTCGCCTGCGTGGTGCTCGGCGGCATGGGCCACATCCCGGGCGTGATCCTGGGCGCGGTGCTGCTCGCGATCTTCCCGGAATTCCTGCGCTCGACGATGAGCCCGCTGCAGCACGCGCTGTTCGGTCACGACATCGTCGATACCGAAGTGATCCGTCAGGCGCTGTACGGCCTCGCGATGGTGATCATCATGCTGTACCGCTCGGAAGGCCTGTGGCCCGCGCCGAAGCATGAGGACAAGATCGCGAAACTGGCGAAGCGCAACAGCAAGAAGCCGGTGCGCGCTTAACCTACGGACAAGGGGATACACACATGAGCGACAAGCAAATCCGACTGTCCGTCTCGGGCGTGAACAAGCGCTTCGGCGGGCTGCAGGCACTGTCCGACGTCGGCCTGCAGATCCGCGAAGGCGAGATCTACGGTCTGATCGGCCCGAACGGGGCCGGCAAGACGACGTTCTTCAACGTGATCACGGGCCTCTACACGCCCGACTCCGGCGACTTCAAGCTGGACGGCACGAACTACACGCCGACGGCCGTGCACCAGGTGGCCAAGGCCGGCATCGCGCGCACGTTCCAGAACATCCGCCTGTTCGGCGGGATGACGGCGCTCGAGAACGTGATGGTGGGCCGCCACGTGCGCACCAAGCACGGTCTGCTGGGCGCGGTGTTCCAGACGCCGGCCGAACGCCAGGAAGAGCGCGAGATCAAGGAGCGCGCGATCGAGCTGCTCGAATACGTCGGCGTGCTGCAGTACGCGGACTACACGTCGCGCAACCTGTCGTACGGTCACCAGCGTCGTCTGGAAATCGCCCGCGCGCTCGCGACCGACCCGAAGCTGCTCGCGCTCGACGAGCCGGCGGCCGGGATGAACGCGACCGAGAAGGTCGAACTCACGCGCCTGCTCGACAAGATCCGCTCGGACGGCCGCACGATTCTCCTGATCGAGCACGACGTGAAGCTCGTGATGGGGTTGTGCAACCGGATGACGGTGCTCGATTACGGCAAGGTGATCGCCGAGGGTCTGCCGCAGGACGTGCAGAAGAATCCGAAGGTGATTGAGGCATATCTCGGCGCAGGGGTGCACTGATGGCAGCGGCAATGTTGAAAATCAAGGGCTTGCAGGTCAACTACGGCGGCATTCAGGCCGTCAAGGGCGTTGACATGGAAGTCCGTCAGGGCGAGCTCGTGACGCTGATCGGTGCGAACGGCGCCGGCAAGACCACGACGATGAAGGCGATCACCGGCCTGAAGCCGTACTCGGCGGGCGACATCGAGTACGACGGCAAGTCGATCAAGGGCATCCCGCCGCACGAACTGCTCAAGCGCGGCCTCGCGATGGTGCCGGAAGGCCGCGGGATCTTCGCGCGGATGTCGATCATCGAGAACATGCAGATGGGCGCGTACCTGCGCAACGACAACGAGCAGATCAAGAAGGACGTCGACCGGATGTTCGGCTTCTTCCCGCGCCTGAAGGAGCGGGCGACGCAGCTCGCGGGCACGTTGTCGGGCGGCGAGCAGCAGATGCTGGCGATGTCGCGCGCGATCCTCTCCAAGCCGAAGCTGCTGCTGCTCGACGAGCCGTCGATGGGCCTGTCGCCGATCATGGTCGAGAAGATCTTCGAAGTGGTGCGCGAGATCTCGAAGGAGGGCATCACGGTGCTGCTGGTCGAGCAGAACGCACGCCTCGCGCTGCAGGCGGCCGACCGCGGCTACGTGATGGATTCGGGCACGGTCACGATGGAAGGCGACGCGAAGCAGATGCTCGACGATCCGAAGGTGCGCGCCGCGTATCTGGGCGAGTAAGCGATCGAACGCGCGGGCCCGGTTGCGCATGGCGCATCCGGGCTGTCGAAAAGCCGTCACGGGAAACCGTGACGGCTTTTTTTCGTCGTGCACGATTCGCGTCGAACTGTGCGCGCAAAGGCGACTCCATTCGACTGTTGCACTGCGCAGGCTGCATCGCGTGCCGGCGACACCGCGGCCGGCCGTCGGCAAACCGACACACGGGCTGCGTAGCATCGATGACCCATCGGGACACGGAGAACACGCATGAGTCTGGACTACGGTTTCGTGAAGGCGAAGGTGACGTCGGTGGCGAAGCTGAAGGGCTCGCCGCACGGCAGCGAGATCCAGTATCACGTTCACCTGACGCTGGCGCTGCCGGCGGGCGACTGGGATGTCGCGATCAACGTCGGCACCAACGACGCGGACGACCTGCTGAACTACAAGCTCGTCTACGATTTCCACCATCCGGTCACGCAGACGCTCGCCGCCGCGGCCGAAGGCTATACCGATCTGACGGCGCTGCCCGCGCTGCCCGCGCTCGACTACCTGCGCAGCGACATCCTGAACGAGACGGGCGCGTGGCGCGCGAGCGCGGTGATGGACGGCACCGAGCATCCGGAGCCGATCCCGTCGCTGCTGCGGCTGGTGAGCGCCGCGCAGTCGCAGGGCCTCGACGTCGTCGTGTTCGGACGCACCTATGCGCAAGGCAACGGCATCCACGACACGCACATGAACCAGGGCTCGACGGGCCCGCACTACCTGCATCGCGCGGGCGACGACCACAACGACCACAACGACGTGTGGCAGGACGGCGCGCTGCTGGTGCGCGTGAGCGAATCGCAGTGGGCCGCGTATTTCGCGGCGTTCGAGCAGCAGGCCGTGCCGACCGACGTGCTCGGCAATCCGCTGCCGGGCGCGGGGCCGATCACGCGCTGAATCGGCCGGCGGCGGTCTTACGCGGCCGGCAGCGTCTTGCCGAACGAGATGCGTTCCTCGACGCGATAGCCGAGCGCCGCATAGAAGCGGCATGCGTCGTCGTTGCCGGGCAGCACCTGCAGGTTGATCTTCAGGCAGCCGCGCGCGGCGAGCGCGCTTTCCGCATGCGCGATCAGCGCGCGGCCGACGCCGAGCCGGCGCGCGTCGTTCGCGACGCCGAACGAGTAGAGCCAGCCGCGATGTCCGTCGAAACCGGCCATCAGCGTGCCGACGACCCGCGCGCCGCTGGTCGCGACGAAGAACAGTTCCGGCTGGGTCGCGAGCTTCAGCTCGATCGATCGCAGCGGATCGCGGTGCGGCGGCGCACCGGCTTCGTCGTAGTGCGGGAACGCGTCGCGCCATACCGCGAGCACGGCATCGGTGTCGGCGCGTTCGAACGGGCGGATAGCGACAGCATCGGCGGCGGCATCCATCGCGGCGGTCTCCTTACAGCGTGTCGAGGATCGACCGCAGCATCGCCATCATCTGGTCGATTTCGTCGGTCGTCACGTTCAGCGCGGGCATGAAGCGCAGCAGGTTCGGGCGTGCGGCGTTCAGCAGCAGGCCGTCAGGCTGCATGTCGCGCGCCTTCTCGACGATCTGCGGGCCGATGTCCTTGCCCAGCAGCAGCGCGCGCAGCAGGCCTTCACCGCGTTCGCCCTCGAAGCCGCGCTCCTCCGACAGTTCGAGCAGCTTGCGCTTCAGGTATTCGCTGCGCGCACGCACGCCTTCGAGGAAGCCGGGCGCGACGAGCTGCGAGATCACCGAATAGCCGACCGCCGTCATCAGCGGGTTGCCGTTGTACGTACCGCCCTGGTCGCCGGCCTCGAACACCGCGACGTCCGCCTTCGACAGCAGCGCGCCGAGCGGTGCGCCGCCGCCGATGCCCTTCGCGAGCGTCATGACGTCCGGCTCGATGCCGGACAGCTCGTACGCGAACAGCGTGCCCGCGCGGCCGCAGCCGCTCTGCACTTCGTCGACGATCAGCAGCAGGTTGTGCTGCTTCGTCAGCGCGCGCAGCGCCTGCATGAATTCGCGCGTCGCCGGAATCACGCCGCCTTCGCCCTGGATCGGTTCGAGCATCACGGCGACGGTCTTGTCGGTGATCAGCTTCTCGACCGACGCGATGTTGTTCAGCTCGGCCTTCGGGAAGCCCGGCACCTGCGGTGCGTAGATCGTGTCCCAGCCCGGCTTGCCGCTGGCCGACATCGTCGCGAGCGTGCGGCCGTGGAAGCTGTGGTCGAACGTGATGATCTCGTATGCGCCGTTCTTGAACTTGCGGCCCCACTTGCGCGCGAGCTTGATCGCGCCTTCGTTCGCTTCCGCGCCGCTGTTCGTGAAGAACACCTTGTCGAACACGCTGTGCTGCGTGAGCAGGCCCGCGAGCTTCGCCATCGGCTCGTTGTAGAACGCGGGCGACGGGTTCAGCAGCTTGTCGGCCTGCGTCTTCAGCGCCTCGACGATGCCGTCGTTGCAGTGGCCGAGGCTGTTGACGGCCCAGCCCTGGATGAAGTCCAGATAGCGCTTGCCCGTGTGATCGTAGAGCCACGAACCCTTGCCGTGCGTAAACACGATGTCGGGGCGGTTCGTGATGTACATCAGCGAGTCGATCGGATAATCGTTCAGGGGCATGGCAGCAGACTCCAGCGGGCGTTGAAAGGGAAACGGGCAATAAAAAAGCCACGGAAGGCCGTGGCTGGTGGGTCGAACAGCTTGTGCGTAACCGGTGAAGCGGAGGAGGGTTACGCGCGAGTCCGTGACGAGCCGGCGGCATCCGGGCGGAGCGGCGAGCGGCGACGTCGGAGAGCGGACAGGAAGCGGTTCATGTGCGCAAGCATAAGGCATCCCGCGCCCCACTGTAAACCGCCGCGATGCCACGGATGTGACACGGCGGCGCGCGGCGGGGTGCGGTCGCGCCCGGTGCTCAGACCGGATGCGCGAGATCGGCGGCGCTCGTGAACGAGTCCGCGTAGAACTCGTCGGCCGGCAGCGCGTGGTGCTGCGTGAAGTCGCGCTGCGCGGATTCGACCATCACCGGCGCGCCGCACGCGTACACCTGGTGGCCGGACAGGTCGGGCAGATCCTCGATCACCGCGCGATGGACGAAGCCGGTGCGGCCCGTCCACTGGTCGGCGTCGTCCGGCTCGGAAAGCACCGGCACGTACTTGAAGTTCGGGATCTCGCGCGCCCACTGCTCGGCGAGCTCGGCGAGGTAGATGTCCTTCTTGCGGCGCGCGCCCCAGTAGAGCGTCATCGGGCGCGTGATGCCCGAATGCTTCACATGCTCGATGATCGCCTTGATCGGCGCGAAGCCGGTGCCCGACGCGAGCAGCACGATCGGCTTGTCGGAGTCTTCGCGCAGGAAGAACGTGCCGAGCGGGCCTTCGAAGCGCAGGATGTCGCGCTCCTTCATCGCACCGAACACGTGGTCGGTGAACTTGCCGCCCGGCATGTGGCGGATGTGCAGCTCGATCGGGCCTTCCTCGTGCGGCGCGTTCGCCATCGAGTAGCTGCGGCGCGAGCCGTCCTTCAGGATGAATTCGACGTACTGGCCCGCGAGGTACTGCAGGCGTTCGTTGGCGGGCAACTGCAGCTTCACGACCATCACGTCGTCCGCCTTGCGTTCGAGCGCGGCGATCCGGCACGGCAGCTTCTTGACCTGCACGCCGTCGACGCCGGCGATCTCGCGCACGTCGATCTCGAGGTCGCATTGCGCCTTCGAGCAGCACAGCAGCGCCAGGCCGCGCGTGCGTTCGTCGTTGGACAGCGCCGACGCGGCGTGCGGGCCCTGTTCGATCTGGCCCGACACGATCTGGCCCTTGCAGGAGCCGCACGCGCCGTTCTTGCAGCCGTACGGCAGATGGACGTTCTGGCGCAGCGCGGCCGCCAGCACGGTTTCGTCCGACTCGACCTGGAATTGCCGGCCGCTTTGCTTGAGAGTGACGTTGAATGCCATAGAACCAAACTAGAACAAAATGGGGGGACCGTGCATGTCGCGCACGGCAGCTACAATGCAAAACCGCTGCGCGTCGCGCAACGGCGGCTACTGATTTCGCAACCAACATGATCGCGACACGAATCCTGCGCCGGCCGCGCGTACTGATCGTCGGCTGCGGCGACGTCGGCATGCGCTGCGTCGCGCAATGGCGTGACGCGCGCCGCAATCTGCGCATCCTCGCGCTGACGAGCCACCCGGCCCGCCGCGACGAACTGCGCGCCGCGGGCGCGACGCCGATCGTCGGCGACCTCGATCGCCCGGCGACGCTCGGCCGTCTCGCGGGCCTCGCCCGCACGATCCTGCATCTCGCCCCGCCGCCATCCGACGGCCGCGACGACCGGCGCACGCGTGCGCTGATCGCCGCAACGTCCATGCCCGCGCGTCGGCCGGCGGCACCGCCGGCCCCGGCGGTCGGCCGGCTCCGAACGCTGCGCACCGCGGCCCGACAGGCCGGCGCGCCCGTTCGGGCAGCGCGTATTGTACCCGACGGTCTTCGCGCGCCGACGCTCGTCTACGCCAGTACGACGGGCGTCTACGGCGACTGCGGCGGCGCGCGCATCGACGAAACGCAGCCGCTGCGCCCGGCGAATCCGCGCGCGTTCCGGCGCGTGTCGGCCGAGCGGCAACTGCGTGCGGCGACGGTGCGCGGCGTGCTGTCCGCGCGCATCGTGCGCATCCCCGGCATCTACGCGGCGAACCGCCTGCCGGTCGCGCGGCTCGAGCGCGGCACGCCGGCGCTCGAGCCGGCCGACGACGTGTACACGAACCACATCCACGCGGACGATCTCGCGGCGATCCTGCGTCGTGCGGCCGTGCGCGGCAAGCCGGCGCGCGTCGTGCACGCGTCGGACGACACGGAACTGCGGATGGGAGAGTATTTCGACCGGGTCGCGCAGGTGCTCGGCCTGCCGAGGCCGCCGCGCGTCAGTCGCGCGGACGCCGAGCGTCTGCTCGAGCCGACGCTGCTGTCGTTCATGCGCGAGTCGCGGCGCCTGTCCAACGCACGGCTCAAGGCCGAATTGTGCGTGACGTTGCGCTATCCGACCGTAGACGATTTCCTTCAAACGCTCGCGCCGGGCAGCGCGTCAGGTGAGCGCCGGTAACGCCTCGATCAGCAGGAAGCACAGCAGCGCACCGATCAGCGCGCCGATCAGGTTCGGGTGATATTTGTGCTTCAGATGCATCGCGGCCAGCAGGCCGCCGATCACGATGACGCCGATGACCGCGAACGCGATCATCACGGACGACAGTTCGAAAGAATGGTCGATGTTCATGATGTCTCCCCTGCATCGCTGCTCTTGCAGCTTGTGATTTCAGTATAGCGGGGGAACCTGCGGCAAAGAGGCGGCCGGACACCGAACGGTCGTGCGGATTTTCCCTTACAGGGTTTTGACGGGATTGCGCAGTGCGGCAAGGTCGGCTTCGTCGAGCCAGCGCCATGCGCCGGGCGCGAGGTCGGCCGGCAGCGTGAAGCCGCCGATGCTTTCGCGATGCAGCAATTCGACGCGGTTGCTCGCCGCGGCGACCATCCGCTTGACCTGGTGGTACTTGCCTTCGAGGACGGTCAGCGCGAGCGCGTGCGGGGCGCGGGCGTCGGCCGCGACGGCCGCGATCGGCTTCGGCTCGCCGTGCAGTTGCACGCCGGTGCGCAGCGCGTGCAGTTGCGTGTCATCGAGCGGGTGGCGCACGGTCGCGACGTAGGTCTTCGGCACCTTGCGCTTCGGCGACGTGTACGCGTGCACGAACTGGCCGTCGTCGGACAGCAGCAGCAGGCCGGTCGTGTCCTGGTCGAGCCGGCCGACGCACTGCACGCCGCGCGCGACGAGCGGCGCGGGCAGCAGGCTGAACACGCTCGCATGGTGCTGCGGATCGCGCGAACACTCGTAGCCGGCCGGCTTGTTGAGCGCGAGATACGCACGCGCATGGAACGGCCATGCCGCATCGTCGACCGAGAACACGAGGCCGTCGGTGTCGAACGCGGCGTCCGGGTCGGTCGCGGCGGCGCCCGCGACGGCGACGCGGCCGGCTTCGATCAGGCCGCGGCACTGGCGACGCGAGCCGAAGCCCTGGGTGTAGAGAATGCTTTCGAGATCCATAGCGCGCGCATTCTATCAAGCACCGGCGCCCGACCGGCATGAACGCGCGTGCGCTGGTAAGCTGCCGGAACGCTGCGCGGTGCGCGGCGCCCCGTTCATTCTTCACGGAAAGTCCATGCCTTTCGATTCGTTCCCGGTCGGCCGACACGTTGCCGCCGTCATCGTGGCCGCGACCGTTTCGTCGGCCGCGTTCGCGCACGCGCATCTCGCGCACAGCGACCCGGTGGCGGGCGCGGCGCTGGCTGCCGCACCGGCCGCCGTCACGATCGACTTCACCGAGCCGCTGGAGCCGGCATTCAGCTCGATCGTCGTCGTCGACGGCGCCGGCAAGACGGTGTCGGACGGCCGCGCACGCATCGACGCGTCGAACCGCAAGCGGATGACGGTGCCGCTCGCGGCGCCCGGTACGGGCGCGTACACGGTGAAGTGGGTGGCCGTCGCGACCGACGGGCATCGCACGCAGGGCGCGTACGGCTTCAGCGTGAAGTGACGCAACGGCGGCGGCAGGCCCGTGCCAGGGTTGCCGCCCGCCTTCATCCGACAGGGAGTCTCCCGCATGAATCCGACGACGCTCGACGCACTCGCCGATTTTCCCCGTCAGCTCGAAGCGCATTTCGCAGCCGTGCCCGACGGCTATGCGCGCTGGACCCCCGACGACTGGTCCGGCATGCCGAGCGAGCATTTCTCGCCGCTCGGGCAACTCTGCCATGTGCGCGACATCGAGATCGACGGCTATCACGTACGGCTGCGACGCATGCTCGACGAAGACCGGCCGCTGCTGGTCTCGCTCGACGGCGACGCACTCGCGATCGAGCGGCGCTACGACGACGCGTATGCGTCCGACGTGCTCGCGGCGATTCGCGACGCACGACGCGAGACGCTGGCGCTGCTGTCGCGTCTCACGCCCGAACAGTTCGCGCGTACCGGCGAGTTCGACGGCTACGGTTCGCTGACCGTGCGCGGGCTGGTCCATTACCTGTGCAGCCACGATCAGCAGCACCTGGCCGGCATACAGTGGCTGCTCGGCAAGATCGACGCGGCGCTGTACGCGCGCTGAGTCGGCCGGCGCTCGCGCATTGGCATGCCGGAATCCGGCGCCGCCGTCGGTGCGGCACGCCACATTGCGCGGCTCGGATTGGATCGGTTTTCTGGATAATCCATCCAGCCGCAGCCGGCTGATCGACCGGGCGCGGATGCCTACACTCCTAGCTTCGTCCAACGAAAAAAGGAGTCAACCGTGGCAACTCATACGCTCGCAGACAAGGTCGTCCTGATCGCAGGCGGGGCAAAGAATCTCGGTGGCCTGATCGCCCGGGACCTGGCGGGCCACGGCGCGAAGGCGGTGGCGATTCACTACAACAGCGCGGCATCGCAGGCGCAGGCCGAGGAGACCGCCGCGGCGGTCCGTGCGGCCGGCGCGGAAGCCGCGACGTTCCAGGCGGACCTGACGACGGCCGCCGCGGTCGAGAAGTTGTTCGACGACGCGAAGCAGCGCTTCGGCAAGATCGACATCGCGATCAACACGGTCGGCAAGGTGCTGAAGAAGCCGTTCACCGAGATCAGCGAGGCCGAGTACGACGAGATGTTCGCGGTCAACAGCAAGTCGGCGTTCTTCTTCATCAAGGAAGCAGGCCGGCATCTCGAGGATCACGGCAAGCTCGTCACGCTCGTGACGTCGCTGCTCGGCGCGTTCACGCCGTTCTACGCGGCGTACGAAGGGTCGAAGGCGCCGGTCGAGCACTTCACGCGCGCGGCGTCGAAGGAGTACGGCGCGCGCGGGATCTCGGTGACGGCCGTCGGGCCGGGCCCGATGGACACGCCGTTCTTCTATCCGGCCGAAGGCGCCGACGCGGTCGCGTATCACAAGACGGCCGCCGCGCTGTCGCCGTTCAGCAAGACGGGGCTGACCGACATCGAGGACGTCGTCCCGTTCATCCGCCATCTGGTGACCGACGGCTGGTGGATCACCGGCCAGACGATCCTGATCAACGGCGGCTACACGACCAAGTAACCGGGCCGCTCGCGGGCCGCGCGGCGCACCGCACTGGCGCGTTTGCGTGGACAATGGACGGGCGCGCAGCCACGAGGCCGCGCGCCCGTTTTCTCTGTGCCGCCGAAGCCGGTCGCGATGCGCGGCGGCCGGCGGTGACCGTCGTTCGAACCCGGGTTTCCCGCCGATGGACAAGCTGGATCAGGTCAGGATCTTCCTGCAGGTTGCCGAGATGGGCAGCTTCATCAAGGCCGCGCATGCGCTCGACGCGCCGCGCGCGACCGTGTCGGCGGCCGTCCAGCAACTGGAGACGGCGCTCGGCACGCGTCTGTTGCACCGTACGACGCGCCAGGTGCAATTGACTGCCGACGGCGCGCTGCTGCTGGAGCGCGGTCGGCGCCTGCTCGCGGAGGCCGATGAACTCGACCGCCTGTTTCGGCGCCGCGACCACGACGTGGTCGGGCGGCTGAACGTCGACGTGCCGAGCCGGATCGCGCGGCGCGTCGTGGCGCCCGCGCTGCCGTCGCTGTTTCGCCGCTATCCGAAGCTGCAGCTGTCGCTCGGCTCCACGGACCGCTCGATCGACCTCGTGCAGGAGGGCGTCGATTGCGCGATTCGCGTCGGGCGGCTCGCGGACAGCAGCCTCGTCGTGCGGCCGCTCGGGCAGTTCACGCTGATCAACTGCGCGAGCCCCGACTACCTGCGCGAGTGCGGCGTGCCCGAGCATCCGGACGCGCTCGCGCACGGGCACTGGGCGATCGGCTATGCGTCGCCGACGACGGGGCGCGAACTCGGCTGGGAATACTGCGCGGACGGGCAGCGGCGCGTGCTGACGCTGCCGAGCCGCGTGATCGTCAACAACGCCGAAACCTATATCGCCAGCTGCATCGCGGGCATGGGGCTGATCCAGATTCCGCGCTTCGACGTCGAGCATCTGCTGGCAAGCGGCGCGCTCGTCGACGTGATGCCCGGCCATCGCGCCGAGCCGATGGACGTGTCGGCCGTGTATCCGCACCGCCGGCACCGGTCGAGGCGGCTCAATGCGTTCATCGAATGGTTCGGGGAACTGATGGCCGATGCGCTGACGGGGACCGGCGAAGCAGCGAGTTCGGACGGCGACTGACCGGCAGGCCGGCGCGCGCGGCTCTTCAGTCGGGCTGCGTGGCGAACCGCCGGTCGCGCCCGATGTCCCGCACGGCCTCGATCAACGCCGCGCCGGGGCCGTCCGGTTTCGCCGCGAACGCATGGAAGCGCGCGGCCGGCAGCGCCGGCAAGCCGTCCTGCGGCCCGCATTCGCGCAAGCCGTCGCGCAGCTGGCTGCGCGCCAGCGCGGTGACCGCGAAGCCGGCGAGCGCGGCCGACACGCAACCGGCCATGCTGCCGCTTTCGAACAGTACGCGAAACGGCCGCAGCGCGGCGGCGAGCGCCGCGACGGCGGCTTCCCGATAGACGCACGGCTGCGGAAACAGCGCGAGCGGCACTTCGCCGCCTGCGTCGAGCGGGCGGTCCGCTGCGAACGCCCACACGAGCGGCTCTTCCCACAGCAGCTCGCCCGGCGCGTCGACCTGCCGGCACTGCTTGCCGAATACGACGTCGAGCCGGCCGAGCATCTGCTCGCGCAGCAGCGACGCGGTGATCCCGACCTTCAGCTCGATCGACGTGTGCGGGTGGCGGTCGCGGAACGTGCGCAACACGTGCGGCAGCCACGCGCCGGCGAAGTCCTCCGACGCGCCCACCCGCAACGGTCCGTGCGCCGGCGCGCCGCGCAGCCGCGCGCGCACCTCCCGCTCCATGTCGACGATGTTGCGCGCGTAGGCGTACAGCGTGTCGCCGGCCGGCGTGAGCGCGATACGGCGCGTCGTGCGCGCCAGCAGCACGGTGCCGGCGGCCTGTTCGAGCCGCTTGATGTGGCCGCTGACGGCGGACGGCGTCAGCGCGAGGCGCTCCGCGGCCGGCGCGAACCCGCGGCGGTCGACGACTTCGAGAAAGGTGCGCAGCAGTGCGATGTCGAGCGCGGTCGACGCGGGATCGGTCGGCGGTTCCATGGATCGATTCGACGCGAAATATGAGGAATGAATCATGATACTCCGTGAATCGTGATGAAAGACCGGCCTACCATCGTAGGTTCAGGCTGACCTCACGGAGTACACGATGACGACCTATGCGCATGCGGCCACCGCGTCGCTCGATATTGCCTATCTGGAATGGAACCCGCGCGGCGAACGCGCGGCCGTGCTGCTGCACGGCTGGCCGGACAGCCCGGTCGGCTGGGAAGCGGTGGCCGCGGCGCTCGCCGCACGCGGCTACCGCGTGCTCGCGCCCGCGTTGCGCGGCTTCGCGCCGACGCGCTTTCGCGACGCGTCCGTGCCGCGCAGCGGCCAGCTCGCGGCGCTCGGGCGCGACCTGCTCGAATTCGTCGATGCGCTCGGCATCGAGCGGCCGCTGCTGGTCGGGCACGACTGGGGCGCCCGCGCGGCCGCGAACGCGTGCGGGTTGCGCGACGGTGTCGCGTCGCAGCTCGTGATGCTGTCGGTCGGGTACGGCACCAACGATCCCGCTCAGCCGCTGTCGCTGCAGCAGGCGCGCAACTACTGGTATCACTGGTTCATGGCGACGCCGCGCGGCGAGCAGGCGCTGCGCGACGACCGCCGTGCGTTCGCGCGCCTGATGTGGGATACGTGGTCGCCGCCGGGCTGGTATCGCGACGGCGATTTCGACGCGGCGGCCGTTGCGTTCGACGGACCCGACTGGATCGACGTCGTGCTGCATTCGTACCGGCAGCGCTGGGGCTTCGCGCCGGGCACGCCGGCCTATGCCGACGACGACGCGCGGCTGAACCCGGCGCCCGTGCTGGCGGTGCCGACGCTCGTGCTGCACGGCGGCGCGGACACCTGCAATCATCCGGACAGCTCGGCCGGGCGCGAGCGGTTCTTCTCCGGGCGCTACGAGCGGCAGGTGCTCGACGGAATCGGGCACTTCCCGCAGCGTGAATCCGCGGCGGCGGTCGCGGACGCGATTCTCCGGTTCTGCGGGCGCGGGTGACGCGCGCCGGCCGGCCCGGCGCGCGAAGGATCAACCGCCGGCGCGCGGCGCGAGCAGGTCGGCGAGCCCGATGTTCCTGAACATTTCGCGGCGGATGCGATCGCCGACGCGGAACACTTCCTCGGCGCCGTCCTGCGACGGATCGACGAACACGCGGTAGGGGCGCTTGCCGGCCGGCGCCGCGACGAGCTCGGCAATCGCCGTGGCGACGGCGCCCGCGTCGGCGTCCGCCGGTTCGAGCGCGGCGAGGCCCCGCAACGCCTGATCGGCGACCCCCGCATACGGCCCGCTGTCGTAGGCGGCCTGCACGGCGGTATCGGCCGGCTTGCCCGCATGCAGGAAGTGATTCGTGCCCCGGGTGAACGCGCCCGGCACGACGATCGACGTTTCGATGCCCCAGCGGGCGAGTTCGGCGGCGTAGGACACGGCGAGCGAATCCATCGCGGCCTTTGCGGCGAAGTAGGGCGCGAGGAACGGCGGGGTGCCGCCGCGCGCCGACGAGGACGATACCCAGACGAGCAGGCCGCGGCGCTGGCCGCGCAGGTGCGGCAGCGCCGCGCGGTTTACGCGCTGGGTCGACACGACGTTGACGTCGTAAAGCTGCGCAAGCTGTTCGGGCGTGAACGCTTCGGCCGGCCCGAACACCATGTGGCCGGCGTTGTGGACGACGACGTCCAGACGGCCGTGGTCGGCGATCACGCGCTCGATGGCGGCGTCGACCGACGCATCGTCGCCGACGTCGAGTTCGAGGCTGCGCAGGTCGACGCCGTGTTCTCGCGCATAGGCCGCGACGGCGGCGGCGCGCGGCGCATTGCGCCCGGCGCTGTCGCGCATCGACGCGTAGACCGTGTGACCGGCGCGGGCGAGCGCCTGGGCCGTCAGCAAGCCGAAGCCGCTGGACGCGCCGGTGACGAGGACGACTTCCTTCATGAGCGATCTCCTGGCGGAAAGATAGGGTGGCAGCGAGCGGCCGTCAGCACATGCCGCCGTTGGCGCGCAGGATCTGGCCGTTGATCCACGCACCGTCCGGGCCGGCGAGGAACGCGACGACGCGCGCGATGTCGTCGGGCTGGCCGAGCCGCTCGAGCGGGTTCAGCTTCGCGAGCCGGTCGACGAGTTCCGGGCTCTTGCCCTGCAGGAACAACTCGGTCGCGACCGGTCCCGGCGCGACGGCATTCACGCGGACGCCGCGCCCGCGCATTTCCTGCGCGAGCACTTGCGTGAGGCTTTCGACCGCTGCCTTGCTGGCGACGTACACGCCGTAAGTCGGCATGCGCATGCCGATCACGCTGGTCGACAGGTTGATGATGCGTCCGCCGTCGCGCACCCGCTTTGCCGCTTCGCGGCAGACGTTGAAGGTGCCCTTCACGTTGATGGCGAACGTTTCGTCGAAGAGCGCATCGTCGCAGTCGGCGATGGTCGCGAGCTTCATCACGCCCGCGGAATTGACCACCACATCCAGACCGCCGAATGCGTCGCGGGCGGCGTCGAACAGCGCGGCCACGGCCGCCGGGTCGGCGACGTTCGCCTGCACCGCGACGGCATGGCCGCCGTCGGCGACGATCGCGTCGACCACTTCGCGGGCCGGGCCGGCGCTGCCGGCATAGTTGACGACGACCCGGAAGCCGTCCCGGGCGAGTTGGCGGGCGATTTCCGCGCCGATGCCGCGCGACGAACCCGTGACGAGGGCGACCTGTTCCGATGTGTTCATGTCCTGCTCCTGGTGGATGGATGAATGCCGTTCGATCCGGCGACAGGGACAAATGTAGGCTTCTGCGATCAATAAAAATAATGAATAATGCTCAGTTAATACATGACTGAAAGTATGTCTTATGGCATTCGACAGCAGGCTTCTGAGCGGAATCGGCGTGCTCTCGGCGGTGATCGAGGCGGGCACCTTCGCGCGCGCCGGGGAGGCGATGGGCCTGACGCAGCCGGCGGTGAGCCGTGCCGTCGCGCGGCTGGAAGAGCGGGTTGGCATCCGGATCTTCAACCGGACGGCGCGCGCGATCACGTTGACCGACGAAGGGCGGCGCTTCTACGAGGCGGTCGCGCCGCTGCTGGCCGGCATCGAGGACGCGGCGATCAACGCCGGCCGATCGAAGGCACGCGTCAGGGGGCGGCTGCGGGTCAACGTGGACGGCACGTTCGGCCACTACGTGCTGGCGCCGAGGATGGCGGAGTTTCTCGACCGCTTTCCCGACCTGTCCGTCGAGATCAGTGTGCGCGACCGGATGGGTGACCTCGTCGCCGACGGATTCGACGTGGCCGTGCGCTTCGGCGTGCCCGAGCCGTCGTCATACCGTGCGCGGCTACTGCTCGAGACGCGCGTGCTGACCTGCGCGTCGGCGGCCTATGTCGAGCGTCACGGCGAACCGCGTCATCCGCGCGATCTCGCGCACGGGCATCGTTGCGTGCTGATCCGCGACCCGGTAACGGGGCGGCCGTACGAATGGGAATTTCATCGGGGCAAGGAAGTGGTGCCGTTCGATGCCGGTGGACGATTGATGGTCAACGATACGGGCGGCCTGCTCGGCGCATGCGTCGGTGGCGCGGGCATCGCGCAATTGCTGGAACTCTACGCGCGGGACATCGTTGCCGACGGGAAACTGGTCCTGCTGCTGCCGGAGTGGACGGACGAGACATTTCCGCTCTACGCGTATCACCACGCGTCGAACCTCGTGGCCGCGAAGGTGCGGGTGTTTCTCGACTTCGTCCGCGAGTTGACGGTCTGAGCGTATCGGGGGAGGGAGATCGGCGGCAGGCCACCGTCGGTCGCGGTGCGGGGCGGAACGCGCGGCAAAAATAAAAAACCCGCGAAGCGGCAGCTTGCGCGGGTTTCGACAGATGCAGCGCGTGACGCTGCGAAATACTGGTGCCCAGGGCCGGAATCGAACCGGCACGCCTTGCGGCGGGGGATTTTGAGTCCCCTGCGTCTACCAATTTCACCACCTGGGCTTGATCCTGGCCGCGCATGCGGTGGTGCGCGGCGAAACGCGGATTATGGCGGAAATCCGGATGCCGGGCAAGCTGTGCCGATGCCCGGCACGCACATTACTGGCTCAGGTACACGAACCGGCCCTGTTTCACGATCCCCATCACGCTCGCGCGCTGATCGAGCCCCACATGATCCTTGTCGCTGGTATTGACGACACCGTTCGGCACGACCAGTTCATGCGCGCGTTCCAGCTCGCGGCGCAGCGCCGCGCGAAACGCCGGCGTGCCGGGCTGCGCGGCTTTCAGTGCGCGGCCGACCGCGTCGGCGAGGCGCGGGTACACGCCCGCCGCATCGCCCGCGAACTGCGTGACGGTGCCGGCGCCGTACTTCGCCTCGTACGCATCGACGAACGCGAGCGCGGCCTGGCGGGCCGGGTGGTCGGCCGGCAGCGTGCGCGCGACGACCACCGGCTGGGTCGGGAACAGCGTCCCGTCGACGTCCTTGCCGCCGAGCTTGATGAATTCCGGCGTCGCGATCCCGTGCGTCTGGTAGATCGGCCCTTTGTAGCCGCGCTCGATCAGCGTGCGCTGCGGCAGCACGGTCGGCGTGCCCGCGCCGGCGATCAGGATCGCGTCGGGCTTCGCCGCGATCAGCTTCAGCGCCTGGCCCGTGACGCTCGCGTCGGTGCGGTTGAAGCGCTCGGTCGCGATCACGCGGATCTTGCGCAGGTCCGCGAAGCGCGTGAATTCGTTGAGCCAGCTGTCGCCGTAGCTGTCCGCGAAGCCGATGAAGCCGACCGTCTTCACGCCGTGGTTGGCCATGTAGCGCGTCATCACGTCGGCCATCGCGCGGTCGCTCTGCGCCATCTTGAACGCCCAGGTCCGCGCGCCTTCCTGCGGCTCGACGATCGAGCCGGAGCCGACCAGCGTGATCATCGGCGTCTGCGCGGCGGCCACCGCGTCGAGCGCCGCGAGCGCGGCCGGCGTGATGTTCGGGCCGACCACGACGTCGACGTGATCCTCGTCGACCAGCTTGCGGATGTTGCGCACCGCGGCGCCCGGGTCGGATGCGTCGTCGAGCACCGTGACCTGCACGGGCTGTCCGGCAATCGTCTTCGGCCACATCAGGATCGCGTTCTTGCTCGTGATGCCGATCGCGGCGGCCGGGCCGGTCGACGACAGGTCGACGCCGACCTTCAGGTCGGCATGCGCGGCCGCGCAGGCCAGCACGAGGGCGGCGCCGGCGGCCTGGCGGGTGCGGCGCAACAGGGCGGGAAGCGTCATGCGGGAATCTCCATCTCCGTCGGGCAACGAAAAGGGGCGCAATGCGCGCCCCCGTGTTCATACCTGTCCGTCAAAGCTCGTACGATTCGGCTTCGCCCTTGAGCGCCTGCTCGATCAGCTTGCGGTTCAGCGTCGGCGACAGCAGTTCGACGAGCGTATACACATAGCTGCGCAGGTAGGCGCCCTGCTTGAGCGCGACGCGCGTCACGTTGCTGCCGAACAGGTGGCCGACCGGAATCAGCCGCAGGCCGCGGTCGCGCTCGGGGTTGAACGCGATGTCGGCCATGATGCCGACGCCGAGGCCGAGCTCGACATAGGTCTTGATCACGTCGGCGTCGATCGCCTCGAGCACGATGTCCGGCGACAGCCCGCGCAGCGCGAACGCATGGTTGATCTTCTTGCGGCCAGCGAACGCGTCGTCGTACGTGATCAGCGGGTACTGCGCGAGATCGTCCAGCGTGACCGGCTTGCGTTCGAGCAGCGGGTGGTCGGCCGGCACGACGGCCGCGTGGTGCCACTGGAAGCAGGGCAGCGACACGAGTTCCTTGTAGTCGGAGATCGCCTCGGTCGCGATCGCGAGATCGGCCTGGTCGTGGATCACCATCTCGGCCACCTGCGTCGGGCTGCCTTGCAGGATCGACAGGTGCACCTTCGGGAAGCGCTTCTTGAACTCGGCGATCGCGGCCGGCAGCGAGTAGCGGGCCTGCGTGTGGGTCGCGGCGATGGTCAGGTTGCCCTGGTCCTGCGCCGCATAATCCTTCCCGACCCTTTTGAGGCTCTCAACCTCCTGAAGAATCCGCTCGACCGACGCGAGGATGATCCGGCCCGGCTCGGTGAGCGAGCGCACGCGCTTGCCGTGCCGCGTGAAGATCTCGACGCCCAGCTCGTCCTCGAGCTCGATGATCGCCTTCGATACCCCCGGTTGCGACGTGTAGAGCGCCTTGGCGGCCTCGGTGAGGTTGAAATTCTGCCGGACGGCCTCGCGCACGAAGCGAAATTGGTGCAGGTTCATTTATAACCCTTCCGCATATCAACAGAATTTTTTAGTCGTTTGAAATATAAGGCGAGTTTATTACGATTCACCGGAGTTTTTCAAATATGGATATCTGTTTTCGTCATTAGCAATCCAGCCGGCAGCGGATGCGGCGGTGCGGCGGAACGGAGATTCGGGCGCGACGTGGCTAGGACGTCGCGCAGTCACCACGAAAACCCTGGGGTCCCCGAATGTATCAGTACGACCAATACGACCAGACGATCGTCGACGAGCGAGTCGCGCAGTACCGCGATCAGGTGCGCCGCCGGCTGTCGGGCGAGTTGAGCGAAGACGAATTCCGTCCGCTGCGTCTGCAGAACGGCCTGTACATGCAGCGCCACGCGTACATGCACCGCATCGCGATTCCGTACGGCAACCTGCGCAGCGACCAGCTCCGGATGCTGGCGCGCATCGCCCGCGAACACGACCGCGGCTACGGCCATTTCTCGACGCGCTCGAACATCCAGTTCAACTGGGTGCAGCTCGAAGAGACGCCCGAGATCCTCGCGAAGCTCGCGTCGGTGCAGATGCACGCGATCCAGACGTCGGGCAACTGCATCCGCAACATCACGGCCGACCAGTTCGCCGGCGTCGCGCAGGACGAAGAGATCGATCCGCGCCCGTGGGCCGAGATCCTGCGCCAGTGGTCGACGTTCCACCCCGAATTCGCGTGGCTGCCGCGCAAGTTCAAGATCGCGGTGTCGGGCTCGAAGCGTGACCGTGCGGCCGTGCAGATCCACGACCTCGGCGTGTACCTGAAGAAGAACGCGCAGGGCGAAGTGGTCGCGAGCATCCTCGCGGGCGGCGGCCTCGGCCGTACGCCGATCATCGGCGCGGTGATCAAGGAAGACCTGCCGTGGCAGCACCTGCTCACGTACTGCGAAGCCGTGTTGCGCGTGTACAACCGTTACGGCCGCCGCGACAACCTGTACAAGGCGCGGATCAAGATCCTCGTGAAGGCGCTGTCGCCGGCGAAGTTCGCGCAGCAGGTCGAGGAAGAATGGCAGCACCTGAAGGACGGCCCGTCGACGCTCACGCAGGCCGAGCTCGATCGCGTGTCGCAGTACTTCAAGCCGCCGGTCTACGAGAAGCTGGCCGACACCGACGCGTCGTTCGAACAGCACCTGCTCGAGAACAAGGCGTTCGCGCGCTGGGTCGAGCGTAACGTCGCGCCGCACAAGGTGCCCGGTTACGCAGCCGTCACGCTGTCGCTGAAGGATCACCGCGTGGCGCCGGGCGATGCGACCGACGCGCAGATGGATCTGGTCGCCGACTGGGCCGACGCGTACTCGTACGGCGAGCTGCGCGTGTCGCACGAGCAGAACCTGATTCTCGCGAACGTGAAGAAGCGCGACCTGTTCGCGCTGTGGGAAAAGGCGAAGGCGGCCGGTTTCGCGACGCCGAACATCGGCCTGCTGACCGACATCATCGCGTGCCCGGGCGGCGACTTCTGCTCGCTCGCGAACGCGAAGTCGATCCCGATCGCGCTGGCGATCCAGCAGCGTTTCGACGATCTCGACTACGTGTACGACCTCGGCGAACTGTCGCTGAACATTTCCGGTTGCATGAACTCGTGCGGTCACCACCACGTCGGCAACATCGGCATCCTCGGCGTCGACAAGGACGGCGCCGAGTGGTACCAGGTGTCGCTCGGCGGCGAGCAGGGCACGGGCCAGAACGGCGCGCGCCTCGGCCGCGTGATCGGGCCGTCGTTCTCGGCCGAGGAAGTGCCCGACGTGATCGCGAAGCTGATCGATACGTTCGTCGAGGCGCGCCTCGACGGCGAGCGCTTCGTCGACACGTACGACCGCATCGGCATCGCGCCGTTCAAGGAGCGCGTGTATGCGGCGCGCCAGGCAGTGAACGCGTAACCAACCGGGTAGAAGGAATTTGCAGATGGCTTCGATTATCAAGAACCGCGCAGTGATCGACGATGCATGGCAGGTCGTGCGCGCGGCGGAAGACGGTGCGCTGCCCGCGGTCGACGCGTTGCCGGCCGGCAAGGTGCTGGTGCCGTTCGCGTTGTGGCAGGCCGAGCGTGCGGCGCTCGTCGCCGCGAAGACGAAGGACGAACTCGGCGTGTGGCTCGCGCCGGACAGCGAGCCGGCCGATCTCGTGGCCGACTTCGGCGCGATCTCGCTGATCGCCGTCGACTTCCCGCGCTTCGCGGACGGCCGCGGCTACAGCATCGCGCGCCTGCTGCGCGAGCGTCATGGCTGGACCGGCGAGCTGCGCGCGATCGGCGACGTGCTGCGCGACCAGTTGCTGTACATGTCGCGTTGCGGCTTCGACGCGTTCGCGGTGCGTGCCGACAAGGACATCCACGACGCGCTGAATGCGTTCACCGAATTCACGCAGCGTTACCAGGGCGCATTCGACGAGCCGGCGCCGCTGTTCCGCCGCCGCGAGGCCGCGTCCGACGCCAAGGTGAGCGCATGAGCACCGCGACCGCCACCGCGCTGACGCCGGAACTCGCCGCGAAGGTCGAGCGCCTCGACGCGCTGCTCGCGCAGATCGGCGAGCGTCACGACAAGGTGAAGTTCGCGAGCAGCCTCGCCGCGGAAGACATGCTGCTCACGCACGCGATCCTGTCGAAGGGCGTGCCGATCGGCATCTTCTCGCTGAACACGGGCCGCCTGCACGCGGAAACGCTCGGCATGATCGACCGGGTGCGCGAGCGCTACGGCTACGAGATCGAGCAGTTCCATCCGCAGCAGGACGCGGTCGACCGGTACGTTGCCGAGCACGGCCTGAATGCGTTCTACGAGAGCGTCGAGCTGCGCAAGTCGTGCTGCCACATCCGCAAGGTCGAGCCGCTGAACCGTGCGCTGGCCGACGTCGGCGCGTGGGTGACGGGCCAGCGCCGCGAGCAGTCGGTCACGCGCGCGGAGCTGCACGAGGAAGAACAGGACGAAGCGCGCGGGATCGCGAAGTACAACCCGCTCGCCGACTGGACGGAAGCCGACGTGTGGGCGTACCTTAAGGCGTTTGACGTGCCGGTCAATCCGCTGCATGCGCGCGGCTACCCGAGCATCGGCTGCGAGCCGTGTACGCGTGCGATCCGCCCCGGCGAGGACAGCCGCGCGGGCCGCTGGTGGTGGGAGTCGCGCGACACGAAGGAATGCGGGCTGCACATCACGACGATCACGCCGATTCCCGCGAATGCCGAAGCCGGCGCCGCGCACTGAAAGCCGACAAGAAACTGAATATTGCGTCGCCCGCGACAGCGGGCGGCACGAACCCAGAAGAGAAGGACTGAAATCATGAGCACGACGCTCGAGCAATCCGCCTTTGCCCCGCCCACCGGCGCCGACAGCCGCATGGGCCACCTCGACTGGCTCGAAGCCGAGTCGATCCACATCCTGCGCGAACTGGTTGCCGAATGCAGCAAGCCGGCACTGCTGTTCTCGGGCGGCAAGGACTCGGTCGTCGTGCTGCACCTCGCGCTGAAGGCGTTCGGCCTCGGCGCGAACCGCAAGACGACGCTGCCGTTCCCGCTCGTGCACATCGACACGGGCCACAACTACGAGGAAGTGATCGACTTCCGCGACCGCCGTGCGCAAGAGCTCGGCGCCGAGCTGGTGGTCGGCCACGTCGAGGATTCGATCAAGCGCGGCACGGTCGTGCTGCGCCGCGAAACCGATTCGCGCAACGCCGCGCAGGCCGTCACGCTGCTGGAAACGATCGAGCAGCACGGTTACACGGCGCTGATCGGCGGCGCGCGCCGCGACGAAGAGAAGGCGCGCGCGAAGGAGCGCATCTTCTCGTTCCGTGACGAATTTGGCCAGTGGGACCCGAAGGCGCAGCGCCCGGAGCTGTGGAGCCTGTACAACGCCCGCCTGCACAAGGGCGAGCACCTGCGCGTGTTCCCGATCTCGAACTGGACCGAGCTCGACGTGTGGCAGTACATCGCGCGCGAAAACCTCGAATTGCCGTCGATCTACTACGCGCACCAGCGCGAGATCGTGCGCCGCAACGGGCTGCTCGTGCCGGTCACGCCGCTCACGCCGATGCGTGACGGCGAGACGAGCGAGCTGGCGCAGGTGCGCTTCCGCACGGTCGGCGACATCAGCTGCACGTGCCCGGTCGAGAGCGACGCGGACGACGTCGAGAAGATCATCGCCGAGACGGCGGTGACCGAGATCACCGAGCGCGGCGCGACCCGGATGGACGATCAGGCCTCCGAAGCCGCGATGGAACAGCGCAAGAAGCAAGGTTATTTCTGAAGCACACGAGGACATTCACATCATGAGCATCATCGAGAACACCGAAGACCTCGGCGTGTTGCGCTTCATCACCGCGGGCAGCGTCGACGACGGCAAGAGCACGCTGATCGGCCGCCTGCTGTACGACAGCAAGGCCGTGCTGTCCGATCAGCTGTCCGCGCTGTCGCGCGCGAAGAACAAGCGCACGGTCGGCGACGAACTGGACCTCGCGCTGCTGACGGACGGTCTGGAAGCCGAGCGCGAGCAGGGCATCACGATCGACGTCGCGTACCGCTACTTCGCGACCGCGAAGCGCAAGTTCATCATCGCCGACACGCCGGGCCACGAGCAGTACACGCGCAACATGGTGACGGGCGCGTCGACCGCGCACGCGGCGATCATCCTGGTCGACGCGACGCGCATCACGGTCGAGAACGGCGTCGTGCAACTCCTGCCGCAGACCAAGCGCCACAGCGCGATCGTCAAGCTGCTCGGGTTGCAGCACGTGATCGTCGCGATCAACAAGATGGACCTCGTCGACTACAGCGAGGCGCGCTTCAACGAGATCCGCGACGCGTACGTCGCGCTCGCGAAGCAACTCGGCCTGACCGACGTGCGCTTCGTGCCGGTGTCGGCGCTCAAGGGCGACAACATCGTCGGCGCGAGCGAGCGCATGCCGTGGTACGCGGGCGAGCCGCTCCTCGACGTGCTCGAATCGCTGCCGGTCGAGACGCAGGCGCATGACGCGCTGCGCTTCCCGGTGCAGTGGGTCGCGCGCCAGGACGGCAGCTCGGCCGACGATTTCCGCGGCTACATGGGCCGGATCGAGTCGGGCGAAGTGAAGGTCGGCGACGAGATCGTCGTGCTGCCGTCGAACCGCACCGCGACGGTGGCCGAGATCGTCGCGCCGGTGCCCGGCGGCACCGCGGCGGTTGCGCACGCGTTCGCGGGCCAGACCGTGACGATCCGTCTCGAACAGGATGTCGACGTGTCGCGCGGCGACATGCTCGTCACGACCGCCGAGCCGGTCGAGCCGGCCAAGAAGCTCGAGGCCGACCTGTGCTGGTTCGACGAGGCGCCGCTGTCGCCGCAGCGCAAGTACCTGCTGAAGCAGACCACCAGCACGGTGTTCGCGAAGATCGGCGCGGTCAAGCAGGTGCTCGACGTGCATACGCTGTCGCACGCGACCGACCGTCAGGAACTGAAGATGAACGACATCGGCCGCGTGGCGCTGACGCTGCAGAAGCCGATCGTCTGCGACACCTACGATGCGCATCCCGGTACGGGCGCGTTCGTGCTGATCGACGAGGCGACCCACCACACGGTCGCCGCGGGCATGATCCGCGCGTTCTCGGCGTAATCGTCAATCGGCGCGGCGGCGAACCGGCCGCCGCGGCAGGACCCTAACGAAGCGACAAACATGGGCAAGGTGTATCTGATCGGAGCAGGGCCGGGCGCCGCGGACCTCATCACGGTGCGCGGCATGCGGCTGCTCGAGCAGGCCGACGTCGTGCTGCACGACGCGCTCGTCGAGCCCGCGATGCTCGACTATGCGCCGAACGCGCGCAAGATCGCGGTCGGCAAGCGCTGCGGGCAGCGCTCGACCGCGCAGCATTTCATCAACAAGCAGATCGTCGACGCGGCGCGCGAGCACGCGTGCGTCGTGCGGCTGAAGGGTGGCGATCCGATGCTGTTCGGCCGCGCCGAAGAGGAAATGCGCGCGCTCGAGGCGGCCGGCATCGACTACGAGGTCGTGCCGGGCATCACCGCGGCGCTGGCCGGCGCGGCGACGCTCAAGCGTTCGCTCACGTTGCGCGGCGTGTCGCGCAGCGTCGCGTTCGCGACGCACAGCCGCGCGCCGGGCAGCGACGAGATCCGCGAAGCCGCGCGTGCCGATTCGATCGTCTACTACATGGGCCGCGACAGCGCGCCCGGCATCGCGCAGGAACTGATCGACGCCGGCCGTGCGCCCGCGACGCCGGTGGCGATCGTCGAGGCCTGCAGCACCGCGCGCGAACGCACGCTGACGCTCACGCTCGCGCAGATGGCGGCCGGCGACGCGCAGGCGTGGCTCGATCCGGCGGAACCGAGCCTGCTGATGATCGGCGATGCATTCGCCGAACGCGCACGGCTGGCGCAGGCGGGTGCTCCGGTGCGCAATGCCGCCTGAGCGCGGCTCGAACGCGGTCCGAAACGAAAAAAGCGCTGGCAACCGCCAGCGCTTTTTCTTTGGCTGCGCGGAAAGCGCGGCCTACGCGTCGCCGCCGAGTTGCCCGACGCAATAGCGCGCGACCGCGTCGAGCACGCCGTCGTCTTCGCCGACGGCCGTCGCGCAGCGGATCTCGACGCCCGGATGCGCGGCGCGGCATGCGTCGACGAGCTGCGGCAGGTCGCGGCGGACATGGCCGCCCTGGCCGAAGAATACGGGCACCACGGTGATGCGCGTGCAGCCGGCCGCGACTTGCGCGGCCACGGCGTCACCGAGCGACGGCGTCATCAGTTCGAGGAAGGCGAGCGACACCTGCGCGGCAGGGGAGCCGGCGCCGCGCAGCCGCGCGGCCAGCCGCTCGAACGGCTCGGCCCAGCGCGGGTCGCGGGCGCCGTGGCCGAACAGGACGATACCGTGCGAATGCATGTCGAAGCCTCCGTCGCGACGCGGCGCTCAGTGCCGGTCGACCCACTTGAGCGCGAACAGGCCGAGCGCGAGATAGATGAGGCCCGGCGTCGCCGCGGTGAGCGGCGCGGGCCACGTATTCAGCGTGCCGATGTGCGAGAACAGCGTGTTGAGCAGCTGGAAGCTCATGCCGAGCATGATGCCGCCGAACACCTTCACGCCGACCACGCCGGCGCGCGTATGCAGGTACGCGAACGGCAGCGACAGCACGAGCATCACGAACACCGCGAACGGATACAGCAGCTTGCGCCACAGTGCGATGTCGTAGCGCTGCGTGTCCTGCTGGTTCTCGCGCAAGTGCTGGATGTAGCGGAACAGGTTGATGATCGACATGCGCTCCGGCGACACGAGCAGCACCGACAGGATCTGCGGCGTCAGGTCGGAGCGCAGCCGGTATTCGGGCAGCGACACCTGCTGCGACCGGTACACGGGGTTCAGCGCATCGGCCGGCTGGCCGCTGATCGGCTTGATCGGCGTCAGCTCCGTCTCGGTGACGCCCTTCAGCAGCCAGTGGCCGGGCGGCTCGTAGCGGCCCGTCTGCGCGATGCGCACGTTCCGCAGCTGGAATTTCGAGTCGAATTCGTAGATGCGCACGTTGCTGATCGTCGAGTCGGGCGACAGGCTGCCGACGTTGACGAAGCGCGTGACCTGCTCGCCGTTCTCGCGGGCCGCGAGCGTGTCCTTCACCCACACGCCCGACTGGAAGTTCGACGACACCGATGCGCCGAGCGCCTGCAGCCGCACGCGTTCGGACAACTGGTCGGCGTACGGGCCGACGAATTCGCCGATCAGGTAGGTGACGATCACGAGCGGCACGCCGATCTTCAGCAGCGAGCGCAGCGCCTGGTTGGTCGCGAGGCCCGACACGCGGAAGATCGTGAATTCCGAGTTCGCGGCCATCTGCGCGAACACGTAGATCGCGCTGATCAGCGCGGCGACCGGGATGATCTCGTAGAAGCGCGACGGCGTCTGCAGCGCGACGCGCAGCACCGCGTAACCGAACTTGTAGTTGCCGTGCCCGACCGAGTTCAGCTCGCTGATCAGGTCGAAGAAGAAGAACAGACCCGAGAACGCGAACAGGATGAAGATGAACGTGATGTAGATCTGTCGCGCGAAGTACTTTTCATAGAGCCGCATCGATCATGCTCCCGAGCGGCCGAACAGCGCGCGTGTCAACAACGGACGATTGCGCACGCGCAACCAGAAAATGAACGCGACGATCGCCGCGACGATGACGTGCAGCCCGACGAGCCCGACGCCGAACGACATCTTGCCCTGCTCGATCTGCGCCTGCACGACGTTCAGCAGGTTCGAGTACGTGAGGTAGATCAGCACGGCCATCACGAGGTTGATCGTGCGGCTGCGGCGCGGGTTCTGGTACGAGAGCGGGATGCCGAGCACCATCAGGTTGATCGCGATCAGCGGCAGCCCCGCGCGCCACGCGAATTCCGCGAGGTTGTCGCGCGTCGGGTTGCGCAACAGGTCGGGCGTGGGCGTGCTGTTGGTGGTCTGCACGTTGGTGACGGGCTTGCTCGTGATCTTCACGCCGTAGCGCTCGAACTCCATGATCTTGAAGTTCGGCTGGCCGGGCGTGCCGTCGTAGCGGCGGCCGTCCTCGAGGACGACGAAGCGATCGCCGTCCTTCGAGGTTTCCGTATGGCCCGTCTGCGACACGACCACGTTGACCTTGCCGTTTTCCGTCGACGTGACGAACACGTTCTGGACCTTGCTCTGGTCCGGCGACATCTTCTCGATGAAGAACACGCGATGGTTCGCGGCCGATTCGCGGAACTGGCCCGGCGCGAGCAGCGAGATTTCGTCGCGCTGCTGGAAGCGCGCCTTGATCATCTTGCTCTGCTGGTTCGACCACGGCCAGCCGACGAACGCGAAGAAGGTGATCAGCAGGATGATCGGCGCGGCGAACACGCCGATCGGTTTGATGAGGCGCGTGAGGCTCACGCCGGACGCGAGCCACACCACCATTTCGGAGTCCCGGTACCACCGGGTCAGCACGAACAGGATCGACACGAACAGCGTGACGACGAGCATCACGGCGAGATAGCCGATCACGGTCAGGCCGATCAGCACGAGCACGTCCCGCGGATCGATTTCGCCGGACGCGGCGTAGCCGACGATGCGAATCATCATCGTCGTGAGCATGATCGTGAGCAGCACCATGAACACGGCGCCAGCCGTATACGCAAGCTCGCGCTGGAGGGAGCGTTCGAAGATCATTCTTGATGAGAAGAGGGCGGGAGGCTGCGCACGCGTGGTGGAGCGCTCGCGCCGCCACGGGAAAAATAGCGGATAATTGCGGCTTTCATCCTTAGCCCAGATTTTATCCGAGGACAAGCGCGATGGACTTTAGCATAAAAGGCTGTGATTGGAGCAAAGGCGAGGCCAAGGGGTTCCTGACCGGGAAGTCCGACTGCATCGTGCTCGGCATCTTCGAGGCGCAGACCCTGTCGGGCGCGGCGCTCGACATCGACACGGCCACCAAGGGACTGATCTCGCGCGTGGTGAAGGCCGGCGACATGGACGGCAAGCGCGGCAAGACGCTGTTCCTGCACGAAGTGTCGGGCATCGGCGCGTCGCGCGTGCTGCTGGTCGGGCTCGGCAAGCAGGATGCTTTCAATCAGAAAGCCTATAACGATGCGGTGACGGCCGCCTGGCGCGCGCTGCTGGCGACCAAGGTCGTCCAGGTCACGTTCTCGCTCGCGCAACTGCCGGTCGACGAGCGCAGCTCCGACTGGGGCGTGCGCGCCGCGATCCTCGCGCTGCGCAACGAGACCTACCGCTTCACGCAGATGAAGAGCAAGCCGGAACCGGCGTCGCACACGCTCAAGCGCGTCGTGTTCAGCGTCGACCCGGCGGACGAAAAGGCCGCGAAGGTCGCGGTCAAGCAGGCCGTCGCGCTTGCGAACGGGATGGATCTCACCCGCGACCTCGGCAACCTGCCGGGCAACGTCTGCACGCCGACCTATCTCGGCAACACCGCGAAGAAGATCGCGAAGGATTGGGGCCTGAAGGCCGAAGTCCTCGGGCTCAAGCAGATCCAGGCGCTGAAGATGGGGTCGTTCCTGTCGGTCGCGCGCGCGTCGGTCGAGCCGCCGCAGTTCATCGTGCTGCACTACCAGGGCGCCGCCGCGAAGGCCGCGCCGGTCGTGCTGGTCGGCAAGGGCATCACGTTCGATACGGGCGGCATCTCGCTGAAGCCGGGCGAGGGCATGGACGAGATGAAGTACGACATGTGCGGCGCGGGCTCGGTGCTCGGCACGATTCGCGCGGTCGCCGAGATGGGCCTGAAGATCAACGTCGTCGCGATCGTGCCGACCTGCGAGAACATGCCGGGCGGCAATGCGACGAAGCCGGGCGACATCGTCACCAGCATGAAGGGGCTGACGATCGAGGTGCTGAACACCGACGCCGAAGGCCGCCTGATCCTGTGCGACGCACTCACGTACGCCGAGCGTTTCAAGCCGGCCGCCGTGATCGACGTCGCGACGCTGACGGGCGCCTGCGTGATCGCGCTGGGCGGCCACAACAGCGGGCTGTTCTCGACGAACGACGCGCTCGCGGGCGAACTGCTCGACGCGTCGCGCGAGGCGAACGACCCGGCATGGCGCATGCCGCTCGACGACGAGTACCAGGATCAGCTGAAGTCGAATTTCGCGGATCTCGCGAACATCGGCGGGCGCCCGGCCGGCGCCGTGACGGCCGCGTGCTTCCTGTCGCGCTTCACCGAGAGCTACCCGTGGGCCCACCTCGACATCGCGGGCACCGCGTGGAAGGGCGGTGCCGCGAAGGGCGCGACGGGCCGTCCGGTGCCGTTGCTCGCGCAGTTCCTGATCGACCGCGCCGGCCAGTGATGGCGGGGCTGACGACGCTGCGGGTGCGCGGGCCATGACGCGGATCGATTTCCACTCGAACGTCGGCGATTCGCTCGCGTACGCGTGCCGGCTGCTGCGCAAGGCCTATCAGGCCGGGCAGCCGGTCGTCGTGCTCGCGGAGCCCGCGCGCCTGCGCGCGCTCGACGAGCGGCTCTGGACGTTCTCGCCGCTCGATTTCATCCCGCATTGCGGCGTCGACAGCGAGCATGCAGCCGGCACGCCGATCGTGCTGGCCGCCGATCTCGATCGCGCGCCGCATCATCACGTGCTGCTGAACCTCGGCGCGACCGTGCCCGCGCAGTTCGCCCGCTTCGAGCGCCTGCTCGAAGTGGTCGGCAACGCGCCGGACGAGCTGGCCGCGGGCCGCGCCCGCTACCGGTTCTACCGCGACCGCGGCTACGCGCTGAACAATTACAAGCAGGGCGGCTAGCCGCAACCGTCGACGGAGTGTTCCCGTGACAGAAGCCGATTCATCCTCGATCCCGACACTGACCGACGTGCTGGTGCCGGGCAAGCCGGCGTCGGCGCGTTCGTCCGCGTCCGCCGCCGCCGCGCCGCACGACCGCGCGGCGATTCCGGTGCTCACCGACGTGATCGCACCGGGCGCCGCCGCTGCCGCGCCGGCCGATTCCCGTCAAACCGAAGCCGACCCCGATTCCGTCGTGGTCGAACGCGTCCCGACGCCGCACGTGCCGGCCGTCGAGCTGCCGGGCGACGTGGCGACGCCGGCCGCCGCGGGCGAGACCGATGCGCCGGCCGAACCCGGCGCCGCGGAGCGCGTGGTCGCCGAAGAGGCCGGGGCGACGATGGCGCCGCTGCGCTCGTCGCTGGTCAATGACGACCTGCCGCAGCCCACGTTCGCCGCGATGGTGCACGAAGCGGCCGGGCACGCGCCCGATACGGCGATGCCGGAGGCGGTCCTGCCGAGCGCAGCGCCGCAGCCGGATGCGCAGGCCGCGGACGGGCTGACGCCGGAAGATGCACAGCACGTCGCCGAACGGCTGCGCAATCGCCTGACGAATTATCTGACCGGGGCCGGGCGCGAGGCCATCGAAGCGCGTTGTCGCGATGCGCTGCACGAGCATTCGGCCTGGCTGGTCGGCCAAGTCACGCGCGAAGTCGCGCTCGCGCTGGAAACCGAGGTGATGGACTGGGTGCGCGATGCGGTCGATGAAGAGATCGCCCGTCGTCGCGCCGGTCATTCCGGCTGAACGGGCCATCGTTCGCGAACGGGGAGCAGGTGCGGTAAGCGCCTGTGAAGCCGCCGGCCGGTCGTTACAGGGCTGCCTTCTTGCGGCGCCCTGCACCCGACGGGGGGCGCCGCGCCGCTATCCGGTTCAGCGTACCGACAGCACCCACTGCGCGAGCGTGTGCGCTTCGGTGCTCGTCAGTTGCGTATTGGCGGGCATCGGCACGCTGCCCCACACGCCGACGCTGCCTTTCACGATCGATTGCGCGAGGTAATCGACCGCATCGCCACGCGCCGCGTACTTGCCGGCGATGTCGCGAAACGCCGGGCCCATCAGCGGCTTGCCGATCGCATGGCAGGCCATGCAGTTCCTGCGCTGCGCCAGGGCGAGTCCGTCGGCCTGGTCGGCACGCGCCGCCGCCGCGCTGCCGGTCAGCAGCGTCGCGAGCAGCACGCGCAATATCGTCTGTTTCATGCGGTTCTCCGCCGGCGGGGACGGCCGGCTTCATGGTCCGCGCATTATAGAAGCAAAGGGGAAGCAGGTTTTGCGCGTTCCCCAGGCGGCCCCCGTTTATCGGGGCCGCATGCGATGGTGTCCCTGCCTCAGCCCGTGACCGCCCCCTGGTTCGCCGGCCGCGCGAGCGCCGCGAATTTGGCGAGCACCCCGCGCGTATAGCGCGGCGCCGGTTGCCGCCACGCGGCGCGGCGGCGTGCGAGTTCCGCCTCGTCGACGTTCAGTTGCAGCAGCAGCCGGTGCGCGTCGATCGTGATCGAATCGCCTTCCTGCACCAGCGCGATCGTGCCGCCGACGAACGCCTCCGGCGCGACGTGGCCGACCACCATGCCCCAGGTGCCGCCCGAGAAGCGGCCGTCCGTGATGAAGCCGACCGATTCGCCGAGCCCCTTGCCGATGATCACGGAAGTCGGCGCGAGCATTTCCGGCATGCCGGGGCCGCCCTGCGGGCCGAGGTAGCGCAGCACGAGGATGTCGCCCGCGCGGATCCGGTCGCCGAGGATCGCGTCCATCGCGCTCTGCTCGTCGTCGAACACGCGCGCCGGGCCCGTGATCACCGGGTTCTTCAGGCCGGTGATTTTCGCGACCGCACCGTCTTCCGCGAGATTGCCCTTCAGGATCGCCAGGTGGCCTTCCTTGTACAGCGCGCGGTCGATCGGGAAGATCACGTGCTGATCCGCGCGCGGCACGCTCGGCACGTCCTTCAGCTCGTCGGCGATCGTGCGGCCGGTGATCGTCATGCAGTCGCCGTGCAGCAGCCCCGCATCGAGCAGGATCTTCAGCACCTGCGGAATCCCGCCGGCCCGGTGCAGGTCGGTCGCGACGTACTTTCCGGACGGCTTCAGGTCGCAGATCACCGGCACGCGCTTGCGGATGCGCTCGAAGTCGTCGATCGTCCAGTCGACCTCGGCCGCGTGCGCGATCGCGAGATAGTGCAGCACCGCGTTGGTCGAGCCGCCGGTGGCCATGATCAGCGACACCGCGTTCTCGATCGATTCCTTCGTGATGATGTCGCGCGGCTTCAGGTCGCGCTTCACCGCCTCGACTAGCACGCGCGCCGATTCGGCGGCCGAATCGACTTTCTCCTGGTCGGGGTTCGCCATCGTCGACGAATACAGCAGCGACATCCCGAGCGCCTCGAACGACGAGCTCATCGTGTTCGCGGTGTACATGCCGCCGCACGAACCCGACGTCGGGCACGCGTTCTTCTCGACGCCTTCGAAATCCTCCTGCGACATCCGGCCCGCGGTGAATTCGCCGACGGCCTCGAACGACGACACGATCGTCAGGTCGCGGCCTTTCCAGTTGCCCGGGCGGATCGTGCCGCCGTACACGTAGATGCCCGGCACGTTCAGGCGCGCGAGCGCGATCATGCCGCCCGGCATGTTCTTGTCGCAGCCGCCGACCACCACCACGCCGTCCATCCACTGGCCCTGCACGCAGGTCTCGATGCAGTCGGCGATCACTTCGCGCGACACGAGCGAATACTTCATCCCTTCGGTGCCCATCGACATGCCGTCCGAAATCGTCGGCGTGCCGAAGATCTGCGGATTCGCGCCGGCCGCCTTCACGGCATCCACGGCCGCGTCCGACAGGCGCTGCAGGCCGGAATTGCACGGCGTGATCGTCGAGTGGCCGTTCGCGATGCCGACCATCGGTTTGTCGAAATCGTCCTTCTGGTAGCCGAGGGCGTAATACATCGAGCGGTTCGGCGAACGGGCCACGCCTTGCGTGATGTGCTTCGAGCGGCGGTTGTACGACATGGGGGACTCCATCGTTGTATGGGCGTCACCCTGAAGGGCGCGCCGGTTCGGATCGAACAAGCATGGAGTTTCCCGATTGGGATGTCCAATATATTATTTGTCGCCTATTAAGTCGTTTTTCGAATGAGTTGAACATGGCCGATCCGATCCCCGACCTGCGCCAGTGGCGCTATTTCGCGACCGTCGCCGACGAGCGCCACTTCGGTCGCGCGGCCGAGCGCCTGTCGATGACGCAGCCGCCGCTGTCGCAGGCGATCCGCGCGCTCGAGGACGCGTTGGGCGTCGCGCTGTTCGTGCGCACCAAGCGCTCGGTGGCGCTGACGGCGGTCGGCGCGGCGTTGTTGCCGGACGTGCACCGGCTGCTGGCGTCGGCCGATGCACTGCCGCCGCTCGCGCGACGGCTCGCACGCGGGGAGGCCGGCTCGCTGTCGCTCGCATTCGTGTCGACCGCCGATTACGGGCTGTTGCCGTCTTTGCTGCGTGCGTTCGGCGCGCGCTACCCGCAGGTGCGGTTGCAGCTCGCCGAAGCGACGAGCGACGTGCAGATCGACGAACTCGTCGCCGGGCGCATCGACGCCGGGCTCGTCATTCCGCCCGTGCCGCCGCGTCACGCGGCCGGGCTGTCGTACCTGCCGGTCGTGCGCGAGCCGCTGGTGGTCGCGATGCCGGCCGGGGCGTCCGATGCGCCCGAGGACGTGCCCGTGCAGCTTGCCGATGTCGCCGCGTTGCCGCTCGTGATCTTTCCGCGCCGTTTGGCGCCCGGCTTTTATGACATCATTACGGGCTGCTACGGCGCGGCGGGGGCAACCCCGCGCATCGGCCAGGAGGCGATCCAGATGCAGACGATCGTCAGCCTCGTGTCGGCCGGCATGGGCGTCGCACTGGTGCCGCAATCGCTGCGTAACCTGCGGCGCACCGGCGTGGTCTACCGGCCGCTCGCCGGCTCTGCGCCGGTCGTCGAGACGGGGCTCGTGTGGCGCACCGGCGACGTGAGCCCCGTGCTCGCCGGCTTCATCGACGTCGTGCGCGCACAAGGTCTTGCCGCGTGACGTGAACGATGGCGCGCGGGCGCCGTCCAACGCGCGGTGCTGCGCGTGCGACGGCCGTACCGTATTCGAAAACTTCTTCGCTAACCCATGATCATTCACCCGAATTTCGACCCCGTTGCGATCCATCTCGGGCCGCTGGCCGTGCGCTGGTACGGCCTCATGTATCTCGTCGGCTTCATCGCGGCGATCGTCGTCGGCCGGATCCGCCTGAAGCTGCCGTACGTCGCGGCGCAGGGCTGGACCGCGAAGGACATCGACGACATGATGTTCTACGGCGTGCTGGGCACCGTGCTCGGCGGCCGGCTCGGCTACGTGCTGTTCTACAAGGCCGATTTCTACTTTTCGCACCCGCTCGACGTGTTCAAGGTGTGGGAAGGCGGCATGTCGTTTCACGGCGGCTTCCTCGGCGTGACGCTCGCGATGATGCTGTTCGCGTGGCAGCGCAAGCGGCACTGGCTGCAGGTCACCGATTTCGTCGCGCCGATGGTGCCGACCGGGCTCGCGGCGGGGCGGCTCGGCAACTTCATCAACGGCGAACTGTGGGGCCGCGTGACCGATCCGACGGCGCCGTGGGCGATGCTGTTCCCGGGCGCGATGCGCGACGATGCGGCATGGCTGCCGAAGCATCCGGCACTCGTCGAGAAGTGGCATCTCGCCGACGTGTTCATGCAATACCAGATGCTGCCGCGCCATCCTTCGCAGCTCTATGAAATCGCGCTCGAAGGTATCGCACTGTTCTTCGTGCTGTTCCTGTTCGCGCGCAAGCCGCGGCCGATGGGCGCGATATCGGCACTGTTCCTGATCGGTTATGGCCTCGCGCGCTTCACGGTCGAGTTCGCGCGCGAACCCGACGACTTCCTCGGTCTGCTGGCGCTCGGCCTGTCGATGGGGCAGTGGCTGTCGCTGCCGATGATCGTCGCGGGGATCGCGATGATGGTCTGGGCGTATCGCCGCCGCGCGGCGAACGCGAATGCGGCTGCATGAAGTGATTACGTGACGCGGTATCGATGCACGCGTGATCGGCGCGTGCATCGGCTGCGCGGATGTACATGAAAAACGCCGGCCCTCGGGCCGGCGTTTTCGTTTCCGACAACTGCGCGACGCGCGTTACTTCATCTGCACGGAGCCGTTGACGGTGACCGACACGGTGGCCTTGCCGCCTTCGACCGCGATCGGCGCGCTCATCTTCGCGCTGTCCATCGGCGCCGCGGCCATCGCCATCATGCGCGTGTACGGCTGCACGTTGCGGCCGCTGCCGACGTTCACGTCGCGGATCGTGTAGCTGCTGTAGCCGAACGCCTTCGCGGCTTCGTCCGCGCGGGCGCGGAACGACTTGATCGCTTCCGTCGTGAGCTTTTGCTCGGCCGCGCGCTGCGCTTCCGGCGACAACGAGAACTCGACGTTCGCGACCTGCATCAGGTTCGACAACTGGCCTGCCAGCTTCGACGCCGCGGCGAAATCGCGCGATTCGAGCGCGACCTCGGTGCGGCCGCGCCATGCGGAGATCTTGCCGTCGCGATCGGTGCTCGGATACACGGAGAACGCACCCGTATGCGCGGTGACGCCCGACACGCCCTTCGCCTGCGACAGCGCCGCGTCCGCGCGCTGGTTCAGCTGCGCGGTGAGGCTGCCCGGATCCTTGGCCTGCTGCTCGTAGAACAGCGTGATATGAATGATGTCCTGCGGCACGTCGGCACTGGCCTGCGACGAAAGCGACAGCACGCCCGCCGGCTCCGGAAAGTGCGGGTTCGCCGTCTGGGCGTGCGCGGCGGGCGACGCGAGCGTCAGCGCGACGGGAACGGCGGCGGCAAGGGCGAGCGACAGCGCGAGTGCGGATTTCTTGGTCATTGTTGGACTCCTTGTGCGAGGGCGCGCACGCGGATCACGCGTGCACGACGCGGGCGTACCGCGCGACGAAAAAAACGACAGCCGGCCCGATCGGCCGACAGCGGTTGCTTAGGCCGTGCGAACCGGCCGCGAGTTCCGTCGCGGCGGCGTGTACTGACCAGATTTGACCTTTGGCGCGCGGCCTACTTCATCAACTTTTCGGTGATGAAGCGCCATTCCGCCCGCGTGACCGGCGTGATCGACAGCCGGTTGCCGCGGGCGAGCACGCGCATGTCGGCCAGCTCGTCGTGCTCGCGCAGCGCGGCGAGCGGCACGAGCGGCGACTTCTTCACGAAGCGCACGTCGACGAGCAGCCAGCGTGGCGCTTCCTGCGTCGATTTCGGATCGTAATAGGGGCTTTTCGGATCGAACTGCGTCGGATCGGGGTAGGGCGTCGACGATACTTCGGCGAGGCCCGCGATGCCCGGCTCGGGGCAGCTCGAGTGATAGAACAGCACGCCGTCGCCGATCTTCATCGTGTCGCGCATGAAATTGCGCGCCTGATAGTTGCGCACGCCGGTCCACGGCAGCGAGCGCTGCGGTGCGTTGGCGAGATCGTCGATGCTTGCTTCGTCCGGTTCGGACTTCATCAGCCAGTATTGCATGGATCGTAATCGACGCAGAATGGGCATGAGGGTCTGTTTGCATGCGGAACGCGCATGCGTTGCCACGAGGACGGCCGTTCTCGTGGCAACCCAAACTAAAAATTCAATCCACGGGAATGCCCGAAATCGCCCGTATGGCGGCGTCGCTCGTCACTTGCCTGGCTCGGCCACACGGCGCTCCTCGCTTCTTGCCTGCGCCCCGCAAGGACGTCCCCTCGGGGGACGAGCGATTTCGGGCATTCGCATGCGCGTTCCGCATGCAAACAGACCCTCAAAAGGAAACGGCATCGGAAATTCCCGATGCCGTTGGATAGGCCCCCGCCTTGGCCGCTAGGCCGGCATCCTGAACCTGAGGTTCAGAATTGGTCGCAGTTAGCAGCACTTCGGGTACATCAGACAGAGTGACGCGCGCGCCCGTGCTACAAATTTCCGCAACCGTGCACATGGCATTGGTTCAAGGAATATATGACCTTGGCGAACCAGGCAGGGAAGCTGACTGAACTGTGATTCGATGCGCCAATTTGACCACCGTTGACCGTCGAGATCAAGCGGAATCGACGCATCGTTTGAAACGTTACTGCGTCTCGTGCTGTGCGAGCACCGCACCGAGTTGTTCGTTCATCTGGTGCATTGTACGACGGATTTCCTCCGCCGGAAATGCTTCACCATGCCGCACGCTCGTTTGCAGCCGCAGCAATTCCGATGCGAGCGACAGCGCCGCCATCACCGCGATGCGATCGGTGCCGCGTACCGAGCTGTTCGAGCGGATTTTCGACATTTCGGCGTCGACGCGCGCGACCGCTTCGAGCAGCGCCGCTTCGGTCTCGGCCGAACAGGCGAGCCGATAGGGCTGACCGAGAATCGAGACTTCGATCTGCTTGGTGCTCATGCATGTTCTCCGTGGCTGGCCGCGTCATCGCCATCCGTGCGCGCCTGCGCATCCAGCAGGTCGAGCTGGTTGTCGGCTTGCTCCGCGCTCTTCGAGCGCGGCAGCTTTTCGAGAATCGCGTTCAGTTTCACCTGGGCGTCGTCGATCTTCGCCGACAGCGTGTCGCGCTCGGCCGCGAGCGCATTGCGTTCGTCGCGCAGCTGCGCGAGTTCCGCGCGGACCGTGTCCGCTTCCGCGCGCAATTGCGCGACCTGCTCCTCGAGCGCGAGCCGTTCCGAGTGATAGCGCTTGTTCAGCGAAATCAGACGGCCAATATTTTGAGATAGGGTTTCGAGTTCGTTGAGCATTTGCTGCGTCCTCTAAAGACCCAGCATTTTAGCGCGGAATAACGCGCAATCCGACATCTGTAACGTTTCCAGTCGTAACACCCCTGCTTCTTGCCGCGAATAGGCGCGTCCCGCGTGTCTCCGGACGCTTCCTTGACGCTCGCGCGACCGGCTCCTAAACTGGCGCCGCCTCGGTGCTCGCGCGCAGGACGCGCGGTTAAACGGGAAGCAGGGTGCGGGCTCCGCGAGCGCGTCAACCTGCGCTGCCCCCGCAACGGTAAGCGGCCGCGTCGCATGACGCAGGCCGGCTCGGGCGCGTTTCGCGTGCAGGTCGCACGCGGGCGCGGGCCACTGCGCGTCATCGCGCGGGAAGGCGAGCCGGACCGCCGCCAGCCCGGATACCGGCCGAGACGGGGAGCCCGCACGGGCTCCATGACGCGCGGCCTGCGGGGAAGCGGGGCGCGCAATGCTTCACGGAACGTTCTTCGATGCCGACCCCAATCGTCCGCCACGCGCCCCCGTCGCGCCCGGCCGGCCCCTGCAAGCGGATGCGCCGTGCGTCGGGCGCGCGGCCGTGCGCCGCATGAGCGCCGCACGCGCCACTGTCATCTGGGCCGCGCTGGCCGCCGTGGTCGCATTGCTGTTCGTCGCGTCGCTGTCGATCGGCAGCGTGCCGATGTCGCCGTGGCAGGCACTCGCTTCGCTCGTGCCGCACGGCGGCGATACCCTGTTTGCCGATATCGTCCGCACGCTGCGCCTGCCGCGCGCGCTCGCGGGTTTCGCGTGCGGCGCGCTGCTCGCGCTAGCCGGCGCGTTGTTGCAAGTGCTGCTGCGCAATCCGCTCGCGGAGCCGTACGTGCTGGGCGTGTCCGGCGGCGCGGCCGGCTTCGCGCTCGTCGCGATGATCGCGGGCGGCGCGTGGTGGCTCGTCGACGCATCCGCGTTCGCCGGTTCGCTCGTCTCGGTCGCGCTCGTGCTCGGTCTCGCCAGACGCGAGCTGTGGCGCGGCGAATCGCGCGACGCATCGCCGCGGCTGCTGCTCACCGGCGTCGTGATCGCGGCGGGATGGGGCGCGCTCGTCACGCTGTTGCTGTCGCTCGCGCCCGATGCGCGGCTGCGCGGCATCATCTTCTGGCTGACGGGCGACCTGAACGGCGCGACGGCGCCGTGGTTCGCGTGGGGCGCGCTGTTGCTGAGCGCGTGCGTCGCGCTGCCGGCCGCGCCGCAACTGAACGTGCTGCTGCGCGGCGACGCGACCGCGCAGGCGCTCGGCGTACCGGTCGCGCGGCTGCGCGTGCGGATCTATCTCGTCGCGTCGCTGGCCGCGGCCGCTGCCGTGACGACGGCCGGCACGATCGGCTTCGTCGGGCTCGTCGTGCCGCATGCGCTGCGGCTCGCGTTCGGCAACGACCAGCGGATGCTGCTGCCGGCCGCGATGCTCGCGGGCGGTGGCGGCGTGATGGCGGCCGACCTGCTCGCGCGCACCGCGATCGCGCCCGCGCAACTGCCGGTCGGCGTGATGACCGCGTTGATCGGCGTGCCGGTGTTCCTGTGGATGTTGCTGAGGAGGCCGATGCGATGACGGGCGCCACACCGTACGTCGCCGCCGGCGACATGCACTACAGGGCCGTCGACCTGACATTGAAGGCCGGCGCGCGCACGCTGCTCGATCGCTTCACGCACGCGTTCCGCCCCGGCGAGATCTGGTGCGTCGCCGGGCCGAACGGCGCGGGCAAGACGACGCTGCTCGCCACGCTCGCGGGATTGCAGCCGCCCGCCGGCGGACACGTCGAGATCGACGGCCGGCCGCTTGCCGCGTGGCGTCCCGAGCACCTCGCGCAGCGCCGCGCGCTGATGCCGCAGCAATTGCACGATGCGTTCAGCGCGACGGTGTTCGACACGGTGCTGCTCAACCGCTTTCCGTATCTCGGCGGCTGGGGCTGGGAGCGCGACGGCGACCGCGCGGCCGCGCGCGATGCGCTGGCGACGTTCGACCTGAGCTCGCTCGCGGCGCGCGACGTGATGTCGCTGTCGGGCGGCGAGCGGCAGCGGGTCGCGCTGGCCGCGACGCTGTGCCAGGATGCGCCGCTGATGCTGCTCGACGAACCGCTCGCGCATCTCGACCTGCATCACCAGATCGACTGCCTGACCGCGCTCGCCGCGTGGCTCGCGGCAGGCCCGCGCACGGTGGTGTTTTCGTGTCACGACCTGAATCTCGCGCGGCGTTTCGCGACGCATGCGCTGCTGCTCGACGGCCGCGGCCAAGCGTGGGCCGGCCGCGTGCACGACGTGCTGACGCCCGAGCGCGCGAGCGACGCGTTCGGCTATCCGCTCGTGCTGATCCGCGAGAACGGCCGCGATGCGCTGCTGCCCGCATGGCCTGCGCGACAATGACGTTTCCCGTTCCGATTTTTCCGATGCGCGGCGCATGCCGCGCGCACGACACGGCTCCTCGATGATGACTCCGACCCAATTCCCGCCCGCGATCGCGCCGCTCGACGACGCACTGCGCAAGCGCCTCCAACATGTGATCGACCACAAGACCAAGCCACCCGGCAGCCTCGGTCAGCTCGAGGCGGTCGCGCTGCAGATCGGCCTGATCCAGCACACCGAGCGGCCGGTCGTGCAGCGGCCCGCGACGATCGTGTTCGCGGGCGACCACGGGATCGCGGCCGAGGGCGTCAGTCCTTATCCGCAGGCGGTGACCGCGCAGATGGTCGCGAACTTCCTGGCCGGCGGTGCGGCGATCAACGCGTTTTCGGGTGTCGCGCAGAGCACGCTCGAGATCGTCGATGCGGGCGTCGCGTCGCCGCTGCCGCTGTCGGACCGGCTGGTGTCGCTGCCGGTCGCGCGCGGCACGCGCAACTTCGCGGCGCAGCCGGCGATGACGCGCGACGAGGCGATGGCCGCGCTGGCCGCCGGCGCGGCGCGCGTTCGCCTGCACGCGTCGCTCGGCACGAACGTGATCGGCTTCGGCGAGATGGGGATCGCGAACACGTCGTCGGCCGCGTGCCTGATGAGCCGTCTGCTCGACGTGCCGATCGACGCATGCGTCGGCCGCGGCACGGGGCTCGACGATCAGGGCCTCGCGCACAAGCGCGCGGTGCTCGGCCGCGCGCTCGTCAAGCATTCGCATGCGATCGCGCCGCTCGACGTGCTCGCGACGTTCGGCGGCTTCGAGATCGCGATGATGACGGGCGCGTACCTCGCGGCCGCGAGCGAGCGGATGACGATCCTCGTCGACGGCTTCATCGCGACCGCCGCGCTGCTCGTCGCCGAGCGCATCGCGCCCGGCGTGCGCGACTACTGCGTGTTCTCGCATACGTCGCACGAGGCCGGCCATCGGCGCATGCTCGAGCATTTCGGCGCGAAGCCGCTGCTCGCGCTCGACCTGCGGCTCGGCGAAGGCACGGGCGCCGCGCTCGCGCTGCCGCTGGTGCGCGCGGCGGCCGCGTTCCTGAGCGAGATGGCGAGTTTCGAATCCGCCGGTGTCGACAATCGTGACGCCTGAGCGCGCGCGCGGCATGCGGGCCGAACTGCGCTACTTCTTCGTCGCGCTCGGCTATTTCACGCGCGTGCCCGTGCCGCGCTCGATCGGCTATGCGGCCGGCGATCTCGACCAGGCCGCGCGCTATTTCCCGCTCGTCGGCGCTTGCGTCGGCGCATGGGGCGCGCTGGTCTATCTCGTCGCGCTGCGCGCGCTGCCACCGTCGATCGCGGTCGGGCTGTCGATGGCCGCGACGCTGCTCGCGACCGGCGCCTTCCACGAAGACGGCCTCGCCGACAGTTGCGACGCGTTCGGCGGCGGCTACACGCGCGACGACGTGCTGCGCATCATGCACGATTCGCGGATCGGCACGTTCGGTGCGGTCGCGCTCGTGATCGCGCTCGGGCTGAAATGGCAGGCGCTGACGTCGATGCTGCCGCTGCGCGCCGCATGGACGATGATCGCCGCGCATGCGGCGAGCCGCGCGATGGCCGTGAGCCTGCTGATGACGCTCGACTACGTGCGGCCCGAAGGCAAGGCGAAGCCGGTCGCGCAACGGATGGGCGCACGCGCGGCGTGCGTCGCGGCGGTGTTCGGACTGCCGTGGCTGTTCTGGCCGGACTGGCGCATGGGCGTTGCCGCATGCGTGGCGCTCGTCCTGGTGCGCGCGTGGCTGGCCCGCTACTTCGTGAAGCGGATCGGCGGTTATACGGGCGACTGTCTCGGTTTCGCGCAGCAATTGGGCGAATTGGCCATCTATCTCGTGGTGCTCGGATGGACATCGTCCTGATCCGCCATCCGGCCGTCGGCATCGAGCCGGGCATCTGCTACGGGCGCAGCGACGTGCCGCTCGCCGAATCGGCCGATGGCGGCGCGCAGGCCGTGTGTGCGCATCTGTCGACACTCGGCGCGCCGTTGCCCGAACAGGTCTGGACGAGCCCGCTGACGCGCTGCGCGTCGATTGCCGAACGGCTCGCGCGGGCACTCGACGTGCCGCTGCGGCGCGATGCCGACTGGCAGGAAATGGATTTCGGCGCGTGGGAAATGCAGCGCTGGGACGATATCGACCGCGCGGCACTCGATGCATGGGCGGCCGACCTGATGCATGCGTGCGCGCACGGCGGCGAAAGCGTGGCGCGATTCGTCGCGCGGATTGCGCGGCAGGCCGATGCGATGGCGAAGCTCGACGGCCCGCAATGGGTCGTCACGCATGCGGGCGTGATCCGCGCGTTCGCGTCGCATCTATTGCGTGTGCCGCTCGATACGCTGCTGTCGCGGCCGGTGCCGACGGGCGGGGCCGTCTGGCTGCGCGCGGACGACGACGCACAAGCAGCGGAAGTCGTGCACTGGGACGCGTAGGCGCGGTTGCGTCTGCAGATGACCGACGCCGCGCAGGACCGATCCGTCGCGCTCACCCGGCGCATCCGATATCGATGCGCGATGCACCCGCCCGCCGCCGGACATCAGCGCGCCGGCCGCCGCGCACGCGCGGCATCCAGGTCCTCGCACAGCGCGGCCGCGCCCTGCGCGATGCGCGGCGACGGCCGCGTCAGCAGATCGCCGTCGATCGCGAACAGGTTGTTGCGCGCCACGGCCGTCAGCGCGGGCCACGCACGCCAGCGCGCGAGGCTCGGCAGCGGTTCGTTCGAACGGGTCGCCCCGGCGCTCGTTGTCACGATCGCTTCCGGATTCGCCGCGAGCACGGCTTCGTCGGTCACGGTCGGCGCGAGCGGCTTGAGCGACGCAAATACGTTGCGGCCGCCGCAGAGTTCGAACACTTCGTTGATCAGGTGCGTGCCGTTGAGCGTCGTCAGCGGGCGGTCCCACACCTGGAAGAACATCGAGACGGGCGGGCGTGCCGCGTAGCGTGCGCGCAGGGCCGCGATGTCGCGCATGAAGGCGGCCGCGGCGGCATCGGCGGTCGGTTGCGTGCCGAGCAGCGTGCCGAGCCGGCGCAGCGACGACGATACGTCGTCGAGATGCTTCGGTTCACTGAAGAACAGCGGAATGTGCAGCGCGCGCAGCGCTTCGGTCTGCCGCTCGGCGTTGCCGTGCCGCCAGACGACGATCAGGTCGGGCTTTAGCGCGGCGATGCGTTCGAGGTCGAGCGCCTTGTTGTCGCCGACGCGCGGCACCGCTTGCGCGGCGGGCGGATAGTCGCTGTACGTGACGGTGCCGACGAGCTTCGCACCGCCGCCGGCCGCGTAGACGAGTTCGGTCGTGTGCGGGGCGAGACTGATCACGCGTTGGGCAGGCGCGGGTAACGTGACCGTATTGCCGGCGTCGTCGCGCGTCGAGACGTCGGCGTGGACGAGCGGTGCATGAACGAGCGCGGTCAGCAGCGCGGCCGGCGCGAGCCGACGGAACATGCGCGGACTCATGCGGACGCCTGCAGCAGGGGTACGCACTGCGCGAGCGCGTCGCCGAGGCGCTGCCATTCGGCTTCGCTCGCCGGCAGGCCGATGCGTACGCTCGACGGCGCCGGGAAGTGCCGCGTCCAGATTCCGTGTGCCGCAAGCGCGGCATGCAGCACGGAGGCGCGCGGGTCGTCGCTCCAGCTGAAGAGCGGCGTCGCGCGAACCGCGAAGCCGTGCGCGCGCAGCAGTGCGGCCAAACGTTCGCCGTTGGCCGCGAGCCGCTCGCGGGCGGCAGCTTGCCATGCGCGATCGGCGAACGCCGCGGCGACCGCGTGGCGCGCGGGGCCGCCGACCGTCCACGCGCCTAGCGTGTCGCGCAGCGCGGCGATCAGCGCGGGACACGCGAGCACAAAGCCCGCGCGAATCCCGGCGAGCCCGAAGAACTTGCCGACCGAGCGCAGCACGACGAGCCCCGGACGATCGGCGTGCGGCGCGAGCGATGGGGCGGCGCCCGTGTCGGCGAACGCTTCGTCGACGATCAGCGTACCGCCGCGTGCCGCCAGTTGCGCATGCCAGCCGAGCAGGCGCGCGGTCGGCACGAATTCGGCGGTCGGATTGTTCGGATTCCCGACGATGACGTGACGCAGCGTCGCGGGCAGCGTATCCGCGTGGATGTCGAGCGCGACGACGCGATGGCCGTGGCGCGCGAACGCGGGTGCGTATTCGCCGTACGCGAGCGCCGCGACGCCGGCGTCGCCGGCCGGCAGCAACGCCGGCAACGCGCGGATCGCGGCCTGGCTGCCGGCGACCGGCAGCACGTGCGCGGGATCGGGCGCGTGGTAGTACTGCGCGGCGCAGGCCGCGAGGCCGTCGCCGTCGTCGGGCAGCCGGCGCCAGGCGTTGGCCGGCACGGGGGGCACCGGGTAGCCGACCGGATTGATGCCGGTCGACAGATCGAGCCACGCGTCGTACGGAATGCCGTGGCGGCGGGCGGCTTCATGCAGGTTGCCGCCGTGCGCGATGGATGAATCAGACATGATGGGTGGCCATGACGAGTGCGCCGCTCGCGACCAGCAGCGCGAGCCACAGCGCGAGCGTGCGCGTGACGAGCGACAGCGCGGCGACGATGTGAAGGGCGGTGGCCGTGGCCCCGGTGCCGAGCACCGGGCGATCCTCGATTTCGCCGTGATAGACGGCCGGGCCGCCGAGTTGCACGTTCAGGCTACCGGCGCCCGCGGCCATCACGGGGCCCGCGTTCGGGCTGTCCCAGTGGCGCGCCTGCGTGCGCCAGCAGCGCCATGCGGCGGCCGTGTCACCGAGCAGCGCGTAGCTCGCGGCGGTGAGCCGCGCGGGCATCCAGTTCAGCGCGTCGTCGAGGCGCGCGGCGGCCCAGCCGAAGGTCAGGAAGCGCGGCGTGCGGTAGCCCCACATTGCGTCGAGCGTGTTCGCGAGCCGGAACAGCAATGCGCCGGGCCCGCCCGCGACGACGAACCAGAAGAGCGCGCCGAAGATCGCGTCGTTGCCGTTTTCGAGCGCCGATTCGACGGCCGCGCGCGACAGCGCACCTTTGTCCGCGTTGCTGGTGTCGCGCGACACGATGCGCGCGGTCAGCGCGCGTGCCGCTTCGAGGTCGCGCCGCAGCAGCGCGGCGGCGATCGGCGCGACGTGTTCGGCGAGGCTCTTCGCGCCGAGCGCGAACCACAGCAGCGCGACGTGCAGCGCAGCGGCGAACGGCCAGGGCAGCACGGCGACGAGCCATGCCGCGACGGCCACCGGCGGCACGACCGCCGCGAGCCACGCGGCGACGCCGATCACACGGCCGCGCCGGCCCGTGTTCAACGCGGCTTCGATGCGCGCGGCGAGGCGGCCGAACGCGACGAGCGGATGCCAGCCGGCCGGCTCGCCGATGGCGCGGTCGACGATCGCGGCCGCGACCGCGAGCATCGCGACGACCGGCAGCGACAGCATCAGCATGACCGGGCTCCCGCCTTGAGGTCGAGCGGCAGCCCGGCAACCAGCAGCGTGACGCGCGTCGCGAGCGCGGCGACGCGCTGGTTCAGGCGCCCGAGCTCGTCGACGTAGCGGCGCGTGACCGACCCGAGCGGCACGACGCCGAGCCCGATCTCGTTGCTGACGACGATCACCTTCGCGCGTGCGCCGCGCAACGCGTGCTCGAGCCGCTCGACCTGCGCCGCGTAGTGCGCATCGTCGAGCGGTTCGCCGTCGGCGGGGCACAGCAGGTTCGTGAGCCACAGCGTCAGGCAGTCGACGAGCAGGCACGCGTGCGGATCGTCGAGCCGCGCGAGCGTGCCCGCGAGATCGATGGGCGCGTCGGCGAACCCCCATTCGGCCGGCCGGCGCGCGCGGTGATGCGCGATGCGCTGCGCGAATTCGGCATCGGCATCGGCGGCGGTGGCGGTGGCGGTCGCGATGTAGGTAACGGGGCGGCCGCTGTCGGCGGCGAGCCGCTCGGCATGCGCGCTCTTGCCCGAGCGCGCGCCGCCGAGGACGAAGGTGAGGTCGTGCGGAATCATCGCGTGATTGTAACGGCGCGCACGACCCGGCGCGGGCGATAATGCCGCCTTTGCTTCGCGACGACCTTTGACACGATGAATGCACCCGAGCCGCGGCCGCGCGGCACGCTGATGATCCAGGGCACGACGTCCGACGCGGGCAAGAGCACGCTCGTCGCGGGCCTGTGCCGCCTCGCGCGCCGCGGCGGCGCGCGCGTGGCCCCGTTCAAGCCGCAGAACATGGCGCTCAACAGCGCGGTGACGGCCGATGGCGGCGAGATCGGCCGTGCGCAGGCGCTGCAGGCGCTGGCCGCCGACGTTGCGCCGCATACGGATTTCAATCCGGTGCTGCTGAAACCGACGAGCGACCGCGGCGCGCAGGTGATCATTCACGGCAAGGCGCGCATGAACCTCGACGCGCGGGCGTATCACGACTACAAGCCGGTCGCGTTCGATGCGGTGCTCGAATCGTACGCGCGCCTGCGCGCCGGTTACGACACGGTGATCGTCGAAGGCGCCGGCAGTCCGGCCGAGATCAACCTGCGCGATGGCGACATCGCGAACATGGGGTTTGCCGAGCGGGTCGACTGCCCGGTCGTGCTCGTCGCCGACATCGATCGCGGCGGCGTGTTCGCGCATCTGGTCGGCACGCTCGCATGTCTGTCGGACAGCGAGCGCGCACGTGTGCGCGGCTTCGTGATCAACCGCTTCCGCGGCGACCTCAAGCTGCTCGAACCAGGGCTCGACTGGCTGCGCGCGCGGACGGGCAAGCCGGTGTTCGGCGTGCTGCCGTATCTGCACGGGCTGCTGCTCGACGCGGAGGACATGCTGCCCGCGCAGGCGCGCAGCGCCGCCGCACGGGGCGATGCCGGCGTGCTGCGCGTGGTGGTGCCCGCGCTGCCGCGCATCAGCAACCACACCGATTTCGATCCGCTACGCGCGCATCCGCAGGTCGAATTCACGTACTGGAAGAGCGGCCCCGTGCCCGACGCCGACCTGCTGATCCTGCCCGGTTCGAAGAGCGTGCAGCGCGACCTCGCGTGGCTGCGCGACGCGGGCTGGGACGCGCTGATCCGGCGCCATCTGCGCTACGGCGGCAAGGTGATCGGCATCTGCGGCGGCATGCAGATGCTCGGCCGCACGCTCGACGATCCGCTCGGCCTCGAAGGCGCACCCGGCAGCGTGCCGGGGCTCGGGCTGCTCGATTTCGACACGACGCTGCAACCCGACAAGACGCTGAAGAACGTGACCGGGCAACTCGCGCTGCCGGGCGCGGCCGCCGTGCGCGGCTACGAGATTCACATGGGCGACACGCGCGGGCCGGCGCTCGAGACGCCCGCGCTGATGCTGGCCGCCGATGCCGCGCGGGACGGCGTGCGGGAGGGCGTGCGTCCCGACGGCGCGCTGTCGGCCGACGGCCAGATTCTCGCGACCTACGTGCACGGGCTGTTCGACGCGCCCGACGCCTGCGCGGCGCTGCTCGCGTGGGCGGGGCTCGACGGCGCGGCCCGCATCGACTACCCGGCGCTGCGCGAGGCTTCGCTGGAACGGCTGGCCGACACGTTCGCCGCGCACCTCGACCTCGACGCGCTGTACGCCGAGTTTCGTTGAGGCCGGCCCTCGCTTTTTCCGCTCGATCGCGTACAACAGAGGAGGGCGGAGGTCCGCCCGAAGGAGGGCGACGAGAGGGCTCGACGGTGGTGGGGCGTCCTGCTCGCGGTGCTGCTGGGCGTGTCGGCGGTGGCGCAGGCGTGCGATTCGTATGCGCCGGGCGGTGGCCAGTCCGGCGGCGACGCCACGCAAGGCAAGAGCGGTTACTGAGCGGGATGCGGGGCATGATCGGTCATGCTCTTTTTTGCGATTCAATTCGTTCTTAAATGGAATCAATTTAAGCGAGATTGCGTGTTTATCGGCTGAATCGATTCGAATAGAGTGCGATTCACTCCCATCCACTCACGAAGGAATCCGTCATGAACGCCAACCGCCTGAACGATTTCGCCGCGACGCTGCTGCGCGTCGCCCTCGGCGTGCTGTACCTCGCGCACGTCGCACAGAAGGTCTTTGTTTTCACGTTGCCCGGCACCGTGCAGTTCTTCGCGTCGATCGGCCTGCCGGGCTGGCTCGCCTACCTGACCACGTTCGTCGAACTGGCGGGCGGCCTGGCGCTGCTCGCGGGGGTCCGCGTGCGCATCGCCGCGCTGGTGCTGCTGCCGTTCATGCTCGGCGCGGTCGCCGCGCATCTGCCGAACGGCTGGAGCTTCGCATCGCCGCACGGCGGCTGGGAATATCCGGCGTTCTGGGCCGTCACGCTGGCCGTGCAGGCCCTGCTGGGCGGCGGCGCGTTCGCGCTCGGCACGCGGGAGGCCGCGCTCCAGCGCGCATGACCTGACGGAAAGCCGACGAAACCGGCACGCGGTTCGGCGTGACCGGTTCCGGTGACACCCCGTTTGCCGATATCATCGCTCCCTGTATCCGCAATCGAGCGGCGCCTGCCATACGGCCGGCGCCGCGCGGCTTTTTCGGGGGAATTCATGACGGTCATCGTGGTGGCGAATCCGAAGGGCGGCGTGGGCAAGAGCACGCTGTCCACCAATCTAGCCGGCTATTTCGCGGCGCAAGGCGCATGGGTCGCGCTGGCCGACCTGGACCGGCAGCAGTCCGCGCATGCGTGGCTCGACCTGCGGCCGGCTGGCTTGCCGGCGATCGAGGCGTGGGAACTCGATCCGGAGGCGCCGTCGAAGCCGCCGCGCGGGCTGGAATATGCGGTGATCGATACGCCGGCCGGCCTGCACGGCACGCGGCTCAACGTCGCGCTGCAACTGGCCGACAAGGTGATCGTGCCGCTGCAGCCGTCGATGTTCGATATTCTCGCGACCCAGCAGTTTCTGGAGCGCCTCGCCGGCGAGAAGGCCGTGCGCAAGGGCAGCGTCGAGGTCGGGATCGTCGGGATGCGGGTCGACGCGCGCACGCGCTCGTCCGACCAGCTGCACCGGTTCGTCGAGGGGCTCGGCCTGCCGGTGCTCGGCTACGTGCGCGACACGCAGAACTACGTGCAGATCGCCGCGCACGGCCTGACGCTGTGGGACGTCGCGAAAAGCCGCGTCGAGAAGGATCTCGAACAGTGGCGGCCGATCGTCGAATGGGCCGAACGCCGCGCGCCGAAGGCCGAGAAGGCCGCCAAGGCAGCGTCCTGAACGCCCGGCCGTCCGGCCGATGCGACCTCCAATGAGAAAGGGCCGGATCCCGTCGCGCACGGTATCCGGCCCTTCGGTCGCCAGCGGCATCGCTGCACCGCGCGCCACGGCACGCGGGCATGCCGCTCAGGTCACGTCCAGTTCTGCGTCGGCACATGATCGCGGTGGCCCTTGATCTTGTTGCCTTCGTCGATGAACACGAGCTTCGGCTTCCAGCCGGCCTGCAGTTCGGCCTCGTCGACCATCGCGAACGCCGCGATGATCACGAGGTCGCCGAGCTGCGCGCGGCGCGCGGCCGAGCCGTTCAGCGAGATCATCCCGCTGCCGCGCTCGCCCTTGATCGCGTACGTCGAGAAACGCTCGCCGTTGTTGATGTTCCAGATGTCGATCCGTTCGTTTTCGATGAGGCCCGCCGCTTCGAGCAGGTCTTCGTCGATCGCGCACGAACCTTCGTAGTGCAGTTCGCAGTGCGTGACCGCCGCGCGGTGGATCTTCGATTTGAGCATGTGGCGCTGCATGGTGTCTCCGTGATGCGTCGTGAGAGGCGCGGGCGGGCCGCCCGTCAGATTTCCAGGTTGTCGATGAGGCGCGTCGCGCCGAGCTTCGCGGCCGCAAGCACGACGAGCGGCTCGCCGGCTTCGAGTTCGGCGGCGCTCGGTGCGACCAGGTTCGCGCGGCGGCGGATCGCGATGTAGTCGGGCGCCCAGCCGCGTTCGGCCAGGTGCGTGTGCGCGTGCTGCTCGAGCTTGCCGAGGTCGCGCTCGCCGCCGAGCACGCTGTCGCGCACGCGCTGCAGCGTTTTCGCCAGCTCGGGCGCTTCCCTGCGCTCGTCGGGCGTCAGGTAGCGGTTGCGCGACGACAGCGCGAGGCCGTCCTTGTCCCGCACGGTCTCGGCCGCGATGATCTCGACCGGCAGCGCGAGCTGCTGGCACATGCGGCGCACGATCATCAACTGCTGGTAATCCTTCTTGCCGAACACGGCGACGCGCGGCTGCACGCAGGACATCAGTTTCGTGACGACCGTGCACACGCCGGCGAAGAAGCCGGGCCGGAACTCGCCTTCGAGAATCCCGCCGAGATCGTCCGGCGGCAGCACGCGGTATTCCTGCGGCTCAGGGTACATGTCGCGCTCGGTCGGCGCGAACAGCACGTACACGTTTTCCTGCTGCAGCTTCTCGATATCGTCCTGGAGCGTGCGCGGGTACTTGTCGAAATCCTCGTTCGGGCCGAATTGCAGCCGGTTGACGAAGATGCTCGCCACGACCGGGTCGCCGTGCTGGCGCGCGAGGCGCATCAGCGACAGGTGCCCTTCGTGCAGGTTGCCCATGGTCGGCACGAACGCCGTGCGGTTCTGTCCGCGCAGCTGGTCGCGCAGTTCCTGGATCGAGCTGATGACTTTCATGATCGGGTAGCGGGTTCCTCGCGCAGGCGCGCGTTGGCGCCGCAGCAGCGGCGTCGGGGTCGAAGCGGAGAACGCCGGCGCGCGGGCGGCGCATCGGGCGTCGGCGGATTGTAGAGGATTTGGCCGCGCGACGCATCGATAAAAGAACGATCGTTCACTTTTTATCGAGGCTTGCCGGATACGTGTCGGATACGCGCCGGACGGCCACCCGCCGCGGCGAAGCGGCGAGCGTCGGAGCGAACCGGGAACGGGAGGCGACGGGGGCGGCCCTTATGCGGGCAGGTACGCGAGACGCACGTAGATCGGCGCGAACGGCTCGGCCTGCGTGATCTCGAGCAGCGATTCGCGCGCGAGTTCGAGCATCGCGATGAAGTTCACGACGACGACCGGCACGCCGCGCGACGTGTCGAACAGGTCGGCGAACTCCATGAAGCGCGCGTTCTGCAGCCGGCGCAGGATCAGGCTCATGTGTTCGCGCACCGACAGCTCCTCGCGGGAAATCTTGTGGTGCTGGACGAGCTTCGCGCGCTTGAGCACGTCGGCCCACGCGGCGCGCAGGTCGTCCGAATTCACGTCGGGAAAGCGTGGCGTGACGCTTTGCTCGATGTACACCTCGGCGCGCAGGAAATCGCGGCCGAGCTGCGGCAGCTGGTCGAGCCGCTGCGCGGCGAGCTTCATCTGCTCGTACTCCAGCAGCCGGCGCACGAGTTCGGCGCGCGGATCCTCGGCTTCCTCGCCGGTGTCGGCCTTCTTGACCGGCAGCAGCATCCGCGACTTGATCTCGATCAGCATCGCGGCCATCAGCAGGTACTCGGCCGCGAGCTCGAGGTTCGACGCGCGGATCTGGTCGACGTAGCCAAGGTATTGCGCGGTGACCTGCGCCATCGGGATGTCGAGCACGTTGAAGTTCTGCTTGCGGATCAGGTACAGCAGCAGGTCGAGCGGGCCTTCGAACGTCTCGAGGAACACCTCGAGCGCATCGGGCGGGATGTAGAGGTCCTGCGGCAGCTTGAAGAGCGGCTCGCCGTACAGGCGTGCGAACGCCGCGACACCGTCGACCGTGTCGGGCGTCGAATCGGCGCCCGCGGGCGCGGCGATCGCGTCGTCCTGCCGGGCGGCGCTGGCCTCGTCGGCGGCGCTCACGTCGTCAGAAGTTCTGGTAGTAGACGTACGGCGTTTGCTTCACGCGCGATTCCTGCTGCTCGGCGCGCTCTTCGAGATCGATCGGCTGCTTGTCCCACAGCAGGGAACGGCCCTTGCGCTGCTCTTCTTCGAGCGTCGGCTTCTGCTGCTTGAGCTGGTTCAGGAACTGCGTGACGTCGGACTGGTACGGCATGGCTGGATCTTCCGTTTCGGGCGGCGCACGACGCGCCGGATTCGCGATGGCGGGATTTTACCGCATCACGGGGAACAGCCGGCGCCAATCGCGCGTCGAAACCGCGGGCCGGTGCCTAGCACTCTTTCACAATCGTTTGGCTGTGACGCCCGCGCCCTGTGGTCAAATACAGGGTTTTCCACGAAACCGTGACAATCCAGGACGGCGAGGTCATATTTGGCGGGGCAGTCGAACCAGCAAGCACACACGGCGCATGACGCGGGCCCGCGCGCGGCACGCGCTCGCGCCGGCGCCGCGGCCCGCGTCGCGCGGGCGGCCCTCGCGGGTTGCCTGGCCGCGTGCTTCGCGGTGCCGGCCCACGCGAAGTACGACGTCGACATCGACGCGCCGCGCTCGATCCGCAAGCTCCTCAAGACCCATCTCGACATCGCGCGCTTCGCGAAGCGCGACGACATCAGCGACGACCAGTTCGACTTCCTCGTGACCGCCACGCCGCAGCAGGTGCGCGACCTGGCCGCGACGGCCGGCTATTTCTCGCCGGTCGTGCGCACCGACGTGCGCACGCGCGACGGCAAGCGCGACGTGCGCATCGCCGTCGACCCGGGCAAGCAGACCGTCGTGTCGACGGTCGACCTGACGTTCAAGGGGCCGGTCGAGACCGAGGATCCGAAGCAGGAGACCGCCACCCGTTTCGCGTTCTCGATGAAGCCGGGCGACCCGTTCACGCAGTCCGACTGGGACAGCGCGAAGGACGCGGCGCTGCGGCAACTGCAGGCGCGCCGCTATCTCGGCGCGAAGATCGCGTCGTCCGAGGCGCGCATCGATCCGCGCACGCAGCGTGCGACACTCGCGGTCACGTTCGACAGCGGCCCGACGTTCACGATCGGCAAGGTTGATGTCGACGGCGTGCGTCGTTATCCGGAAAAGATCGTCACGAACGTCAATCCGTTGTCGGAAGGCGAGATCTACGACGTGCAGCGGATCGCGGAATTGCAGCGGCAGCTGCAGAACACGCCGTACTACGCGAGCGTCGCGATCGACGTCGGCGACGATACGTCGAAGCCCGAGCGCACGCCCGTGCACGTGAAGGTCAGCGAGTTCCCGTACAACAACATCCGCGGCGGCGTCGGCTTCGCCACCGATACGGGGCCGCACGTACAAGGCTCCTATACGTATCTCGACACGTTCGGCGCCGCGTGGCCGCTGACCGTCTCGGGCCGGCTCGACCAGATCCAGCAGTACGGGCAGGTCCAGCTGTCGATGCCGCCGGGCGAGAAGGGCTGGACCAACAGCGTGCTCGCGTCGTACACGAACACCAACGTGTCGGACACCCGCATCTACAGCGCGCGGGTCGGCGTGCAGCGTACGCGCACCGGGCAGTTCATCGACTATTCGTATTCGCTGATGTACTACCAGGATCGGCTCGACCAGAACGGCGCGGGGCCGACCACGAGCCGCGCGCTCGTGCCGCAATGGGCGTGGACGCGCCGCAACGTCGACGATCCGCTGTTTCCGCGCTCGGGCAACCTGATTCATGCGGAGGCCGGCTTCGCGGTCAAGGGCGTGCTGGCCGACGAGAGCTTCATCCGCGGCTACGCGCGCGGGCAGCAATACCTGCCGATCGGCAAGCGCGACCTGTTCGTGTTCCGCGCGGAGCTCGGCGGCGTGTTTACGAGCGGCAGCTCGACCGGCGTGCCGGCGTCGCTGCTGTTCCGCGCCGGCGGCTCGAACTCGGTGCGCGGCTACGGCTACCAGAGCATCGGCAACAGCGTCGACGGCTCCGTTTTGCCGACCAAGTACCTGATGACGGGTACGGCCGAATACCAGCACTGGTTCAACCGCGACTGGGGCGCCGCGACGTTCTTCGACATCGGCACCGCGACCGATGCGTGGGGCGAGCGCGTGTTTTACCCGGGCGTGGGCGTCGGTGCGCGCTGGCGCAGCCCGGTCGGCCCGATCAACGTCGACGTCGCGTACGGCCTGCGCAACCACAGCGTGCGCCCGTATTTGACGCTCGGCATCGCTTTCTGAACCTGCCGCCCTATTGACGACCTGACGACCCGCACGACGAACCGCATGACGAAGGACCCGCACGACACGCCGCCGCCTCACGATCCGGATTCGCCCGACGGTGCGCCCGACACGCCGCCGCGCGCGCCGCGCCGTGGCCGTGCGTGGCGTGTCGTCGCGTGGACGCTTGCGACGGTCGTGCTGCTCGTCGTGCTGGTAGTGGGGCTCGTGGCCGGCGCTGTGACGACCGAGCGCGGGACGCGACTCGCGTGGCAGGTGGCCGGCAAGGTGCTCGGGACACGGCTCGCGGGCACGCTCGAAGGCGGCTCGCTCGCGACCGGCGTGCGGTTGCGCGGGTTCGCGTGGACCAGCCCCGACGGCACCGGCACCGAGGTCCGCATCGACCGGCTCGACGGCCGCTGGGCACTGACGCGTGCGCCGTGGCGGCTGTCCATCGCCTATCTGCGCGCCGGCACGATCGACGTGCGGATCGCGCCGGGGCCGTCGACGCCGAGTACGACGCCGCAGGACCTGAGCCTGCCGCTGCAGGTGCGGATCGACGACCTGCGCGTCGATCGCCTCGCGATTCACGAAGGCGGCTCGACGACGCAGCTCGACCATCTCGCGCTGAACGGCCGCAGCGACGGCCGTCACCATGAACTCGTGCTCGACGGCGTCGATACGCCGTACGGCGCGCTGACCGCGCGCGCGAAGCTCGACGGGGTGAAGCCGTTCGCGCTGACGGGCGAAGCCACCTACGCAGGCAAGCTGTCCGACGAAGCGGTCGACGCGCGGGCCCGTGTGTCGGGCTCGCTGGAGGCGCTCGTCGCCGAGGTCGACGCGAGCGGGATGAAGCTGAACGGGCGCGCGCACGTCGAGGCTGCGCCATTCGGCACGGTGCCGCTCACGCGTGCGTCGCTCGCGTTCGACCACGTGAATCCGCAGGCACTGTCGCCCGGCGCGCCGGCAGCCGATCTCGCGGTGCGCGCCGAACTCGCACCAGTGACCGCGCCGGCAGGCTCGGCGCCCGCGAAGGGCTTCGCGGTGACGGGCCCGGTGTCGATCGTCAACGCGAAACCCGGTACGCTCGGCGACCATCTGCTGCCGGTGATCGACGCGCATGCGACCGTGCATCTCGACGCGCACGCGCAACGGATCGACGGCCTCGCGCTGAAGCTGATCCGCGACGGCAGCGTGACGGGCGGCGGCACGCTCACGGGCGGCAAGGGCCGCTTCGACCTGAAGGTCGCGAACCTCGACCTGAACGCGTTCGTCGCCGAACTGCGGCCGATGCGCCTCGGCGGCCCGCTCGGCGTGACGCTCGCGGGCGACGTGACGACCGTCGATTTCAACCTGAACGATCCGAAGCTCGCGCTGGGCGCGCGCGCCAAGGTCGCGCTCACGCAGCAGCAGACCGTGCTGACCGATATGCGCGTGACTGCGGCCAAGGGGCGCATCGACCTGACGGGCGTGTTCCGCCACGACGCGCACTCGAGCTACGACGCGAAGGCGACGCTGACCGCGTTCGATCCGCTGCTGCTCGCCGCGACGAGCGCGCCGAAGGCGGGCGGCGGCAAGGCGCCGGCGAAGGCCGCCAGGGCCCCGGCCAAGCGCGGCGAAACGCGCGTGTCGGGCACGCTGACCGCGTCGGGCGCGTTCGCGCCGCAGGTGTCGACGAAGGCGACCTTCAAGCTCGCCGACAGCCTGTACGACGGCGTGCCGCTGACCGGCGCCGGCGTCGTGCAGCTCGCCGGCTCGCGCATCCTGCCGGGCAACGCGAACCTGTCGATCGCCGGCAACCACGTCGACCTGCGCGGCAGCTTCGGCGCACCCGGCGACCGGCTGCGCTTCGTCGTCGACGCGCCGCAGCTCGACCGCCTCGGCTTCGGCATCGAAGGGCTCGTGCAGGCGCAGGGCGACCTGACCGGCAGCTTCGCGCATCCGAACGTGACGGCGACCTACAAGGCCGAGCACGTCGTCGTCGGCTCGAACCGGATCGGCACCGCCCAGGGCCGCGCGGACATCCGCGACGGCGCGCACGGCGCGCTCGTGTTCACGGCCGACGCGGCCGACATCGCGCTCGGCTCGTTCAAGCTGAAGTCGTTGCGCGCGAACCTCGACGGCACGCGCGCGAAGCACACGCTCGACGCGTCGGCGCTCGGGATGGCCAGCGGCCGCGTGATCGACCTGACGCTCGCGGCGAACGGCGGCGTGGTCGAGAGCCGCGACGGCATGCGCTGGGACGGCACCGTCACGCGTCTCGCGAATCGCGGCACGCCGGCGCTCGCGCTGCAGGCGCCGCTGACGATATCGGCCGGCGCCGGTCGCGTGACGCTCGGCGCGACGCGGCTCACGCTCGAAGGCGCGGCGATCGACCTGAAATCGTTCGTGTTCGATCGCGGCCAGATGCGCTCGGCGGGCACCGTGACCGGCGCATCGGTCGCGCGTTTCCTCGAGGTGCGCCAGGCGCTGACCGGCCAGCGGCCGCCGGTGCGGACCGACGTCGTGCTCGATGCCGACTGGGATTTCTCGCTCGGTGCGAACGCGACGGGCCACGTGCAGGTGAAGCGCCGCGGCGGCGACGTGACGATCGAGAGCGGGCGCGGCATCGCGTCGCTCGGCCTGACCGATCTGTCCGCCCGGGCGAGCTTCGCGCCCGGCAACCGGCTCAACGTGACGGCGCTCGCGAAGGCGAGCCGGATCGGCACGCTCGACGCGAACGTCACGGTGCCGTTCGCGTTGCGCGACGGCGTGTTCGGCATCGTCGACGACGGTCCGCTGTCGGGCCGCATCGATGCCGACATCCCGGCGCTGAAGACCACCGGCAACCTGTTCGGGCCGAGCTACCTGCTCGGCGGGCGCGCGGCGCTGAAGCTGACGGTTTCCGGCACGCCGGTGAAACCGAACCTGTCGGGGACGCTGACGGGCGACGAGCTGTCCGCGACGCTGATCGACCAGGGCGTGCAGCTGAAGGACGGCATCGTGCGCGTGAAGCTGTCGGACAACCTCGTCGAATTCCAGCAGGTCGAATTTCACGGCGGCGACGGCACGCTGCGCGCGCTCGGCCGCGTGCGCCTCGACGGCGAGGCGCCGGACCTGACCGCGAGCATCGTCGCGGACAAGCTCGAACTGTTCGCGGCGCCCGATCGCAAGCTGTCGCTGTCGGGCAAGGCCACCGTCGCGAACGACGGGCCGCGCGGCGCGCTGTCGATCGACGGCAAGTTCGTGGTCGACCGCGCGCTGTTCGACCTGCCCGAGCAATCGGCGCCGCACCTGTCGGACGACGTCGTGATCGTGCAGCCGGACGGCACGGTGCGCGGCGAGACGCCGACCGGCACCGCGGTCGCGAAGCCGAAGGCGGTCGAGGACAAGCCGGCGCCATCGCTCGCGCCGCGCGCGAACATCGACGTCGGGCTCGGCAACAACTTCCGCTTCAAGGGGCACGGCGCGGATCTGGGGCTGCGCGGCACGATCACCGTGATGAGCGCGCCGGGCGTGCCGCTGCGCGCGGTCGGCAACGTGCGTGTGACCGAAGGTTCGACGTACACGACGTTCGGCCGCAAGCTCGCGATCGAGAACGGCTTCTTCACGTTCAACGGCCCGGTATCGAACCCGGGCGTCAACATCCTCGCGATGCGGCGCAACCAGGAGGTCGAGGCCGGCGTGCAGGTGACGGGCACGATCCAGTCGCCGACCGTCAAGCTCGTGTCGGAGCCGAACGTCACCGACAACGAAAAGCTGTCGTGGCTGCTGTTCGGGCACGGCACCGACCAGGGCAACAACGTCGGCCAGCAGGGCGCGATGACGGCGGCGCTCGGGCTGCTCGGCAGCGTGACCGGCAAGCGCGTCGCGCAGACCTTCGGCCTCGACGAGGTGTCGGTCGGCCGCAGCGAAGTCGGCCTGACCGATCCGCAGGTCGTGCTGGTGTCGAAGGCGATCAACGAGCGGTTCGTGCTCGGCTTCGAGCAGGGGCTGCAATCGGCGAGCAACGCGTTCAAGGCGACGATCAACCTGACGCGCTTCTGGTCGGTGTCCGCGTACGGCGGCACGTTCCAGGGCGTCGACCTGAACTACACGCGGCGCTTCGATCGCTGGTTCGGGCAGCGGTGACGGCGGACGCGGCTTACCGGGCAGCGATAAAAAAGCCCCGCACGATTCGACATCGTGCGGGGCTTTTTTGCGCCGGCAGCGCGCGTTGTGCTTACTTCACGCGCATGCCGGGCTTCGCGCCGCTGTGCGGTTCGAGGATGTAGAGGCCCGGTTCCGCCTTCTCGTCGGTGGCCGACGCGGCGAGCACCATCCCTTCGGACAGGCCGAACTTCATCTTGCGCGGCGCGAGATTCGCGACCATCACGGTCAGCTTGCCGACGAGCTGCTCGGGCTGGTACGCGGACTTGATGCCCGAGAACACGTTGCGGGTCTTTTCCTCGCCGACGTCGAGCGTGAGCTGCAGCAGCTTGTCCGACCCTTCGACCGCCTGGCACGCGACGATCTTCGCGATGCGCAGGTCGATCTTCGCGAAATCGTCGATCGAGATCGGCGCGTCGTCGGCGCCGTTCACGACGGCCGGCTTCGCGTTCGCCTTGGCGTTGCTCTTCGCGTCCTTCGCAGCATTGGCGCCGCCGGCGGCCGCGCCGGCTGCATCGGCCTGCAGCGAATCGCGGTTCGCGGCGAGCAGCGCTTCGATCTGCTTCGCATCGACGCGCGTCATCAGGTGCTGGTACGCCTTGATCGGCTGCGCCGACGACAGCGGCTTCGCGGCATCGGCCCACGCGAGCGGCGCGATCCCGAAGAACGCCTCGACCGCTGCGGCGACGCGCGGCATCACCGGCTTCAGCGCGAGCGACAGCAGGCGGAAGGCCTCGAGGCTCACGCTGCAGGTTTCGTGCAGCGCGACCGCGTTGGCCGGATCCTTCGCGAGATCCCACGGCTTCGCGCCGTCGACGTATGCGTTCACTTCGTCCGCGAGCTCCATCGTGTGGCGCAGCGCGCGGCCGTATTCGCGCGCTTCGTAGCTCGCGGCGATCTGCGGAATCGCATCGCGCAGCTTCGCGACGAGCGGATGATTCATCGCGCTGTCCTGCACGCGGCCGTCGAAACGCTTGATCAGGAAGCCGGCCGCGCGGCTCGCGATGTTCACGTACTTGCCGACGAGATCGCTGTTCACGCGCGCCTGGAAGTCGTCGAGGTTCAGGTCGATGTCTTCCATCGTCGCGTTCAGCTTCGCGGCGAAGTAGTAGCGCAGCCACTCCGGGTTCAGGCCGGTGTCGATGTAGCTCTGCGCGGTGATGAACGTGCCGCGCGATTTCGACATCTTCGCGCCGTCGACGGTCAGGAAGCCGTGCGCGAACACGTTGGTCGGCGTGCGGTGGCCCGAGAACTCGAGCATCGCGGGCCAGAACAGCGTGTGGAAGTACAGGATGTCCTTGCCGATGAAGTGGTACTGCTCGGCCTTCGAGCCGGGACGGATCCACGCATCGAAATCGATGCCGTTGCGCTCGCACAGGTTCTTGAAGCTCGCGTAGTAGCCGACCGGCGCATCGAGCCACACGTAGAAATACTTGCCGGGCGCGCCCGGAATCTCGAAGCCGAAGTACGGCGCGTCACGCGAGATGTCCCAGTCGGCGAGCTTGGCTTCGCCCGCGTCGCCGAGCCATTCGCGCATCTTGTTGGTCGCTTCGGGCTGCGCGAGGCCGCTCACCCATTCGCGCAGGAACGATTCGCAGCGCGGGTCGGACAGGCGGAAGAAGTAGTGCTTCGAGGTCTTGCGCACCGGCGTCGCGCCGGACACGACCGAATACGGGTTCAGCAGTTCGGTCGGCAGGTAGGTCGAGCCGCACACTTCGCAGTTGTCGCCGTACTGGTCCTTCGCGTGGCACTTCGGACACTCGCCCTTGATGAAGCGGTCCGGCAGGAACATTTCCTTGACCGGATCGTACGCCTGCTCGATTTCGCGCTCGGCGATCAGGCCGGCCTCCTGCAGCGCGAGATAGATCTTCTCGCTCAGCACGCGGTTCTCGTCCGAATCGGTCGAGTAGAAGTTGTCGAACGACACGCCGAAGCTGTCGAAGTCGCGCTTGTGCTCGGTCCACACGCGGTCGATCAGCTGCTTCGGGGTCAGGCCTTCCTTCTCCGCGCGCAGCATGATCGGCGTGCCGTGCGTATCGTCGGCGCCGATGTAGTAGACCTCATGGCCATGCATTCGCAGCGCCCGCACCCAGATGTCGGTCTGGATGTACTCGACCAGGTGGCCGATGTGGATCTGCCCGTTGGCATAGGGCAGTGCGGACGTAACGAGGATCTGGCGGCTGCCTTGCGGCGCCGCAGCCTGCACGGAAGTGAGGTCGGATGCGGACATAGGGTCTGGAGAAGAACAGCGGGAAAAACGACGGGAAACTGCGATTCTAGCAGGGGCGCGGGCCAGCGCGGCGGGCCGGCGCCGCGGACCGGGCGGCGGAAGGGACGAGGCCGCACACGCGGCATGCCCGGCGACGTTGTGCTGCAGCGCAGCACGAATTCTCCGGGCAAAAAAAACCGGGGCGGATACGGCCCCGGAGCAACAACGACAAGAGGAGAATGGTGACGCGCCGGCAACACCAGCCGCGTACCGTAAATACTGACCACGGCCTGCGACAGAAGTTCGAAAATTTTTTCGATTTGTTACCGGCCCCGCCCAAAGCCTTGCCAGGCGGGGCTGTGCGGGCAGGCTGCCCGCACGATTCCTCTCGTGGTCGCGCTTACTGATGCTGTTGCGGTGCGCGCAGGTAGATCTCGACGCGGCGGTTCTGTGCGCGGCCGGCTTCGGTCGCGTTGTCCGCGATCGGGTTCGATGCGCCCATGCCTTGCGCCGACAGGCGGCCGCCGTTCACGCCGCGCTGCACGAGCGCGTTCACGACGCTTTGCGCGCGATTCTGCGACAGCGTCTGGTTCAGCTGGGCCGAGCCCGTGCTGTCCGTGTAGCCGACGATCGATGCCGTCACTTGCGGGTTCTGGTTCAGCGTCGTCGCGAGGTCGTTCAGCAGCGGCGTGAACGCCGGCGTGATCGCGTACTGGTTCGTCGCGAACGTGACCGAGCTCGGCACGTTCAGCTTCAGCGAGCCGTCCGGCTGCTCGGTCACCTGCGTGCCCGTCTGCGCTGCCGACGGTGCGAGCTTGTTCTTGATCGCTTGCCAGTTGTAACCCGTCACGCCACCGACCAGTGCGCCGACGCCCGCGCCGATCGCCGCGCCCTTGCCGCCACCGGCCAGCGCGCCGATCCCTGCGCCCAGCGCCGCACCCGTGCCGGTGCCGACGGCCGTATTGTTGCCTTGCTGCGTGGCGCAGCCTGCCAGCAGTGCGCCGGCGAGTGCGAATACGGACAGGCGAGTCGCGATTTTCATGTTCATCTTGGATTCCTCTCTTGGTTGAACGAGTCGACAACGACGACAAACAACAGTTACGGCTCCCTGCGCGGGCCGTCCGAAAAAGGAAGGCCGGCCTGCGCTCGCGGCAGCCGCCGAGGCGGCGCATGCCCTGTCCGTCAGCGTGGCTGTTCGGACAGCGCGACGCGTCAGCCTCTACAATATAGGCGGTTAGTGGCCGATTTGGCCCTATAGCGTGCCGCACGCGAAGAGTGCGCCGGGTCGCGCGTTCGCGCAATGGCGTGCAACAGATTCTTTCACTTTTCCCGATTTTCGCAGCGTAATTTGATATTTTTTGACGTTTGCGCGCGAGAAAAACGTTTTCACGGAGTTTCGATGAGCATTGACCGGGCACAAGTCGACGCCGCGCTGGCGGCAGTCGTCGACCCCAATACCGGCCGCCCGTACGCGGCGAACAAGGGCGTGCGCAACGTCGCGATCGACGGCGATGTCGTGGCGCTCGACGTGGTGCTCGGTTATCCGGCGCGCAGCCAGCACGACGACGTGCGTGCACGCGTCGCCGCGGCGCTCCAGGCCGTGCCGGGCGTGCGCGACGCGCGCGTCGCCGTGTCGCAGGAGATCGTCGCGCATACGGTGCAGCGCGGCGTGAAGCTGTTGCCGAATGTGAAGAACATCGTCGCGGTCGCGTCGGGCAAGGGCGGCGTCGGCAAGAGCACGACGGCCGTGAACCTCGCGCTGGCGCTGGCCGCGGAAGGCGCGTCGGTCGGCATTCTCGACGCCGACATCTACGGCCCGTCGCTGCCGACGATGCTGGGCATCCACGGCCAGCGCCCCGAGTCGCCCGACAACCAGTCGATGAACCCGCTGGTCGGCCACGGGCTGCAGGCGAACTCGATCGGCTTCCTGATCGAGGAAGACAACCCGATGGTGTGGCGCGGCCCGATGGCGACGTCGGCACTCGAGCAGCTGCTGCGCCAGACCAACTGGCGCGAGCTCGACTACCTGATCGTCGACATGCCGCCCGGCACGGGCGACATCCAGCTCACGCTCGCGCAGCGCGTGCCCGTCACCGGCGCGGTGATCGTCACGACGCCGCAGGACATCGCGCTGCTGGATGCGAAGAAGGGGCTGAAGATGTTCGAGAAGGTCGGGATTCCGATCCTCGGCATCGTCGAGAACATGAGCATCCACATCTGCTCGAACTGCGGCCACGAAGAGCACATCTTCGGCGCGGGCGGGGCGGAGCGGATGGCGCAGGATTACGGCGTGAACGTGCTCGGCAGCCTCCCGCTCGACATCGCGATCCGCGAGCGCGCCGACAGCGGCACGCCGACGGTCGCGGCCGAGCCGGACGGCGCGCTCGCGCGTCGTTACCGCGACATCGCGCGCGGGGTGGCGCTGGCGATTGCCGAGCGATCGCGCGACATGACGTCGAAGTTCCCGTCGATCGTTGTTCAAAATACGTAAAACCCTTGCGGGGCGGGGCCTCACGCTGTTTACGGCGCCGCGAGGCGCGGTATCATGGCGACTTTTCCCGGGTCCCTTTACCCGCCCGGCGCGGCCGCCGTGTCAAACGGCCGTCAGCCGGCATGAGGATCGAATGAAACAACGACATCACGGCGTGCGCGCCGGCCGCGCGCAGCGCGCGCTGCTGGCCGCCGTCGCGCTGGGCCTGCTGGCCGGCTGTACCTCCTTTTCCTCGTCGCACGAAAAACGGGCCGACGCCCAGCTGCAGCCGACGGTCGGCTCGCAGGCGCGCGGCGCGGTGACGTTCGTCGAGCGCCCGGACGGCGTGCAGGTCACCTACAACCTGGTCGGCCTGCCGCCGAACAGCGATCACGCGCTGCAGGTGCACGAACGCGGCGACTGCAACGCGGGCGACGGCTCGAGCGCCGGCCAGGTGTTCGCGCCGGCCGCCGACCGGCTGCGCGCCGGCGCGCGCGTCGCCGGCGATCTCGGCAACATCCATGCGGATGCGAACGGCGTCGCGGCCGGCTTCATCGTCGCACCCGATCTGGCCCTCGATGGCGTGCGCTCGGCGATGAACCGCGCGGCGCTGGTGCATCGCGACGCGAGCGACCCGGCGTTTGCGCAGCATGGCGCGGGGCCCGCGCTGGCCTGCGGCGTGATCCGTTGACGGCCGCCGCGTGCGCGAGCCGATGATCGCGTAAAATGTCCGCCTTTCCCGGCCGCCGCCTTGCGCGAGCGGCCCTCCCTGACCGTCACGCAGCGTTTCCAGGCGCCCTGATATGAAACGACCCCAACGCTCACTTCGTTCGCTGTCCCCCGAGGGGACGGCCAGCCTCCTCGGGACGGCCCTGCGGAGGCTGGCATGAGCATCAAGTCCGACAAATGGATTCGGCGCATGGCCGAAGAGCACAAGATGATCGAGCCGTTCGTGCCCGATCAGGTCCGCGCGTCCGAGGACGGCCGCCGGATCGTCAGCTACGGCACGTCGAGCTACGGCTACGACATCCGCTGCGCGGACGAATTCAAGATCTTCACGAACATCAACTCGACGATCGTCGATCCGAAGAACTTCGACGAGGGTTCGTTTGTCGATTTCAAGGGCGACGTGTGCATCATCCCGCCGAACTCGTTCGCGCTGGCCCGCACCGTCGAATATTTCCGCATCCCGCGCACCGTGCTCACCGTCTGCCTCGGCAAGTCGACCTACGCGCGCTGCGGGATCATCGTCAACGTGACGCCGTTCGAACCCGAGTGGGAAGGCTACGTCACGCTGGAATTCTCGAACACCACGCCGTTGCCCGCGAAGATCTACGCGAACGAAGGCGTCGCGCAGGTGCTCTTCTTCGAAAGCGACGAGGTGTGCGACGTGTCGTACGCCGATCGCGGCGGCAAGTATCAGGGGCAGCGCGGTGTCACGCTGCCGAAAACCTGATCTGGTTGCATAACGTCTCACCAGTTTCCGGGTGACCGCTGCGCGTGACGCGCCGCGGTCGTTCTTTTTGGAGAATCGCCCATGAAGTTTCGTTTCCCCGTCGTCATCATCGACGAAGATTTCCGCTCCGAGAACATCTCGGGCTCCGGCATCCGGGCGTTGGCCGAAGCGATCGAGAAGGAGGGCGTCGAAGTCCTCGGCCTCACGAGCTACGGCGATCTGACGTCGTTCGCGCAGCAATCGAGCCGCGCGTCGTGCTTCATCCTGTCGATCGACGACGACGAACTCATGCTCGGCGAAACCGGCCCGGACGGCGAGCTGCCCGAGCTCGCGACCGCGATCATCGAGCTGCGCGCGTTCGTCACCGAAGTGCGCCGCCGCAACGCGGACATCCCGATCTTCCTGTACGGCGAGACGCGCACGTCGCGCCATCTGCCGAACGACATCCTGCGCGAACTGCACGGCTTCATCCACATGTTCGAGGACACGCCGGAATTCGTCGCGCGCCACATCATCCGTGAAGCGAAGGTCTATCTCGATTCGCTCGCGCCGCCGTTCTTCAAGGAGCTCGTCAAGTACGCGGACGAAGGCTCGTACTCGTGGCACTGCCCGGGCCACTCGGGCGGCGTCGCGTTCCTGAAGAACCCGCTCGGCCAGATGTTCCACCAGTTCTTCGGCGAGAACATGCTGCGCGCGGACGTCTGCAACGCGGTGGACGAACTCGGCCAGCTGCTCGACCACACCGGCCCGGTGGCGGCGTCCGAGCGCAATGCGGCGCGCATCTTCAGCGCCGACCACCTGTTCTTCGTGACCAACGGCACGTCGACGTCGAACAAGATCGTCTGGCATGCGACGGTCGCGCCCGGCGACATCGTGCTGGTCGACCGCAACTGCCACAAGTCGATCCTGCACGCGATCACGATGACGGGCGCGATCCCCGTGTTCCTGACGCCGACGCGCAACCATTTCGGCATCATCGGGCCGATCCCGCGCGACGAATTCAAGCCGGAGAACATCCGCAAGAAGATCGAGGCGAACCCGTTCGCGCGCGAGGCGCTGCGCGAGAACCCGGACATGAAGCCGCGCATCCTGACGATCACGCAAAGCACGTACGACGGCGTGGTCTACAACGTCGAGATGATCAAGGACCTGCTCGGCGACCTGCTCGACACGCTGCACTTCGACGAAGCGTGGCTGCCGCACGCGACGTTCCACGATTTCTACCGCGACATGCACGCGATCGGCGACGGCCGGCCGCGCACGGGCGCGCTCGTGTTCGCGACGCACTCGACGCACAAGCTGCTCGCGGGCATCTCGCAGGCGTCGCAGATCGTCGTGCAGGATTCGGAGAACCGCACGTTCGACAAGCACCGCTTCAACGAGGCGTACCTGATGCACACGTCGACGAGCCCGCAGTACGCGATCATCGCATCGTGCGACGTCGCGGCCGCGATGATGGAGCCGCCGGGCGGCACCGCGCTCGTCGAGGAATCGATCGCCGAGGCGATCGACTTCCGCCGCGCGATGCGCAAGGTCGACGCCGAGTACGGCGACGACTGGTTCTTCAGCGTGTGGGGCCCGGACAACCTGTCCGAGGAAGGCATCGGTTCGCGCGAGGACTGGATGCTGAAGCCGAACGACCACTGGCACGGCTTCGGGCCGCTCGCGGAAGGCTTCAACATGCTCGACCCGATCAAGGCGACGATCATCACGCCGGGGCTCGACGTCGACGGCGAGTTCGGCGAGACCGGCATTCCGGCCGCGATCGTCACGAAGTACCTGGCCGAGCACGGGATCATCGTCGAGAAGACCGGCCTGTACTCGTTCTTCATCATGTTCACGATCGGCATCACGAAGGGCCGCTGGAACTCGATGGTGACCGAGTTGCAGCAGTTCAAGGACGACTACGACAACAACCAGCCGCTGTGGCGCGTGCTGCCGGAATTCGTCGCGCAGCATCCGCGCTACGAGCGCGTCGGCCTGCGCGACCTGTGCACGCAGATCCACGACGTGTACCGCGCGAACGACATCGCCCGCCTGACGACGGAGATGTACCTGTCGGACATGGAGCCGGCGATGAAGCCGTCGGACGCGTTCGCGAAGCTCGCGCACCGCAAGATCGACCGCGTGCCGCTCGACGAGCTCGAAGGCCGCGTGACGAGCATCCTGCTCACGCCGTACCCGCCGGGTATTCCGCTGCTGATTCCGGGCGAGCGCTTCAACAAGACGATCGTGAACTACCTGCGGTTCGCGCGCGACTTCAACGAGCGCTTCCCGGGCTTCCACACCGACATCCACGGCCTCGTCGCCGAAGAGGTGAACGGCCGCGTCGAGTACTTCGTCGACTGCGTGCGCGACTGATGGCGACGCACGGACGACTCCGGGCGATGCGCGCGGCGCTGGCCGCGCTCGTCGTCTGGACGGCAGGATTGGCGGGGCTCGCGGGCGCGGGCGTCGCCCATGCGGAAGTCGCGGCGGCCGACCCGATCGACGTCGCGATGCGGCAATGTCTCGCGCGGCGCGACCGGTCGTCGCCGGCCGGCCAGATCCAGTGCATGGGCGAAGCGCAGCAGCAGTGGCAGACAGTGATGGACGGCGCGTACCAGCGCCTGTTGAAGGACGCGCCGGCCGACGCGAAGCGCGGCTGGCAGGACAGCCAGCGCCGCTGGCTCACGTGGCGCAAGGACGAAGTGCTGCTGCTGAAGGCCGTGTACGACACGACGCGCGGCACCGCGTATGCGATGTCGAGCGCCGACCTGCAGTTGCAGCCGGTGCGCGATCGCGCGCTGGCGTTGCGCGGGGCGGCCGATCGCTATGCGCCGCCGCCGGCCGCCGTGCCGGTTGCGGCGACGAGCGGTGCGCAGGGCGGTGTGGCTGCGGCGGCCGCGCCGGCCGGTACGAAGCCGGCGAACGCGCCGCGCGAGCCGGCGGTGCGCCGCGTGCGACCGTGCGTGCAGGATGCCGCGTGCGAGCATGCGCTGTTCGACCTGAACCGCTATTACCAGAAGCTGCGCCGCAAGATGCCCGCGCATTCGGCCGGGACGCTCGTGCGCGCGCAGCGCGCGTGGGTGGCGTTCCGCGATGCGACGGCGCCGCTCGTCGGCGAGGACGGACGCGTCGACCTGATCGGTGCGCGCATCGCGACGATGAAGCGGCTGTCGGAGACGGCCGGCAACCGATAAAGGACGCGCCGCTTTCGAGTGGGCGACACGACGAAACGGGCACCCTCGGGTGCCCGTTTTGCATGGCGCGGCGTATTGCCTACGCGATCTGCGACGTGCCCTGCAGCCCGAACCACGACGGCACGAGCGCGACCGCATCGTCGAGCGACGCGAGCACGTGCAGGCTCAGCGCGACGATCTCGGGCGTCGGCGCCTTCAGGTCGGGCACGGTGACGACCGCCGCGCCGGCGCCGGCAGCCGACTGCGCGCCGAAGTCGCTGTCCTCGAACGCGACGCACGCGTGGGCCGGCACGCCGAGGCGCTCGGCCGCGAGCCGGTAGACGGCCGGGTCGGGCTTGCCGCGCGGGACCTCGTCGCCGCCCGCGATCGCGCGGAAGAACGGCAGCACGCCGACCGCGCCGAGCCGCGCGCGGATCACGTCGCCTGCGGACGACGACGCGACCGCGCACGGAATGCCGGCCTGCGCGAGCGCGTCGAGCAGCGCGAATGCGCCGGGTTTCAGCGGAAACTTCGGATGCGGCTCGGGCGCGGCGAGCTGTTCGCGCACGCGGATGCGCACCGCGTCGAACGTAGCGGGGTCGCCGATCAGCCGCGCGAGGATCACCTGGCCTTCGGCGAACGAGCGGCCGACGATCTGCAGGTAGTCGATCTCGGTCAGCACGACGCCGTGCGCATTCGACACGTCGATCCACGTGTTCATGATGGTCCGCTCGGAATCGACGAGCAGGCCGTCCATGTCGAAGAGCGCGGCGGAGAAGGTCATCGGGGGCGTCCGTGAAGCGGGGAGGGCGACGGGCGGCGCGCTGGCCGCCCGAATGAAAAACGGACGCCGAAGGCGTCCGTCCGGAACCGCAAGCCGTTACTTGCCGAGCGCGGCGCGGGCCGCCTTGACGGCCGCACGCACCTGGTCGGGCGCGGTGCCGCCCGGATGGTTGCGGCTCGCGACCGAACCCTCGAGCGTCAGGTAGCCGAAGACGTCGTCGCCGATCAGGTGCGCGACGTTCGGCAGTTCCTGCTTCATTTCGTCGAGCGTCAGGTCGGCGAGGTCGATGCCGCGGTCGTCGCAGATCTTCACCGCGTGCGCGACCGCTTCGTGCGCGTCGCGGAACGGCAGGCCGCGCTTCACGAGGTAGTCGGCGAGGTCGGTGGCGGTCGAGAAGCCCTGCAGCGCGGCCGCGCGCATCGCGTCCGGCTTCACGGTGATGCCGGCGACCATCTCGGCGAAGATCCGCAGCGTGTCGGCGACGGTATCGACCGTATCGAACAGCGGTTCCTTGTCTTCCTGGTTGTCCTTGTTGTACGCGAGCGGCTGGCCCTTCATCAGCGTGAGGAGCGCCATCAGGTGGCCGTTCACGCGGCCGGTCTTGCCGCGTGCGAGCTCGGGCACGTCCGGGTTCTTCTTCTGCGGCATGATCGAGCTGCCGGTGCAGAAGCGGTCGGCGATGTCGATGAAGCCGACGCGCGGGCTCATCCACAGCACGAGTTCCTCGGAGAAGCGCGACACGTGCGTCATCACGAGCGCGGACGCGGCCGTGAATTCGATCGCGAAGTCGCGATCGGACACCGCGTCGAGCGAGTTCGCGCAGATGCCGTCGAAGCCGAGCGTTTTCGCGACCGCGTGACGGTCGATCGGGTAGCTCGTGCCCGCGAGCGCGGCCGCGCCGAGCGGCAGGCGGTTCACGCGGGTGCGGCAGTCGCGCATGCGTTCCGCGTCGCGCGTGAACATCTCGACGTACGCGAGCAGGTGGTGGCCGAACGTGACGGGCTGCGCGACCTGCAGGTGCGTGAAGCCCGGCATGATCGTGTCGGCGTTCTGTTCCGCGAGATCGATCAGCGCGCCGCGCAGGTCGTTCAGCAGGCCGCCGATGCGGTCGATTTCGCCGCGCAGCCACAGGCGGATGTCGGTCGCGACCTGGTCGTTGCGCGAACGGCCCGTGTGCAGGCGCTTGCCGGCATCGCCGATCAGCGCGGTCAGGCGCGCCTCGATGTTCAGGTGGACGTCTTCCAGGTCGAGCTGCCATTCGAATTCGCCACGCTCGATCTCGCCCTTGATCTGCGCCATCCCGCGTTCGATCGCGGCCAGGTCGTCGGCGCTGATGATCTTCTGCGCGGCGAGCATGTTCGCGTGCGCGAGCGAGCCGGCGATGTCGACGAGCGCGAGGCGCTTGTCGAAAAACACCGACGACGTGTAGCGCTTGACCAGCTCCGACATCGGTTCCGAGAAGCGGGCCGACCAGGCCTCGCCCTTTTTGTGCAGTTGGGACGTCATGGCGATTCTTCGAAGGGGAGTTGGGCGGCTGGGCGCCGCCGAGGGAATCTTGCGATTCTAACATTCGCGCGCCGGCCGGCCGCGGCCGGCGCGGGGGGCGGCCCGCTCAGTCGCGCACCAGTACGACCAGCTTCAGGTCCTCGCGGTGCGCGGGCTTCAGCGTGATCTGCTGGTACACGAGACGGCCGTCGGCCGGATGGTCGAATTCACGCAGCCCGCCTTCGCGCTCGAACACGTCCTGCGACGCCCAGTACTGCGCGAACGCGTCGCTGCCGGCCGTCAGCGCGTCGATCAGCGCGCGCGTCGGCGCGTCGGTCAGGTGGCGGATCGCATCGGCGCGGAATTCGGCCGCGAGCCGCCGCGCGCGGGTTTCCCAGTCGACGATCAGCGTGCGGGCGGCCGGCGCCATGAACGTGAAGCGCAGCAGGTTGCGGTCGTGCTCGCCATCGAGCCAGCCGGAAAAGAGCGCGGCGGCCGGCGCATTCCATGCGAGCGCGTTCCATTGGCGGTCGAGCACGTAGGCGGGCGTCGCGATCGCCGCGACGGTCGCGGCGAGCGTCGGCGGCAGGTCGCCGCCCGCGACGTCGGGCTCGGCCGGGTCGCGCTGCGCGGCCAGCTCGAACAGGTATGCGCGCTCGGCCTTCGACAGTTGCAGCGCGACGGCGATCCGCGCGAGCGCGTCGGCCGACGCCGACACGGGTCGGCCCTGTTCGATCCACGTGTACCAGGTCGGGCTGACGCCGCACAGTTGCGCGACTTCCTCGCGCCGCAGCCCCGGCGTGCGGCGGCGCGGGCCGGGAGGCAGGCCGACGGCCTGCGGCGACAGCCGCTCGCGGTGGGCGCGGATGAATTCGCCGAGCGCGCGGGCGGGCGTGGCGTCGAGTGGCGGGACGGAGGCGGAGGACGGCTGGTTCATGCGGAAACGGCGAAGTGAAGGCGAAAACGCGGCAACGATCAGACAGGTGGATCAAATACCAGAATAACTGCTTAACTTGTACTGGTACACACGCAGGCCTATTGTAGCGGCTCGCGCGCTGGCAGGGCAGCGGGCGTCCCCCACAATGCGATGCACGGGGCCGGATCGGGCGTTGAAGCGCCGGGGCCGGCCGACTGCATCAAGGAAAGGAGCGAACGATGAAACACCACGACCAGGTCGCCGACGCCTTCGGCACGACGGCCGCCGCCTATCTGACGAGCACGGTTCATGCGACGGGCGCCGACCTGCAGACGCTCGCCGACGCGGTGAGCGCGACGCCCGACGCCGCGGTGCTCGATCTGGGCTGCGGCGCCGGTCACGCGAGCTTCGCGGTCGCGCCGCACGTGCGCGACGTGGTCGCGTACGATCTCGCCGCGCCGATGCTCGCGACCGTCGACGCGGCCGCGCGCGAGCGCGGGCTCGCGAACGTCCGCACGCAGCAGGGGCCGGCCGAGCGGCTGCCGTTCGACACCGCGACGTTCGACTGGGTCGTGAGCCGGATGAGCGCGCACCACTGGCACGACATGCATGCGGCGCTGGCCGAGGTGCGTCGCGTGCTGAAGCCGGGCGGCCGCGTGCTGATGATCGACATCGCGGGCAACGATCATCCGCTCCTCGATACGTACCTGCAGGCCGCGGAAGTGCTGCGCGACGCGTCGCACGTGCGCGACTACCGCGCGGACGAATGGCTCGCGATGTTCCGCGCAGCCGGTTTCGACGCGCAGGTGCACAGCCGCTGGCGGCTGCCGATCGATTTCGACACGTGGGTCGCGCGCATTCGCACGCCGGCCGACAGCGTCGCCGGCATTCGCGCGTTGTGGGCGCATGCACCGGACGAGGTGCGCGGCTACTACGCGGTGCAGGCCGACGGCTCGTTCGAGCACGACGCATTGCTGATCGACGCGCACTGAGCGTGCGGCGCGGCGCACGCTGCGCCGTTTGTCGTCGCATGAAAAAAGCCGCGATACGCATCGACGCGTATCGCGGCTTTCGTTATCCTGGCCGGCGCGGAGCGTGCCCGCGCCGCCCGCGGATCAGCCGGTGTTGCGCAGGCCGGCCGCGATCCCGTTGATCGTCAGGTGAATCCCGCGGCGCAGCCGCGCGTTCGTGTCGCCCGCGCGGTGACGCTTGATCAGCTCGACCTGCAGGTGATTCAGCGGATCGAGATACGGGAAGCGGTTCTTGATCGAGCGCGCGAGCAGCGGGTTGGTCGCGAGGCGGCCTTCGTGCCCGGTGATTTCCGCGAGCGCCTGCGACGTGCGTTCCCATTCCGCGACGATCCGTTCGAACACGTGCTTGCGCAGCTTGCGGTCGGACACGAGTTGCGCATAACGCGACGCGACCGCGAGATCGGTCTTCGCGAGCACCATGTCCATGTTCGACAGCAGGTTCGAGAAGAACGGCCAGGTCTTGTTCATCTTCTTCAGCAGCGTGACGCGCTTCGTGCGTTCGGCGGCGTCCGGCGCGCCGTCGAGATACGCGCTCACCGCGCTGCCGAAGCCGTACCAGCCGGTCAGCAGCAGCCGGCACTGGCCCCACGAGAAGCCCCACGGAATCGCGCGCAGATCCTCGATCTTGCGCTGCTTCGGGTCCTGCAGCTTGCGCGACGCCGGCCGGCTGCCGATGTTCAGCTCGGCGATCTCGGTGATCGGCGTCGACGAGAAGAAGTAGTCGGTGAAGCCCGGGGTTTCATAGACGAGCGCGCGGTACGCGGCCATCGCCGAGTCGGACAGCGTCTGCATCGCGGCCTCGAACGCGGGCAATTGCGCCGGTGCGTTCGACTGCGGCAGCAGCGACGCCTCGAGCGTCGCGGCGACGACCGTCTCGAGGTTGCGCCGGCCGATCGACGGGTTCGAGAACTTGCTCGCGATCACCTCGCCCTGTTCGGTCAGGCGGATCTGGCCGTTCACGGTGCCCGGCGGCTGCGACAGGATCGCCTGGTAGGTCGGGCCGCCCCCGCGGCCGACCGTGCCGCCGCGGCCATGGAACAGCCGCAGCGTGATCTTGCGCTCGCGGAACAGGTCGACGAGCGCGAGTTCCGCGCGATACAGCTCCCAGTTCGACGTGAGGAAGCCGCCGTCCTTGTTGCTGTCCGAGTAGCCGAGCATCACTTCCTGTTCGGCGCCCTGGTGCGCGATCAACGCGTCGATGCCCGGCAGCGCGAAGTAGTCGCGCATGATGCGCGACGCGTCGCGCAGGTCGGGGATCGTCTCGAACAGCGGGATCACCATCAGGCTGTTCTTCGCGTCGCGGCCCGGCACGCCGAGCGTGCCTTCGAGCAGGCCCGTCTCCTTCTGCAGCAGCAGCACCTCGACGAGGTCGCTGACGGTTTCCGTATGCGAAATGATGTAGTTGCGCACCGCGCGCGCACCGAACTGCGTGCGGACCTCGCGCGCCTTCTCGAACACGCCCAGCTCGCTCTGCGCGAGCGCCGAGTATTCGAGGTACGGCGAGCGCAGCGGGCGCGGATCGGCGAGCGCGGCGAGCAGCACGCGCAGCTTGTCTTCCTCGGCGAGCGCCGCATAGTCGGCCTCGACGCCGGCGCGCGCGAACAGTTCGGCGACCACCGCCTCGTGGATGTCGGAACTCTGGCGCAGGTCGATGCTCGCGAGATGGAAGCCGAACACTTCGGCCGCGCGCACGAGCGGCGCGAGGCGCGGCGCGGCGAGCGACGCGCCGTGGTGCTCGTCGAGCGACGCGGTCAGCACCTTGAGATCGGCGACGAACGCTTCGGAGTCCTCGTATGGAATCGCACGCACGGGCGGCGCGCCGCGGCCCGCGCTGCGCACCGGCACCGTGCCTTCGCCGAGACGTACGCGCGCGCTCGCGGCGAGCCGCGTGTAGATGCCGATCAGCGCGCGGCGATACGGTTCGTCGACGCGGTGCGGCGACTGGTCGGGCGATGCGGCCGCGAGCGCCTTCACCGCGTCGTTCGCGCCGACCAGCAGGTTCGACACCGACAGCTCGGCGCCCAGCTTGTGCACCTGTTCCAGATAATGTTCGAGGATCACCGCGGCCTGGCGGTTGATCGCCTCGTCGAGCGTCGCCGCGGTCACGTTCGGGTTGCCGTCGCGATCGCCGCCGATCCAGCTGCCCATCTGGAAGAACGCGGGCACGCGGGCCGACAGGCCATGCTCGGCGAGCGCGGCCTCGATGTCGCCGTACAGCGCGGGCAGTTCGTCGAGGAACGTCGCGCGGTAGTACGACAGCGCGTTCTCGATCTCGTCGCCGACCGTCAGGCGCGAGTCGCGCAGCATCCGCGTCTGCCACAGCGCGGTCACGCGCGCGCGCAGCATCGCTTCGTTGTACTGGCGTTCGCGCGCGGTCAGCTCCTGGTCGCGCTCCGCGAGCAGGCGCGCGATGTCGTGCTGCGCATCGAGGATGCTCTTGCGCTGCACTTCGGTCGGGTGCGCGGTCAGCACCGGCACGATCAGCGCATCGTCGAAGAAGCGCTGCAGCAGGCGCTTCGACGCGTTGCCGGTGGTTTTCAGCTGGTCGAGCGCGTACGCGACCGTGCCGGGCTGCGGCGCGGACCCGGCCAGCGCGTGGATGCGGCGGCGGCGGTTGTGGTGGCGGTCTTCCGCGATGTTCGCGAGATGCGAGAAATAGCTGAACGCGCGCACGACGCTCACCGTCTGCTCCGGCGTCAGCTTGCGCAGCTTCTTCTCGAGCGTCTGCGCGGCTTCGCTGTCGTCCTCGCGGCGGAACTTGACCGCGGTCTGGCGGATCGTCTCGACCACGTCGAACACCGTATCGCCTTCCTGTTCGCGCACGACGTCGCCGAGCAGGCGGCCGAGGAAGCGGATGTCCTCGAACAGCGGGCCGTCCTTGTCGTCGCGCGTGCGGGTGCCGGCCTTCGGTGCGACGGCCTTGCGGGCGGGGGCGCCGGCGGCTTTCGTCACGGGTTTTGTCTGACGTATCGGGTCTTTCGGTTTCGTTGCCGTCTTCGCACGGCCGTTCGCGGCGGTGGCGAGGGTGCCCGTCGGGGCGTCGGGGGAGGGCAAGGCAGCATTGCGGCGCGCCGTACGCGCCGATCCGGAAGACTTCACGATGGGTTTCCTTGGGAAAGCTCGAGTCAAAAGGAACTGCGGAAACTGCGGGAACTGCGGTCAAGCAACCAGCTACGTGCGGCACATCCGCACAACGGCGCCGCGACCCTCACGGAGGCAGGCCGGGCGCAGGCTCCGGGCCCGGGCGGGCTGGGGCGTGCGTGCTACCATTGTTCGATCTTCAATCCCGTCCTTCGATGTTCCAGCAATGAATTCCGAGACCCCCGCGGCCGGGCCGCAACAGGCACAGCCGCCCGCGACGTTGACGATTGCTTCGCGCGAGAGCCGCCTGGCGATGTGGCAAGCCGAACATGTGCGTGATGCGCTGCGCAAATTATATCCAGCTTGTGACGTGAAAATCCTCGGGATGACGACGCGCGGCGATCAGATTCTCGATCGCACGCTGTCGAAGGTCGGCGGCAAGGGCCTGTTCGTGAAGGAACTCGAGGCCGCGCTGGCCGACGGTCGCGCCGATCTCGCCGTGCATTCGCTGAAGGACGTGCCGATGGCGCTGCCCGACGGCTTCGCGCTCGCCGCGATCATGGAGCGCGAAGACCCGCGCGATGCGTTCGTGTCGAACGACTACGCGTCGCTCGACGCGCTGCCGGCCGGCGCGGTCGTCGGCACGTCGAGCCTGCGCCGCGAAGCGATGCTGCGTTCGCGTTACCCGCATCTCGAGGTGCTGCCGCTGCGCGGCAACCTCGACACGCGTCTGGCCAAGCTCGACCGCGGCGACTACGCGGCGATCATCCTCGCGGCCGCCGGCCTGAAACGCCTCGGCCTCGAAGCGCGGATCCGCGCGCTGCTCGACGTCGAAGCCAGTCCGCCGGCAGCGGGCCAGGGCGCGCTCGGCATCGAGATCGCCGCGCACCGCGACGACGTCGCCGCGTGGCTCGCGCCGCTGCACGACCCGCGGACCGCGCTCGCGGTCGAGGCCGAGCGGATGGTGTCGCGCGCGCTCGGCGGCAGCTGCGAGGTGCCGCTTGCCGCGCATGCGGTGTGGCGCGCGGGCGAGCTGTACCTGACGGGCCGCGTGTCGACCACCGACGGCAAGCGCGTGCTGACGGCCGAGGAGTGCGGCGCGGTCGTGACCGTCGCCGATGCGCTCGCGCTCGGCCGCGCGGTGTCCGACGAGCTCGAGGCGCAAGGCGCGCTCGACATCGTCCAGGCGCTGCTCGCGGGCTCGCAGGCCGCCGGCAAGGGCGACGCCTGATGGCGGGCGGCGCGCGCGCGTTCACCGCTGTCCTGACGCGTCCGGACGGCCAGTCCGACGCGCTTGCGGCGCAACTGGCCGATGCCGGTTGCGACGTGCTCGAATTCCCGCTGATCGACATCGCGCCGGTCGACGATCCGGCGCCGCTCGACGCCGCGTTCGCGGCGCTGGCCGACTACGCGCTGGTGATCTTCGTGTCGCCGAACGCGATCGACCGCGCGCTCGCGCGGTACGGCGCGATCTGGCCGAATGCGCTGCCGGTCGGCGTGGTCGGGCCCGGCAGCGTCGCGGCGCTCGAGCGTCACGGCATCGCGGCGCCCGCGCATCGCGTGATCGCGCCGCAGGCGCCGGCCGACGGCGGCGTGCCTCATTACGATTCGGAAAGCCTGTTCGCGAGCATCGAGGCCGCGTTCGGCGGCGCGCCGGCGCTGGCGGGCAAGCGCGTGCTGATCGTGCGCGGCGACGGCGGGCGCGAATGGCTCGCCGAGCGGCTGCGCGAGGCCGGGGCCGACGTCACGCTCGTCGCCGCGTACCGGCGCGTCGTGCCGGAGCCGCGTGTCGGCGCGTGGGAGCGCGTGCACGCGCTGCTCGACGGCCAGCCGCACGCGTGGCTCGTCACGAGCTCGGAAGGCGTGCGCAACCTGCACGAGCTCGCGCGGACCCACCTGAACGATGCCGAGATCGACGCATTGAAGCATGCGCCGCTCGTGACGCCGCACCCGCGGATCGAGCAGTCCGCGCGCGCATTGGGTTTTGATAGGATTACGCTGACCGGCGCGGGCGATGAGCGCATCGTCCGCGCGTTTCGAACGATGGCCGACGAGGCCGTCCAACCGGCGACAGCCGCACCGGTGACTAAACGCATGACAGATACCAACGATTCCAAAAGCGTCGCTTCCCAGCCGGCCGCTGCATCCGCACCGCCGACCAGCCCCCCTTATCTCGCGCCCGAGCCGCCCGCGCGCCGCGGCGGCAGCGCGGTGCTGTGGTTCGTCGTCGTCGTGCTCGGCTGCGCGGCAGGGGTCGGCGGCTACGCGCTGAACCGCAAGATCGACCGGCTCGACGGTACGTTCGTCGCGCGCCAGAAGGCGCTCGACGCGCAGACGGCCGAAACGCGGATGAAGACCGAGCAGGCGCTCGCCAGCACGCACCAGGTCGACACGCAGCTCGCGCAGCTCGACGGCAAGCTGGCCGATGCGCAGAGCGCGCAGCAGGCGCTGCAGCAGCAATACCAGGACCTGTCGCGCAACCGCGATGCGTGGATGCTCGAGGAAGTCGACCAGATGCTGTCGAGCGCGAGCCAGCAGCTTCAGCTGACCGGCAACACGCAGCTCGCGCTGATCGCGCTGCAGAACGCCGACGCGCGTCTCGCGACGTCGCAGAGCGCGCAGGCCGTCACGGTGCGCAAGGCGCTCGCGCAGGACATCGAGAAGCTGAAGGCCGCGCCGGCAGCCGATCTCACCGGCCTCGCGATCAAGCTCGACGACGCGATCGCGAAGATCGACGCGCTGCCGCTGTCCGGCGAGGCGATCGTGCCGCACGCGGCGCCGAAGGCCGCGCCGGCCGACGCCGCGTCGCCGATCGCCGCCGGCGAGCCGCGCTGGAAGGTGTGGTGGCACGACTTCTCGGCCGGCCTCGGCCAGCAACTGAAGGGGCTCGTGCAGGTGCGCCGGATCGACAACGCGGACGCGATGCTCGCGTCGCCCGACCAGGGCTACTTCGTGCGCGAGAACGTGAAGCTGCGCCTGCTCACCGCACGGCTGTCGCTGCTGGCGCGCAACGACAGCGCGATGAAGGCCGACCTGCACGCCGCACAGGCATCGCTCGGCAAGTATTTCGATCAGGCATCGAAGGACACGCAGACCGTCGAGGATCTGCTCAAGCAGGTTGACGGCGCGTCGCTGACGGTCGCGGTGCCGAACCTGAACACGAGCCTGAACGCCGTTCAGCAGTTCAAGAGCCGGGGGTAACGATGACGCTTCGAGGAATCGTCTGGCTCGCGGTCCTGTTCGCGATCGCCGCGGCGCTCGCCACCGTCGGCCGTTTCGACGCGGGGCAGGTGCTGCTCGTCTATCCGCCGTACCGGATCGACGTGTCGCTGAACCTGTTCGTGATCGCCATCGTCGTGCTGTTCATCGTCGTGTACGCACTGCTGCGCATCGTGCGCAATATCTGGCGCATGCCGCAGCGGGTCGCCGCGTATCGGGCGCGTGCGCGCAACGAGAAGGCGCAGGCATCGCTGCGCGATGCGATCGCGAACCTGTACGCGGGCCGCTTCTCGCGTGCGGAGAAGGCCGCGCGTGAAGCGCTGACCGTCGACGCGAACCTGGGCGCCGCGAGTCTCGTCGCGGCCACCGCCGCGCACCGGATGCACGAGTACACGCGCCGCGACGACTGGCTGTCGAAGGTCGACGCGCCCGAATGGCAGGATGCGCGGCTGCTCGCCGCCGCCGACATGCGCGCGGACGCCCGCGACGCCGACGGTGCGCTCGCCGCGCTGGCCGACATGCAGGCCGGCGGCAAGCGCATTCATGCGCAGCAGGTCGCGCTGCGGGCGCAGCAGCAACTGAAGAACTGGGCCGAGGTGCTGAAGCTCGCGAAGGCGCTCGAAAAGCGCGAGGCGCTGCATCCGGCCGCGGCCGTGCGGCTGCGCCAGCAGGCGGCGGAAAACCTGCTGCGCGAACGCCGGCACGATCCGGACGCGCTGCTCGAAGTGTGGCAGTCGCTGTCGCCGGTCGAGCGCCAGTCGCCGCGTCTGGTCGATCTCGCGGCCGAACTGCTCGTGCCGCTCGAGCGCCGCAACGAAGCGCGCCGCATCGTCGAGGACGCGCTCGCGCACAACTGGGATGCACGCCTGCTGCGCCGTTACCCGGACACGGCCGGCGCCGATGCGCTGCCGCTGATCCAGAAGGCCGAAGGCTGGAAGAAGGATCATCCGGAAGATGCCGACCTGCTGTTCGCGCTCGGCCGCCTCTGCCAGCAGCAGCAGCTGTGGGGCAAGGCGCAGTCGTTCCTCGAATCGGCGCTGAAGCTGGCCGACAACGAGGCGCTGAAGGTGCGGGCGCATCGTGCGCTCGCCCGTCTGTTCGAGCATCTCGGCGAAACCGACAAGGCCGCGAAGCACTACCGCGAAAGCGCGCTCGCGATCACCGTGGTGTGACGCGGCGCTGCGCCGCGCAGCGTAAAAAGCCCCGAACGCCGATCGGCCTTCGGGGCTTTTTTTTGCCCGTAGCGAGGCGCGGGCGGCCCGCGGCGCGTTACGCGCCGAGCCTGCGCAGCAGGTCGTCCTCGCTCGGGACGAACCAGACCGATTTCCCGCGATTGCACTCGCGAACGAGCGCGCGCAGCGCTTCGCTGCGCGCGAGCCGGCGGTCGATGTCGCCGACCACGCCGAGCCGGACGCCGTAGTTGGTCAGCTTTTGCAGCACGGCGCCGGCCAGCCCGCTGTCGAGCCGGTAGAAGTCGTCGTGCAGCATGTCCGCGGCGACCGCGATCCAGTCGGCTTCATGCTCGTGCGCGAGCGCGACGAGATCGAGCGCGTCGCTTTCCCGTTGCACGAGGCCGGCGGAAGGATCGCGGACCAGCACGCGGCTGCCGGCGGCCTGAACGATTCGATGGGGCATGTCGAGCGTGTCCGTCGATGAGAGAAAAGTGCGCAGGGTGTCGCGTTGCCCGCGGATGAAGTGAGGCTGTTCGGGAAGAAACCGCACCTGCGCGTGCGGCACGAGGCGCGTCAGGCGATCCCGCGTGTCGCGGGAATCGAGCATCACGTCGCGGCCTCCGACGATCGCCAGCACGGGCATCGACAACGTGCGGAGCATGGTGTCGTCGAATACCGGAACCGGCTCGATGCGCGGCCGAAAGCCGCGATCGATGGCGCGCATCAGGGCGAGCGCGTCCCGTTCGGCCGGCGTCGATGCGGGTGGCAGGCGACCCAGCACGCACCGCCGCACGCATGCACGCCCGGCATCGCCGAGCAGCAACAGCGGCAGCGCCCACCACAGAAACGGCTTCTGCCTGCCGATGCCGGACGGGCAGAGCAGCGCGAGCCGGGTGACGCGCGGCGGCCGCCGCAACGCGAAGTCGAGCGCCGTTCGCGCACCGAGCGAGATGCCGACGAACGCGGCGCGCGACACCTGCAGGCCGTCGAGCACGTCGTCGAGCCACTGCGCATAGGCGTCGCCTGCGAGCGGCGGCCGCGCCGGCGCGCTCGGTCCCGCTTCGCCGATCACGTCGATCGCGTAGAGCCGGAAGTGCGTCGACCAGTCGGCCGCGTGATGCTGCCAGCTTGCCGCCGTCGTCTGTGCGCCGTGGATCAGCACGACCGGCGGCGCGTGTTCGGGGCCGCAGACGATGACGTGCGTCGCGCCATGACGCGTTTGCACGGTGACGCGCCGATGCCCGGCCGGCCAGTGCGACAGCGCGGCCGCGTACGCGGCGCGAATCGCACGGGCATGGCGGGGCGACTTGAAGATTGCGCTCATGTCCCGCTTTGCTGGAGCAGCATGTCGAGCGACGACATCAGCGCGGCCGTGTCCGCCGGTGTCGCGGTCACGATGATCTTGACCACGCTCGAGGCGGGATCGAACGTGACGTCGATTCGCACGGGGTCGACGTACGATGCGCGGCCTGACGCCATTGCGTGCAGCGACCGCGACAGGTACTGGTGCAGCGACTGCGACGCATCGGGAATGTCGACGATGCTGGTGACACGCACCGCACGCGGCGCGGGCGAGGCCGGCTCCGTCCGGGCGAACGCGGCGAGGTCCGCGTCGAGGATGCGGTATGCACGGCCGACCCGCGTCGCGCGCAGCTTGCCGTCGCGAATGAACCGCAGGACGGTCTTCGGATGGACGCGCAGGCGGGCGGCGGTGTCTTCGACGGTGTGGAACATGAATTGTAGGGCAGGAGATTCCTTTGACTGTCTTTATTGTTCCATATAAAAAGGACTATAAGGGAACAATTTTGTCATTAATGGGATGTCGCCGGATGGGCGAGACGTTCAGCCGATCCGGGGTGTGCCTGTCCGGAATCGAAAACGCCCCGGCGACCGGCAATGCCGGACGGCGGGGCGTATCGGGGAAAAACGGGCCGGAAATCGGCCGGCATGTTCGATCGATCCGGGCGCGCGTTTACGCGCCGCGCGTCGTCACTTGTCGACGAGCCGTTTCGGCACCGACAGCGCCAGCAGCCCGCCGAGCACGAGGAACCCGGCCAGCATGTACATGCCCGCATCGTTGGCGCCCGTCACCTGCTTGAGCCAGCCCATCAGGTACGGACTCAGGAAGCCGGCGAGGTTGCCGATCGAGTTGATCATCGCGATGCCGGCGGCGGCCGCCGCGCCGCCGAGGAACGCGGTCGGCAGGCTCCAGAACAGCGGTAGCGTCGTCAGGATGCCGATCGTCGCGAGCGTGAGGCCGAGCATCGCGAGCGCCGTCTGGTGCGCCCAGATCACCGACAGCACGAGGCCGATCGCGCCGATCGCGGCCGGAATCGCGAGGTGCCAGCGGCGTTCGCGGTGCTTGTCCGCGCTGCGCGCGATCAGGATCATCGCGACCACCGCGGCCGCATACGGAATCGCGGACAGCAGGCCGATCATGAACGTGTCGGTCACGCCCGTCGCCTTGATGATCGTCGGCAACCAGAAGCCGACGCCGTACAGCCCCATCACGAACGAGAAATAGATCAACGCCATCAGCCACACGCGCGGGCTCGACATCACGGCGCCGAGCGGCAGGTCCTCCTTGGTGGCTTCCTCCGCGTCGACGTTGCGGGCGAGCAGCGCCTTTTCTTCGTCGGTCAGCCACGTCGCCTTCGCGATCCGCTCGTCGAGCGTGAAGAACACGAGCACGCCGGCGAGCACCGACGGGATGCCTTCGAGCAGGAACAGCCATTGCCAGCCGTGCCAGCCGCTGACGCCGTCGAACGCCTTCAGGATGAAGCCCGAGATCGGCCCGCCGATCACGCCGGACAGCGCGACGGCCGTCATGAAGAACGTCGTCATCCGGCCGCGCCGGTGCGCGGGATACCAGTAGGTGAGATAGAGGATCACGCCGGGGAAGAAGCCCGCTTCGGCGACGCCGAGCAGGAAGCGCATCACGTAGAACATCGCGGGCGTCGTGACGAACATCGTCAGGATCGAGATCACGCCCCACGTCGCCATGATGCGGGCGATCCACACGCGGGCGCCCACCCGGTGCAGGATGATGTTGCTCGGCACCTCGAACAGGAAATAGCCGAAGAAGAAGATCCCCGCGCCGAGCCCGTACACGGTATCGCTCAGGTGCAGGTCGCTCGCCATCTGCAGCTTCGCGAACCCGACGTTCACGCGATCGAGATACGCGACCACGTAGCACAGCAGCAGGAGCGGCACGAGCCGCCACGACACCTTGCGGTAGGTTGCTTCCTCGAATGCGCCGGACGAGCCCGGCAGCGACTGCGTCGATGTTGCCATGTTGTCTCCTGTCGATCCGGGTGAGCGCTTGCGCGATTGCCTGGATCGGATGCACCGCTGTCCTTGTAGTGGCCGGATCGGGCGCGGTGATGCCCGATCCGGTTTCGTGCGAAGCAATACGGGGCGATCGTGCGGCCGGGTACGACTAGATGCAGCGTCCGCCGTCGACTTCGAGGCAGACGCCGGTGATGAATTCCGCTTCGTCGGATGCCAGGTAAAGCGCGGCGTTCGCGATGTCCTGCGGCGTCGAGAAGCGGCCGAGCGGGATCGTCGCGAGGAAGCGGCGGCGATTGTCCGGGGTGTCCTCGCAGCCCATGAACTCGGTCATCAGCGCGGTTTCGCCGAGCACCGGGTTGATGCAGTTCACGCGGATGCGGTCGGCGCCGAGCTCGGCCGCGAGCGATTTGCTCGCGGTGATCATCGCACCCTTCGTGCTGTTGTACCAGACGAGGCCCGGGCGCGGCCGCACGCCGGCCGTCGACGCGACGTTCACGAACACGCCGCCGCCCTGGGCGCGGAAATACGGGACGAAGGTCTGCACACACCAGAACAGGCTTTTCATGTTGACCGCGTACACGCGGTCGAATTCGGCCTCCGTCACGTCGAGCACGGGCTTGTTGCGGTGCGTGGTACCGGCGTTGTTCACGACGATCTGCACCGCGTGGAAGTCGTCGAGCGCGGCCTGCAGCAGCGTGCGCCAGTCGTCCTCTTTCGACACGTCGCCGGCCACCGCGATCGCCTTGCCGCCCGCGAGCGCGATCTCGCTCGCGACGCGCTCGGCCGCCGCGCCGTTCAGGTCGTTGACGACGACGTTCGCGCCTTCGCGCGCGTATGTCTTCGCGATGCCTTCGCCGAACCCCGAGCCGCCGCCCGTGACGATGGCCGTCTTGCCGGTCAACCGCATGGTGTGTCTCCTGTGCAGGTAGTGCGAGTCGTCGTGTGTCGGCGGGCGGCCGGGTGCTAGCGGCCGCCCGTCGCGTGTCGTGCGTTCAGCCGTGCCGGATCGCGATCGTCTTCAGCGCGGTGAAGCCGTACAGCGCCTCGAAGCCTTTCTCGCGGCCATGGCCCGAATGGCCGACGCCGCCGAACGGCAGCTCGACGCCGCCGCCCGCGCCATAGTTGTTGATGAACACCTGGCCCGCGCGCAGGCGCCGCGCAAGACGCATCTGGCGCGCGCCGTCGCGCGTCCAGATGCCCGCGACGAGGCCGTACGGCGTGCCGTTCGCGAGCGCGACGGCTTCGTCCTCGTCGACGAAACGCATCGCCGCGAGCACCGGGCCGAACACTTCCTCCTGCGCGAGCCGGTGCGACGGCGGCACGTCGCGCAACAGCGCGGGCGCCTGATAGAAGCCGCTTTCGGGCGCATCGGCGACGACCTGCCCGTGCGCGGCCATCGGAATGCCGTCGTGCTGCGCGTCGGACAGGAAATCCCACACGCGTTGCTGCTGCTTCGCGTTGATCAGCGGGCCGCAATCGAGATCGGCGCGGCTCGGGCCGACGCGCAGCCCGTTGAACGCGGTGGCGAGACGCTCGACGAGCGGCTCGTACACCGCGCGCTCGATCAGCACGCGGCTGCCGGCCGAGCAAGTCTGCCCGCCGTTCTGCACGATCGCGGACACGAGCACGGGCAGCGCGGCGTCGAGGTCGGCATCGGCGAACACGATTTGCGGCGACTTGCCACCGAGTTCGAGCGTGACCGGCACGTGGTTCTCGGCGGCCATCTGCGTGACCAGCTTGCCGGTGGCCGGCGAACCCGTAAACGAGATGTGGTCGATGCCCGGATGGCGGGCGAGCGCGGCGCCCGCTTCATGGCCGTAGCCGGTGACGATGTTGAGCGCGCCGGCCGGCAGCCCGGCCTCGACGGCGAGTTCGGCGACGCGCAGCACGGACAGGCACGCGTCCTCGGCCGGCTTGACCACGCACGCGTTGCCGGCCGCGAGCGCCGCGCCGACGCTGCGCCCGAAGATCTGCATCGGGTAGTTCCACGGCACGATGTGGCCCGTGACGCCGTGCGGTTCGCGCACCGTCAGCACCGTGTAGCCGGCCTGGTAGGGGAGGGTTTCGCCGTGCAGCTTGTCGGCCGCGCCCGCGTAGAACTCGAAGTAGCGTGCGAGCGCGGCTGCATCGGCGCGCGCCTGCTTCAGCGGCTTGCCGGTATCGCGCGCCTCGATCGCGGCGAGTTCCTCGATCGAATCGGTCACGCGCGCCGACAGCCGCATCAGCACGCGGCCGCGCTCGGCGGCGCTCGCGGCGCCCCATGGGCCTGCGAATGCGTCGCGGGCCGCGGCGACCGCGCGCTCGATGTCGGGCGCGGTGCCGCGCGCGATCGTCGCGAACGGCTGGCCGTCGGACGGATCGACGACCGGGATGGTTTCCAGTTGCGCGGGCAACGTCCATTCGCCCGCGATGAAGTGCTTCGCTTCTTCCATGTCTCCTCCTGTCGACCCGAGTTAGCGCTTCAGCGGTTACTCGGGTCCCATGCATCGCGGTCGACCCGAGTTAGCGCTTCAGCGGTTACTCGGGTCCCATGCATCGCGGTCGACCCAGGTTAGCGCTTCAGCGCTTGCTCGGGTTCCATACCTTGTGATTGACGTGCAACGCAGCCGGCCCGACGCCCGGACATCCGGAACGATTATCGCGCCGATCGTCATCCGGACGCCACCGGTCGATTGGCTATAATGGCGCATTCCTTTTGGGGGACGCCCGCGGCGGCATCGGCCGCGGCGCCCTGTCCCGAATTCCCATCGACCTACAGAGAGTGCTCATGAGCTTCAATCATGTTCCGGCCGGCAAGGACCTGCCGCAAGATTTCAACGTGATCATCGAGATTCCCGCGCAAAGCGATCCGGTGAAGTACGAGGCGGACAAGGAACTGGGCCTCCTCGTCGTCGACCGCTTCATCGGCACGGGCATGCGCTACCCGGTGAACTACGGCTACATCCCGCAGACGCTGTCGGGCGACGGCGATCCGGTCGACGTGCTGGTGATCACGCCGTTCCCGCTGCTGGCCGGCTCGATCGTGCGTTCGCGCGTGCTTGGCATGCTGCAGATGACCGACGAGTCGGGCGTCGACGCGAAGCTGGTCGCGGTGCCGCACGACAAGATCTGCCCGATGACGGCGAACCTGAAGACGATCGACGACGTGCCCGAATACCTGAAGGACCAGATCAAGCACTTCTTCGAGCAATACAAGGCGCTCGAGAAGGGCAAGTGGGTGAAGGTCGAAGGTTGGGCCGGCATCGAAGCCGCGCACAAGGAAATCACCGACGGCGCCGCGAACTACAAGAAGTAAGCGGCGTGCCGGCCGACGGCCGGTTCGTACGGAACGCAAACCGCGCGCGTCTCCTCAGGAGGCCGCGCGGTTTTGTTTTGCGCGTGCGGTTTTCCGGCGGGCCGGCGGGGACGCAGGCAGGGGCGGGGTGACCGGTGCATTCTTCGCGCGTTTCGCGCGCGGCGGGGCAACGGACGGAGCGGTCGCAGCGGCGGCTTTCTTGGCCGCTGGACGGCGCCGGGCCGGTGCGGAAGCGGCCTCGTCGCGTACGCTCGCGGTCGGCTTGCCGGCAGTGGCCGGTACCTTCCTTTTCGACGACGCGGAAGAGGGCGAGCCGGTTTTCTTTACCGGTGCGCCACGCGACGAGGTCTTTTTTGCAGCAGCGTTGCCGTCGGCTTTTGCACGTTTCGCGTCCGGTGCGGCTTGATTTGATTGCGTCGACTTCGACTTCGACTTCGACGCTGGTGTGCCCTTTGCGGGCTTCGCCGTCTTCGCGGCCGTTGCAGACCCGGCAACTTTCCCGGCCTTCGGCTTTTTCCCGGCGACCTGTTCCGTTGCCGCAGCCTTCGCCGCATCGCCGGTGTTTTCCGTCGGCTCTTTCTTCCGCCCGCGCGCCGTGGCCTTCGTCCCGGCCGTATCTCCGCGCTCGTCGAGCGCGACCGCCGCCGGCAACACCGATTCCAGCGTACGCAAACCCGCCGCCAGCTCGCGCTTTTTCGCGGGCGTGAGCCGCTTCACCCAGTATTCGGCGCGCGATGCGCTCGACCGGTCGGGCAGCGGAAACGACGCGAGCACCGCGCGCGGCTTGCGCGAGCGCGTGTAGCGCGCGCCCTTGCCGGACGCGTGTTCGTCGAAGCGCGCGGCGACATCGGTCGTGATGCCCGTGTAGACGCTGTCGTCGGCGCATTCGATCAGATACAGAAACCAGGACATGGCGGAGCGGCGGGATGCGAAGCCGCCAGTGTCTCAGAAAAAACCGGCGTCAACGCCACCGGTCGCCGTGCCCGTCGCGAAAGCGGCTTGGCGCCGCGCCGAGTTCGCGCGTGAAGAAGCGCGTGAACGCGCTCGTCGAACGGAAGCCGACGCGCACGCCGATCTCGCCGATCGGCAACCGCGTATTGAGCAGCAGGTCGCGTGCCTCGCCGAGCCGCGCCTGCGCGACGAGCGCATGGAAGCCGACGGCTTCGCGATGCAGCCGCCGGCGCAGCGTCCAGCGCGACATCGCGAAGCGCGTGCACACGTGCTGCATCAGCGTATCGGTCGGCACGTCGGCGTCGTCGGCGGTGCGCAGCCAGTCGCGCACGCATTGCTCGACCGACGAGCCGAACGTCGAGCGGGCGCGCACGCGCTCGCGCGCGGCATCGGCGGCATGGCGCTGGATGCCGGCCAGCGGTGCGTTGTAGCGCTCGAACGGCGTGTCGATGTGCGCGGAGCGCAGCACGATGCGGTTGTGCGCGGCATCGAACGAGACCGGCGCACCGAGCATGTCGCGCAGCGCGGCAACGGGCGCGAACGCGCGGCCGGCGAATTCGGCGTCGTCGATGCGCACCTGCGGGTCGTACAGGCGCGCGAGCGCCGCGAGGATCGCGAGGTTCGCGAACGCGCTGCCCGCGTGCCGGCCGTCTCCTTCGTTCACGTAGTCGATCGCGATCGCGTCGCCGTTCTCGTGCGCGAAGACCCAGTCGACGTTGCCGATCAGCTCGCGATAGCGCAGGTAGCCGTGCAACGCGTCGCGCAGCGTCGCCGCGTTGCAGGTGATGCCGGCGAGCTCGGGAAACGGCACGAGCCACGGCACGACCTCCGGCGGCGGGCGATGCCACGACAGCGGCCAGCCGCTCGTCAACTGCATCGCGGCCACGTGCCGGTCGCCCGCGATGCGGCGCGTGTCGTCGGCGAGTTCGGCCGGCCCGATGCCGAGCGTCTCGTAAAGCGGTGCGGGATCGATGCCGTTCGCACGCGCGTCTTCGCACAGCCAGCGGTAGATCCGGACCGATACCGATTTCTGTTGCAACTCCATGTCTGTCTCCCTGTCGTCATGCCGTTCGGGTTTGTCCCCGCTGCGAGAGGTCAACGCATGCTCCTGCCGGTCAAGCGTGGTGACCGGTTGATTTTTAGACTCGGACGCTGGAGTGAGGCGACAAGTACAACAGAACGATTCTGGAGGATCAATGAAAACTTCGCTGTTCCGGTGTTCGACGATTGCGTCCGCGTGCGCGCTCACGGTCCTGCTCGCGTCGTGCGGTGGCGACGACATCCATGCGCCGACCGACCCCGACGCGGCAGCCGACCAGCGCGCGGCCGCGCTCGTCGCGCAACTGACGACCGACGAGAAACTGCAGCTCGTGCATGGCACCGGCATGCCCGCGCTCAGCCTGGGCGGCCCGTTTCCGGCCGACGCGCTGAACGGCGCGAGCTACATCCCGGGCGTGCCGCGGCTCGGCATTCCGGCCGTCAGCAGCGCCGATTCGGCAGGTGGCGTGAACGTGAAGAATGCGCGCGTGACCGCGCTGCCCGCGCCCGTCGCGCTCGCGGCGACGTGGGACCCGGCGCTCGCGGGCACCTACGGCACGCGCATCGCGCTCGAACTGCGCGCGCTCGGTTTCGCGGAAGGGCTCGGCGGCGGCGTGAACCTCGCGCGCGAGCCGCGCAACGGCCGCACCTTCGAATACATGGGCGAGGACCCGGTGCTCGCGGGCACGCTGAGCGCCGCGCGCACGCAGGCCACGCAGGCGCAGAAGGTGATCGCGACGATCAAGCATTTCGCGTTCAACGACCAGGAAACCAACCGGATGACGGTCGATTCGGTCGTCGACGAGCGGACCATGCGCGAGGCCGAACTCCTCGCGTTCGAGATCGGCGTGAAGGACGGCCAGCCGGGCAACGTGATGTGCGCGTACAACAAGCTGAACGGCGTGTATGCTTGCGAGAACCCGTATTTGCTGACGACGGTGCTGAAGAACGAGTGGGGCTTCAAGGGCGTCGTGCAGTCGGACTGGGGCGCGACGCATTCGACGGTCGCGGCCGTGCAGGCCGGGCTCGACGAGGAGCAGCCGGGCGCGGCCGACGACGGCAACGCGCCGCTCGGCTCGTATTTCAATTCGAAGCTGCGCGCGGCGCTGCAGGCCGGCAGCGTGTCGGTCGCGCGGCTGAACGACATGGTGCAGCGCAAGCTGCGCACGCTGATCCGCATCGGCGTGATGGATGCGCCGCCGAAGCCGGGCGGCGCGATCGACGAGGCTGCCGGCAATGCCGACGCGCTCGCGATCGCGCGGCAAGCGGCGGTGCTGCTGAAGAACGCGGCCGCGCCGGGTGACACGCAGCCGGTGCTGCCGCTGGCCGCCGGCACGCTCAAGTCGGTCGTCGTGATCGGCGGGCATGCGGACGCGGGCGTGCTGTCGGGCGGCGGCTCGGGTGCGGTGCCGGCGATCGACGGCAACGCGGTGACGACCTGCCAGCAACCGGCCGACACGCTGTTCGGCGGGTGCGCGACCTGGTACAAGTCCGCGCCGCTCGCGGCGATCCGCGCGAAGGCGCCGAATGCATCGGTCAGCTATCTCGACGGCACCGACGCGAACGCCGCGGCCAGCGCGGCCGCGCTGGCCGATGTCGCGATCGTGTTCGCCACGCAGTGGCAGACTGAGGGGCTCGACCTCGCGAGCCTGTCGCTGCCCGATGCGAAGGCGGACCCGTCCAACCAGCAATACGACCAGAACGCGCTGATCGCCGCGGTCGCCGCGAAGGCCAAGCGCGTGATCGTCGTGCTCGAGAACGGCAGCCCGGTGCTGATGCCGTGGCTCGCGAACGTGCACGGCGTGCTGGACGCGTGGTATCCGGGCGCGCAGGGTGGCCAGGCGATCGCCGACCTGCTGTTCGGCGACGCGAACCCGTCGGGCCGGCTGCCGCTGACGTTCCCGAAGCAGGAGGCCGACCTGCCGCAGCCGACGATCGATCCGTCGAACCTGCGGAACGTCTATGCGGAAGGGCTCGCGTACGGCTATCGCTGGTTCGACGCGAAGGCGATCGAGCCGCTGTTCCCGTTCGGCTACGGGCTGTCGTACACGACGTATGCGTTGTCGGCGATGTCCGCGCAGGCCGACGCAGCGGGCAACGTGACGGTCGGCGTGACGGCGACGAACACGGGCGCGCGCGCCGGTACGCAAACGGTGCAGATCTACGCGGCGCTGCCCGCGTCGCTCGGCGAGCCGCCGAAGCGGCTCGTCGGCTGGACCAAGGTCGCGCTGCAGCCGGGCGAGGCGCGCACGGTCAGCATCGCGGTGCCGGCGCAGCGCTTCGCGGTGTGGGATGCGAGCGCGCACGCATGGCGGATCGGCGCGGGCACGTATGGGCTGTCGGCGGCCGCGTCGTCGCGTGACCCGCAGGCGCTGTCGCAGACGGTGACGCTCGCCGCGCACTGAACCGGCGACGATCGTGCCGTATGCGGCGAGGCCATGCGTGGCTTCGCCGCATGCCGGCGCGCCGGATCGCGCTAGCCGGTGCTGCGCCGGAACGGATCGTGTTCGCGCAGTTCGTCGACGTATGCGTGGATATGCGCGGTCTCGCGTTCGAGAAAGCGCGCGACCGCGTCGGAAAACGCCGGATGCGCGAGCCAGTGCGCGGAATGCGTGACGGTCGGCAGGAAACCGCGCGCAAGCTTGTGCTCGCCCTGCGCGCCGCCTTCGAACGTGTCGAGCCCGGCCTCGATGCAGAATTCGAGCAACTGGTAATAGGCCGTTTCGAAATGCAGGCAGGGCACGTGCTCGATCGCGCCCCAGTAGCGTCCGTACAGCGTGCCGCCGCCGTGTTGGCCGCGCCGATACACGGCAAGCGCGCTCGCGATCGGCTGGCCGTCGGCTTCCGCGATCACGAGCAGCAGGTTCTCGGGCATCGTCGCGCCGATCGTGCGGAAGAAGTCGAGGTTCAGGTACGGGCTCGAATAATGTTCGCGGTAGGTCTGCCGGTAGCAGCGCGAGAAGAAGCGCCAGTCGGCGTCGGTGATGCGGTCGCCGGTGAGCCGCCGGAAGGTCACGCCCGCGTCGTGCACCTTGCGCCGCTCCGCGCGGATGTTCTTGCGCTTCTTCTGCTCGAGCGTGCCGAGGAAATCATCGAAGTGCCGGTAGCCGTCGTTGAGCCAGTGGAATTGCACGCCCTCGCGCAGCATCATCCCCATCGATTCGAGCAGCCGCGCTTCGTCGCCGGTCGGGAACAGCACATGCAACGACGACACGTCGCTCTGCTCGGCGAACGCGAGCAGCGTGGCCGCGAGTCGGCGGCGCGCGTCGTCGTCGGCCGCGAGCAGCCGCGTGCCCTGCACCGGCGTGAACGGCACCGCGCACAGCAGCTTCGGGTAATAGGGCAGGTCGTTGCGCTGGTACGCGTCGGCCCACGCCCAGTCGAACACGTATTCGCCGTACGAATGCTGTTTCGCGTAGACGGGCGCGGCGGCCGCGAGGCGGCCGGTGCCCGCGTCGGTCAGCGTGACGAAGTGCGGCGACCAGCCGGTGTCGTCCACCGCGCAGCGCGCGACGTGCAGCGCGTCGAGGAATTCGTGGCGCAGGAACGGCGTGGGCTGCGCGTCGCGCGCGAGCAGCGCGTTCCATTCGTCGGCCGGCACCTCGGCGGGGGACGACAGGATGCCCGTGCGATAATCGATGCGTTCGTGTTTCAAGCGTGAATCCGTACCGTTGGATGTTGCCGGATGCGGGCCGCCATGGCCCGCGCCCGGATCGATTTCGTCAGCCGTTCAAGGCGCGCCGCCGGGTTGCGCCGCTCCCGCCATGAAGACCCGACTCGCTCTCGCCCAGATCAACGTCACCGTCGGCGATTTCGCCGGCAACGTCGCGCGGATCGTCGCGGCCGCACGCGCCGCGCACAACGATGGTGCGCAACTGATGGTCGCCCCCGAACTCGCGCTGTCCGGCTATCCGCCCGAAGACCTGCTGCTGCGGCCCGCGTTCTACGCGGCCGCCGCCGCCGCGCTCGACGCGCTCGCCGACGCGCTGAAGGCGTTCGACGGGCTCGCGGTGCTGGTCGGCCATCCGTTGCGCGGTGCGGGCAGCGGTGCGGGCAGCGGTCCGGGCGCGTCAGCCGTCGATGGTAATGCAAACCGCCCGATCGAGCGCGGCGTGCCGCCCACCGACACCTTTAACGCGGTGTCGCTGATCGTCGGCGGCGAGATCGTCGGCACCTACCGCAAGCAGGACCTGCCGAACGCCGAGGTGTTCGACGAGAAGCGCTACTTCGCGACCGACACCGAGCCGCTCGTGTTCGAGCTGAACGGCGTGAAATACGGCGTGATCATCTGCGAGGACGCGTGGCATGCGTCGGCCGCGCAGATCGCGAAGGCGGCCGGCGCGCAGGTGCTGCTGATCCCGAACGGCTCGCCGTATCACCTGAACAAGGAGGCGGTGCGCATCGACATCCTGCGCGCGCGGATTCGCGAGACCGGCTTGCCGATGGTGTACGTGAACCTCGTCGGCGGCCAGGACGAGCTCGTGTTCGACGGCGGGTCGTTCGTGCTCGACGGCGCGGGCAGGCTCGTCGCGAAGATGCCGCAGTTCGACGAAGGGCACGCGATCGTCGAATTCGACGGCGCGCGGCCGCTGCCCGGCGCGATCGCGCCCGAGCTGTCGACGGACGCGCAGGTGTATCGCGCGCTGGTGACCGGCGTGCGCGACTACATCGGCAAGAACGGTTTTCCCGGCGTGCTGATCGGGCTGTCGGGCGGCGTCGATTCGGCGCTGGTGCTGGCCGTCGCGTGCGATGCGCTCGGGCCCGAGCGCGTGCGCGCGGTGATGATGCCGTCGCGCTTCACGGCCGACATCTCGACGACGGACGCGGCGGAGATGGCGCGGCGCGTCGGCGTGCGCTACGACGAGATCGCGATCGCGCCGATGTTCGATGCGTTCCGCGCCGCGCTCGCCGGCGAATTCGCGGGCCGCGCGGAAGACGCGACGGAGGAGAACATCCAGGCGCGCATCCGCGGCACGCTGCTGATGGCGCTGTCGAACAAGTTCGGCTCGATCGTGCTGACGACCGGCAACAAGAGCGAGATGGCGGTCGGCTACTGCACGCTGTACGGCGACATGGCCGGCGGTTTCGCGGTGATCAAGGACATCGCGAAGACGCTCGTGTACCGGCTGTGCCGCTATCGCAACGCAACGGCCGACTACGGGCTGCGCGACGTGATTCCCGAGCGGATCCTGACGCGCGCGCCGTCGGCCGAGCTGCGCGAGAACCAGACCGACCAGGACAGCCTGCCGCCGTACGACGTGCTCGACGCGATCATGCGGATGTACATGGAAGAAGACCGGCCGCTCGCCGAGATCGTCGCGGCCGGTTACGCGCAGGCCGACGTCGAGCGTGTGACGCGGCTCATCAAGATCAACGAATACAAGCGCCGCCAGGCGCCGATCGGCATCCGCGTCACGCATCGCGCATTCGGGCGCGACTGGCGCTACCCGATCACGTCACGCTTCACCGAACGGCTCGATTGAGCGGTGCTGGGCCGGATGCGGCCCGCCGGCTTACAATCGGGATCGCGATTTTTCATCCAAACGAGCATTGAGGGACAACCATCATGAAACGCATCACCGCCATCATCAAGCCGTTCAAGCTGGACGAAGTCCGCGAAGCGCTCGCCGAAGTGGGTCTCACGGGCCTGACCGTGACGGAAGTGAAGGGCTTCGGCCGCCAGAAGGGCCATACCGAGCTGTATCGCGGCGCCGAATACGTCGTCGACTTCCTGCCGAAGATGAAGATCGAGGTGGTCGTCGCGGAAGCGCAGGTCGATCAGGTGATCGACGCGGTGATCGGGGCGGCGCGCACCGGCAAGATCGGCGACGGCAAGATCTTCGTGTCGGACGTCGAGCGCGTGATCCGCATTCGCACCGGCGAAGAGAACGAAGCGGCCGTCTGAGCGCCGCATTCGTCGATCGGCGCGGCAGGCCCGAGCCGGCCCGCCAAGAAAAAACGGTGCGGATACCCGTCTGGGTACCGCACCGATACGCGCCTCTCGCAGCAGCGTGGAAAGTGTTGTCGAATCGTTCTTTGACGGCGCCTGATCAGAACAGGTGCTGGATACCGGCGTAGACGCCGGTCTGGCTGCCGCCCGGATGCGGGTTGCCGGTCGACACGGCCGTACCGGCGCCGTTCGCGTTCAGGCCGAAGTTGGCCGTCGAGCTGTTGCGCACCGTCGCGACCTGGACGTCGAACAGCGTGCGCTTCGAGATGTTGTACGAGCCGCCGACCGTGTAGATGTTCGCGTTGCCGCCGCCATGGTTCGCGTTCACGTGATACACGGCTGCGATCAGCGCCGCCGCCGGCGTGGCCTGCCACGTCACGCCGCCCCAGACCTGTTGCGTACCCGTCACGCCGGCGTTCACTGCGGGGCCGCCGCTGCCGTCGGCGCGCGATGCCTGGTAGGCCGCCTGGACCTTGAACTGGCCGAGGAACACGTTCACGCCCGCGAAGTATTCACGCGAGTAGTTGAACACGTCCGAGAAGCGGCCGTTGCTGTCGCGCGTTTCGTCATAGATACCGCGCAACTGGAACAGCGAATTCGTGTAGGTAACCTGACCGCCCATTGCACGGCCCGGTTGGCCGGCCGTCGTGTTGCCGTTGAAGCTGGTCGAGTTCGAGAACGAGAACTGGCCGTAGAAGTCGAGGCCGTACAGCGACGGCGACTGGTACGACACGTTGTTGCTGGTCTTGTTCCAGTTGCGGCCGCGCACCAGCGAGGCCGTCGACCAGGCCGACTGGCCGAACGGGTCGAAGTCCCACACGCCGTTGGCGATCGCGAGCTCGCGACCCAACAGCAGCGTACCGTAGCGGTCGTTCGAGATACCGACGGTCGCGAAACGATCCCAGATCGAGCCGCTGAAGCCGCCGTTCATCGTGTTGAACGCACCTTCGAGGTGGAACAGGATCTTGTTGCCGCCGCCGATGTCTTCGCTGCCCTTCAAGCCCCACAGGCTCGTGCCCCAGTCGCCGCTTTCCGCGCGCACTTGGTGGCCGTTTTGCAGGCCGTTCAGGTACTCAAGGCCTGCGTCCAGGCGGCCATACAGCGTGACGCTGCTCTGTGCGTGCGCCGTCACCACCCCAGCAGCCATCAGCGCGGCCGCGACCAAAGCTTTCTTCATCGTCTCCTCCATACCCTGTCAAAAAGTCAACCCAGAACTGCACGAGATGCCCGGCGCGGCACGCACCGGGCAAAAGCGGGATAACCAGGGAGACCTCGTGCAGGGCCGGTAAGCGCGGCACGCGGGCAAGCGGACGGAAAACCCGTTGAGCGGTCCCGCGCAGCCGGGTCGGCCTGCGGGTCTCCTTGTAGTGTCGTGAAGCTAAACTACATTTCACGAACTTCGTTTTGCTACTTTGGTTACTAATTTAGCAAAAATACAATTTTGTGGCGATGGAAATCGTTGTTTGACTAACCGCTGTCGCCAAATTGCCATGCAACACGGTGCGCGACAGCGGACCCAAGGGTTCCCGATTACCGGAAAACCCTTGTGCCACAAGGGAGACATGGATTCCGCGGGCGTGGGTCAAGGATTGCCACTATTGACGTTCCAAAGGCGCCGGCGTAGGCGCGAAAGTCGCGAAATTGGTAAGTATTTCGTAATGATTCGGGCGATTGCCGTCAGCGCCGATCGACGCTGGCGATGCCCGTCCCGCCACGCGCCGCGCTTAGTCGGGGCTCGGCCGCGCGTCGAGCAGCTGCGCGCGAATCCAGCGGTGCGCATCGGTGCGCGCATGCTTCGCGTGCGAGTAGATTTTCACCGTGTAGCGCGGGATCTCGAATGGTGCGGGGAAGATGCGGATCGGCGCTGCATGCCGCAGCGCCTGCGCGGCGCGGTTCGGCACGGTCATCAGGAGTGCCGACTCCGCGATCACGAACGGCGCGGCCAGCACGGTCGGCAACTGCACGGCCACGTGCCGTGCGAGGCCGAGCCGGTCGAGCACGTAGTCGACCACGCCGCGCGACTCGTTCCACGGCGTGACGACGACGTGGCGGGCCGCCAGATACTGGTCGAGCGTCAGCCGCCGGCGGATCTCCGGATGCGCGGCGCTCGCGATCACGACGTAGTCGTCGGAAAACCAGTCGAAATCCTCGATGCCGGGCGCGTCGGCGGCCGTTTCCTCGTGGTAGCCGAGCGCGAAGTCGATGCGGCCGGCCGCGAGCGCGTCGACGGAAATCTTGCGGTCCGAATGCACGACGCGGATCCGCAGGCGCGGCGCGACGTGCTGGATGCGGGCCAGGAACGCCGGCAGTACCGCGAACGCGGTGTAGTCGGTCGCGGCGAACACGAACGTCCGGTCGCTTTGCGCGGGATCGAAGCGGCGTGCGCGGGCGAGCCCCTTCGACATCGCGTCGAGCGCGTCGCCGGCCCACGTGGCGATGTCGTCGGCGCGCACGGTCGGCTGCATCTCGTTGCCGAGGCGCACGAACAGCGCATCGCCGATCGCGTCGCGCAGCCGTGCGAGCGCGTGGCTCAACGCCGACGGGCTCAACGCGAGCTCGTGCGCGGCCGCCGCGACCGACCGGTGGCGATACAGCGCGTCGAATACGAGCAGCAGGTTCAGGTCGAGGCGGCGCAGATCGGGATGCATCATGTTCAGGTCTGGATGAAGAAACTGCACTTCCTGCAGGCAGGACGTGAACGTAGCATGCTGGTTCGAACGGCGCCAGCGCGGGTGCGCGGCGCCGCTTTCCCTTTTCATATCCGGGCCGGAGGAGGGCTCAACCCGTGCAAATCGATATCCGTTCCGCCACCGTCGCCGACGTGCCGCTGATCCTGCGCTTCATCACCGAACTGGCCGTCTACGAGAAGGCCGAGCACGAAGTCGTCGCGACGTCCGCATCGCTCGAACGCAGCCTGTTCGGCGAAGGCTCGCCGGCGCGTGCGCTGATGTGCGAGGTCGATGGGGAGCCGGCCGGCTTCGCCGTGTATTTCTTCTCGTATTCGACGTGGCTCGCGCGGCAGGGGTTGTATCTGGAGGACCTGTACGTGTCGCCCCGTTTTCGCGGCGCCGGCGCGGGGCTGCGGCTGCTGAAGGCGCTCGCGCGGATCGCGGTCGAGTCGGGCTGCGGGCGTTTCGAATGGAGCGTGCTCGACTGGAACGAGCCGGCGATCCGCTTCTACGAGCGCGTCGGCGCGGCGCCGCAGAGCGAATGGGTGCGTTACCGGCTGGCGGGCGACGCACTGCGCGCGTTTGCCGACGGCACGCCGGTGAGCGCCGCGTAAACGCGAAACGGGCGCCGCGCGGCGAACCGCGAGGCGCCCGTTCGGGCGTCGTGCGTGACGGACGCGTTACTTGAGGCTGCCTGACAGGAACCCGCGCAGGCGCTCGCTCTTCGGATTGGCGAACACCTCGGCCGGCACGCCTTCTTCCTCGACGCGGCCCTGGTGCAGGAACATCACGTGATTCGACACGTTGCGCGCGAAGCCCATCTCGTGCGTGACGACGATCATCGTGCGGCCTTCCTCGGCCAGCTTCTGCATCACCTTCAGCACTTCGCCGACGAGCTCCGGATCGAGCGCGGACGTCGGTTCGTCGAACAGCATCACGTCCGGATGCATCGCGAGCGCCCGCGCGATCGCCACGCGCTGCTGCTGGCCGCCCGACAGATGCGACGGATACTGCTTCTCGACGCGCGGCGCGAGGCCGACCTTCTCGAGATACTCGCGCGCACGGTCTTCCGCTTCCTTCTTCGGAATGCCGAGCACGTTCACCGGGGCTTCCATCACGTTCTCGATCACGTTCATGTGCGACCAGAGATTGAAGTGCTGGAACACCATCGACAGCTTGGTGCGCACGCGCTGCAGTTGCTTCGAGTCGGCCGCGCGCAGCGCGCCCGTCTTGTCGAGCGCGGTGCGTACTTCCTCGCCGTCGACGAAGATGCGGCCCGCGTTCGGTTGCTCGAGGAAGTTGATACAGCGCAGCATCGTGCTCTTGCCGGAGCCGGACGAGCCGATCACGCTGATCACGTCGCCCGAGTTCGCCTTCAGCGACACGCCTTTGAGCACCTCGTTGTCGCCGTACCGCTTGTGGAGATCGTCGACGAAAAGCTTCTGGGTCTGGGAATTCATCAATAGTCCTGCGAAAACTTACTTGCCTTGCGGGCGCAGATACGCGAGCCAGCGGCGCTCGGCCTGGCGGAACAGCCACACGAGCGTGAACGAGATCACGAGGTAGAGCAGGGCGGCGATGCCGAACGCGTGGAACGACATGTAGGTCGCCGAGTTCACGTCGCGCGCGATCTTCAGGATGTCCGGCACGGTCGCGGTGAAGGCCACCGTCGTCGCGTGCAGCATCAGGATCACTTCGTTGCTGTAGAGCGGCAGCGCGCGGCGCAGCGCCGACGGCAGGATCACGCGGCGATACATCGTGAACGTGGACATTCCGTATGCGCGCGCGGCTTCGATCTCGCCGTACGACGTCGCCTTGATCGCGCCCGCGAAGATTTCGGTGGTGTACGCGCAGGTGTTCAGCGTGAACGCGAGCAGCGTGCAGTGCATCCCGTCGCGGAAGAACGCGTCGAGCATCGGCGTGCCGCGCACGGCCTGCAGGCTGTAGAGGCCCGTGTAGCAGAGCAGCAATTGCACGTAGAGCGGCGTGCCGCGGAACACGTACGTGTACAGCCACACCGCGCCCGACAGCCACTTCCGCTTCGACACGCGCGCGACGGCGAGCGGCACCGACAGGCAGAAGCCGAGGCCGATCGACACGACCAGCAGCCACAGCGTGATCGCGACACCGGTGATGCGATAGCCGTCGGTGTAGAGATAGTTGCGCCAGTATTCTTGGATGAGTTCGATCATAGGTCAGCCTTGCGGACACCGGTCGAGTAGCGCTTTTCGAGCCACATCAGCACGAAGTTCGAGATCGTCGTGATGGCGAGGTAGACCGCTCCCGCGATCAGCGTGAAGAAGAAGAACCGCAGCGTGCCCTTGCCGGCGTCCTGCGATGCCTTCACGACGTCCGCCAGGCCGATGATCGACACGAGTGCGGTCGACTTCACGAGCACCTGCCAGTTGTTGCCGATGCCCGGCAGCGCGAAGCGCATCATCTGCGGGAACATGATCCGCGTGAACACCTGCCAGTTCGTCATCCCGTACGCGCTGCCGGCCTCGAGCTGGCCGCGCGGCACGGACAGGAATGCGCCGCGGAACGTCTCGGTGAAGTACGCGCCGTAGATGAAGCCGAGCACGAGCACGCCGGCGAGGAACGGGTCGATGTCGATCTGGTCCCAACCGAGTGCATCGGTCGCCATGTTCAGCCAGATCTGCAGGCTGTAGAACAGCAGCAGCATCAGCACCAGATCGGGGACGCCCCGGATCAGCGTCGTGTAGATGGTGCCGACGCCGTTCGTCACGCGGTTGCGCGACAGCTTCGCGCCGGCGCCGAGCAGCCCCAGCAGGAACGACAGCGCAAGCGAAAGCACCGCCAGCTTGACGGTTTGCCAGGTGCCAGCGAGGATCAGCGGGCCGTAACCTTGTAGAAACATATGTGGTCCCTGGTGTGGTCCCTGAGGGCGCACGCAGTGCGCCGCGAAAGACGCGCCCGCCAAGCTGCGCGGAACGCCCCGTACGTATCATGACCGTCCGCCCCGGCAACGGTGCCGGGCCTGCCCGTCGCGCGAGCGGCGGGCAAGGGGGCGGGCGGCGCGTGGTTGACTGCCTGTACTGCGCGGCCGCGGGGCCGCCCCCGCATCCGCTGCTTCTCGTTGTCGGCGTTCAGCGGGCCGGCGCCGAATAGACGCTGAACGAGAAGTACTTGTGCGACAGCCGGTCGTACGTGCCGTCCTTGTGCATGTCGGCCAGCGCCCGGTTGATCTTGAGCTTCAGATCGGTATCTTCCTTGCGCAGGCCGATCGCGGTGCCGTCGCCGATCGTCTTCGGATCCTTCACTTCCGGGCCGGCGAACGCGAAACCCTTGCCGCGCGGCGTGCGCAGGAAGCCGTAGTCGGCCTGCAACTCGTCCTGCAGCGTCGCGTCGAGGCGCCCCGAGCCGAGATCGGCATAGACCTGGTCCTGGTTCTGGTAAGGAATGATCGTCACGCCCTGCGGTTCCCAGTACGCTTTCGCGAAGGTCTCCTGCGTCGAGCCTTGCTCGACGCCGACGCGCTTGCCTTTCAGCGACGCGACCGTCGGCAGCAGCGGCGAGCCGGTCTTCGCGATCATCCGCGCGGGCGCGTCGTACACCTTGTCGGAGAAGTCGATCTGTTCGCGGCGCTTGTCCGTGACGGTCAGCGACGACACGATGACGTCGTACTTCTTCGCCTTCAGCGCCGGAATGATCCCGTCGAGATCCTGCGCCACCCACACGCATTTCACGTTGATCCGCTTGCAGATTTCCTTGGTGAGATCCACGTCGAAACCGACGATCTCGCCGCTCGGTGCGGTCGACTCGAACGGCGGGTAGCTGGCATCGACGCCGATCCGCACGGTCTTCCACTCCTTCGCGAAGGCGCTGCCCGCCACGAGGGCGAGGGCGGCGCACAGGGCGGCCTTCTTCATTTCCATCCTTCTGTTGCTGACTTTCCGGGGGCGCTCGCGGCCGGTCGGACCGGGCGCCGCGGCGTATTCTAGACGGCCAAAAATCGCCGATCGGCGCTCTGGCGCTGGCGGCCGCCGGAACGGCGAACGCCAAAAGGGCGGTATTTTACCCGAACGCGATATCCGGAAAACGGCAATCCGGCGCGATCGACCGATTCCTCGATTCGGCTGTTGCGGCAATCGTGGTATTCGCAACGAATATTTTGGCAATTGTTTGCGCGGGTGCAACGATGCGGTGCGCCGGCGGCGGATTGTGGCGCTTTCGGTCTCCCCCTACAGTGGAGGTAAACCCGAACAGAACATCTGCGCCCCCGAGCGTCCTCCCCAATGTTCCAGATCCTGCGCGCCGAAGACCGCTGCCGCACGCGCCACGGCTGGCTCGAATCGAGTCACAGCTTTTCGTCCGCCTGCCACACCGAGCATGCGCCGGTACGTCCGCCCATTGGTGCGCTGTGCGTGTTGAGCGAGGACCTGATCGCACCGACGCGCGGCTTCGGGATGCAGCCGCGCCGCGACGTGGAGATCGTCACGTACGTGCTGGATGGCGCGCTCGCGCATCGCGACAGCCTCGGCTGCGGCGCGATCGTCCGGCCCGGCGGCATCCAGCGGATGAGCGCCGGCACGGGGCTCCAGCACAGCGAAACCAACGCATCGCGCGACCGGCCGCTGCATCTGCTGCAGATCTGGCTGCAGCCGGCCGAGCCGGGCGGGCGGCCCGGCTACGAGGAACGGCGCTTCGCCGACGACGAGAAGCGCGGCCGGCTCAGGCTCGTCGCGGCGCCCGACGGCGGCGACGGCGCGCTGTCGATGCGGGCCGACGCCCGCATCTTCGCGGGGCTGATCGACGGCGACGAGACGGCGGCGTTCGACGTGCCGGCCGGGCGCAGCGTCTATGTGCACGTGGCGCGCGGCGAGGTCGAGGTCAACGGCCGCGCGCTGGCCGCCGGCGACGGCGCGCGGATCGGCGGCGTGGACGCGGTGGCGTTCGCGCGCGGCCGGGCCGCCGAAGTGCTGCTGTTCGACGTCGCCTGAAATGAAAAAGGGGACGCAGGCCGGTGCCTGCGTCCCCGTTCGAGGCCGCTGCGGGAGCGGCCCGCCGGCTTACTGCGCCGGCGCCGATGCGCCCTTGGCGGCCGCGCGGTGCTGTTCCCAGCGCTCCTTCATCTTCTCGTGGCGCTGTTCCATCTTCGCGAACTGCTGCTTGAGCGCCGTGCTGACCATCGTCTTCTGCGAGTCGTTCAGCCCGTTGTAGAACGTGAGCCACGCGGCGGACGTCTGCTCGCGCAGTTGCGCGTTCTGCTGCTCGGCCTGCTGGCGCGCCGAATGCATCGCGCTCAGGTCCAGGATCGGCTGGTTCTGCTGTGCCTTGAACTGCTCGCGCATCTGCTCGTGGCTCTTGCGCATCGCGTCACGGTTCTGCTTCATCGTGTTGACGGCCGCCTGCCACTGCTGTTCCTGCGACGCGTTGAGCTTCAGCTGGTCGTGCAGTTTCATGATCGCGCCGAACGGGCCGCCTTCGTGCCCGCCGTGCATCCGGTGCATGCCGGGGCCGCCCGGCGGCGGCATGTCGTCGGGCGGCGCGGCATGCGCGGTGCCGAATGCGAGAGCGAGCACGGTGGCGGCCGCGATGGCCACGCGGGAAGTCTTCTTATACATTTCAGAAACTCCTTGTATCCAAAGGGTCCGGCGATGCGGCGCCGGGAAAGTCGGGTGCCGCATCCGGTAAGACGCAGGTTAGCGATGCAGGCCCCGGCGGGTGTTACGCGGGGTGGCGGCCCGGTTACCGAGCATTACAGTTCCCTTGCGCGGTAACCCGCAGTAACCCTTTCGTCCCTTTGTTTCGTTCTTCGACTCCGCCCTCGCGCGGTAAACTTCGAGCCATGACTACCCAGATCCTCATCGTCGACGACGACCAAGAACTCCGAGACCTGCTGCGCGACTATCTCGTGCGCCAGGGGATGGAAGTGTCCGTGCTGCACGACGCGGCGACGCTCGAGAAGCGCCTCGAGCGCGAGCGGCCCGACCTGATCGTGCTGGACCTGATGATGCCGGGCGTGGACGGCCTGACCGCGCTGCGCCAGTTGCGCGCGGCCGGCGACGACATCCCCGTGATCATGCTGACCGCGCGGGCGGACGACGTCGACCGCATCGTCGGGCTCGAGCTCGGTGCGGACGACTACCTCGGCAAGCCGTTCAACCCGCGCGAGTTGCTCGCACGCGTGCAGGCCGTGCTGCGCCGCCGCCGCGCGACGCCGTCGGCGGCCGCGCCCGAGCAGCGCGAGCCGTTCGCGTTCGGCCGCTTCCTGCTCGACTTCCAGGCGCGCACGCTGTCGGTCGACGGCAAGCCGGCCACGCTGTCGAGCAGCGAATTCGCGCTGCTGAAGATCTTCGTGAACCATGCGCTGCGCACGCTCACGCGCGAGCGGCTGCTCGAGCTGCTGCACGGGCCCGAGTACGACGGCACCGACCGCGGCATCGACGTCCAGGTGTGGCGCCTGCGCCGCATCCTCGAAACGGATCCGTCGACGCCGCGCTTCATCCAGACGGTCCGCGGGCGCGGCTACGTGTTCGTGCCCGACGGCGAGGCTCATGCGCAAACCCATTGATTCGCTGTTCGGGCGGCTGGCGCTGCTCGTCGTCGGTGTCCTGCTCCTGTCGCACTTCGCGTGGTTCTTCGCGATGCGGCTCGAGCGCAACCAGATGCAGACGCGTTATGCGGTCGAGGAGGCCGCGTTCCTCGTCGATGCGGTGCGCCAGCACGTCGAGCGCACGCCCGACCAGCCGTTGCCGTCGCGCGTGCGGCTCGTGGCGCCCGACAGCCCCGATGTGCCGAAGGGCGGCGATTCGGGCCTGCCGCCGCCGCTGAAGCGATTCCGCGACGACGTGAGCGAGCGCATGCCGCCCGGCACGCAGGTCGAGATCGGTACGCCCGGCCATCCGCCGGTGCTGTGGGTGAAGGAGCCGGCCGACCGCAACTGGATCGTGGTGCCGGTGCAGCCGCTGCGGCCGCCGCGCTCGCTCGACCGGATGCTGCTGTGGCTCGGCACGATCTTCTCGGCCGGCGTGATCGCCGCGCTGTTCGCGGCCTGGCAGTTGCAGCAGCCGCTGCGCTCGCTCGCACGTGCGGTCGCGCGTTTCGGCCGCGGGCAGCCGGTGCCGCCGCTGCGCGAACGCGGCCCGCGCGAGCTGCGCCAGCTCACGCACGGCTTCAACCAGATGGTGGAACAGGTGTCGCAGGCCGAAAGCGATCGCGCGGTGATGCTGGCCGGCGTCGCGCACGACCTGCGCACGCCGCTTGCGCGGATGCGCCTGCGCGCGGAAATGATGGACGACGCACGGCTGCGCGACGGCGTCGTGCGCGACGTCGACTCGATGTCGCACATCGTCGACCAGTTCCTGGTGTTTGCGCATGGCGGCGCCGACCGCAGCGAGCCGGTGCCGGTCGACCAGGCGTGCGAGCGGATCGCGCGCAGCTATCGTGCGGTCGCGCCGAACGCGCCGGCGGTCCAGACGCGGCTGGAGGCCGATCCCGGCTTCCGGCTGCCGACGGCGACGCTCGACCGGATCCTGTCGAACCTGCTGGACAACGCGCATGCGTACGGCGCGCCGCCGGTGCTCGTCGAGACGGCGCGCGCGCCGACCGGCTACGTGTTGTCGGTCAGCGACAGCGGCGGCGGCATCGCACCGCGCGACCTCGCGGCCGCCACGCGGCCGTTCGTGCGGCTCGACCCGGCACGCGGCGGGAACGGGCACAGCGGGCTCGGGCTCGCGATCGTCGAGCGGCTGGTGCTCAGGCTGGGGGGCGCGTGCGACATCGGCAATCGCCCCGAAGGCGGCCTGCGGGTATCGATGACGTTTCCGTTCGAGGCCGTGCCGAAGGACGAACCCCACGCCGAGGCCGCCTGAGCGGCCGCGGCGCCCGCCCGGCCGGGCAGGCGCCGCGCGGCGTCATTCGCCGAACAGCGTGCCGAGCGTCTCGGCCGCGTTGCTGTCGATCGTGTTGTAGGTCACCGTGGTGGCCTCGAAGATATAGACGGTCGTATACCGGCCGAGGCGCTCCAGGATTTCCTCCTGCAGCGATTCCGGCACGACGTTCATGTTCAGGTACCACGCCGTAGACGACAGCCGCGTCTGGAACGACCCGTACTCCTGCATGAGTTCATAGAACGCGTCGGCATCCTGATCGCGACAGACGATCACCAAGTTTCCTGCCATTCCCTTCCTCCCGCTCGTCGGTCGATGCCCGGGGCCTGTATACAGAGGGCGCGTGCGCATGGCAGCGGCACCGCCGACACGAACCCGGGGGCTAGCCCCGATCATACCTGCTTCGTCGTATCCGGCTGCTGATGCCGGACACGGTTTGTGCCCGCGTGCGGCGGGCGGGTTCACGGCCGGGCCGGATCACGGCATAATTCGGGCCTGCGTGCCGGCCGCAGGACTGCGGCCGGGCTGTTCCGTACCGCGCGCCCGCCATCCGCCCACGCGCCGGGCACGATCCATGCGCTGCCTGCGCCGTCCCCGGACGGTTGTACCTGAAATACAGGTTGGTGTAGTGTCGTGCCGTCGCGGCCCGACTCGCCCGGCCGCGGCAGCGCATGCGCGCACGGCGCGCCGCGTGCGCGAGATCGCCAGTCAATCGAATTACCGCGCCCGTGCGCTTTGCCATGAATCAACATCGACTGCCGGCTTCGTTCGGCCTTACCGGGGAGGGCGCCTGATGAACGTCGGATTCTTCAATCCGAACCGGACCGCCAACGCATCCGCGTGGCGCGTGTTGCCGAACCGGTGGGACTTCATCGCATTTCCGCTGATCATCTGCCTGATCGCGATGGCGGTGGTCGGCTTTCACGAAACGATGGCGCCGATCGGCGTGCTGCAGACGCAGAAGATCTCGCTCGATCCGTCGAACCTGCCCGAATACGCGCTGCGCACCACGCTGCGGATGCTCGCCGCGATGGTCGCATCGCTCGCGTTCACGCTCGTCTACGGCACGCTCGCGGCCAAGAGCCGCCGCGCGGGCATGGTGCTGATCCCGATCCTCGACATCCTGCAGTCGGTGCCGGTGCTCGGCTTCATCTCGTTTACGGTCACGTTCTTCCTCGCGCTGTTCCCGAGCCGCGTGCTCGGCGCCGAGCTGGCCGCGATCTTCGCGATCTTCACGAGCCAGGCGTGGAACATGACGTTCAGCTTCTACCAGTCGCTGCGCACGGTGCCGCGCGACCTGGACGAAGTGTCGCGCGGCTTCCACCTGACGTCCTGGCAGCGCTTCTGGAAGCTCGAAGTGCCGTTTTCGATGCCGGGCCTGATCTGGAACATGATGATGTCGATGTCGGGCGGCTGGTTCTTCGTCGTCGCGTCGGAGGCGATCACCGTCGGCAACCAGACGATCACGCTGCCGGGCATCGGCGCGTATCTCGCGCAGGCCATCTCCGACAAGAACTTCGGCGCGATCGGCTGGGTGATCCTGACGATGACGGTCGTGATCCTCGCGTATGACCAGTTCCTGTTCCGCCCGCTCATCGCGTGGGCCGACAAGTTCCGGATGGAGAACACCGCGTCGGGCGATGCGCCGCAGTCGTGGCTGCTCGACCTCGTGCGCCGCACGCGGCTGATCCATCAGTTGCTCGTGCCGGCCGGCTGGTTCTTCGCGAAGGCCGCGCGGATCCCGCTGCGCCTGCCGCTGTCGGGCGCGATGCGTTTCACGCTGCCGAAAGTCGAGAAGAAGGCGTCGCGCACGGTCGACATCGCATGGGCCGGGCTCGTGCTGATCGGCACGGCCTACATCGTGTGGCGCGTCGTCAGCTTCGTCGCGACCGGCGTGACGATGGCCGAGGTTGGCCACGTGCTGGTGCTCGGCCTCATCACGCTGCTGCGCGTGGTCGTGCTGATCTCGATCGCGTCGGTGATCTGGGTGCCGATCGGCGTGTGGGTCGGGCTGCGCCCGAAGCTGGCCGAGAAGCTGCAACCGCTCGCGCAGTTCCTCGCCGCGTTCCCGGCCAACCTGCTGTTCCCGGTGTTCGTGATCGTGATCGCGCGCTTCCACCTGAACGCGGACATCTGGCTGTCGCCGCTGATCGTGCTCGGCACGCAGTGGTATATCCTGTTCAACGTGATCGCCGGTGCAACGTCCTACCCGAACGACTATCGCGAAGCGGCGACCAACTTCCGCATCCGCGGCTGGCAGTGGTGGCGCCAGGCGATCCTGCCCGGCATCTTCCCGTACTACGTGACGGGCGCGATCACCGCCTCGGGCGGCGCGTGGAACGCGAGCATCGTGTCGGAAGCCGTGCAGTGGGGCAGCACCAAGATCGAGGCGCACGGCCTCGGCGCCTACATCGCGCAGACCACCGCCGCCGGCGATTTTCCGAAGATCATCCTGGGCATCGCCGTGATGTCCCTGTTCGTCACCCTGTTCAACCGCCTGCTGTGGCGCCCGCTGTATGCCTTCGCCGAAGCGAAGCTGCGGCTCGACTGAGACCGATTGAGAGCGAAACGCGATGCACAATCCGAATGCTGTAAACGCCCCCGTCCAGACGTCCCAGCCCCCGCGCCTCGGTGAAGAAATCCTGCGCGTCGATCATGTCTGCCGCGGCTTCAACAAGACGCAGGGCGAGCTGCTCGTGCTCGACGACGCGAACCTGTCGCTGCGCGAAGGCGAGATCGTCGGCCTGCTGGGCCGCTCGGGCTCGGGCAAATCGACGCTGTTGCGCATCATCGCCGGCCTGATCGAGCCGACCGGCGGCGAAGTGACCTACCTCGGCCAGCCGCTGCGCGGCCCGGCCGAAGGCGTCGCGATGGTGTTCCAGACCTTCGCGCTGTTCCCGTGGCTGACCGTGTTGCAGAACGTGGAAGCCGGGCTGGAAGCGCTCGGCGTCGGTGCACGCGAGCGGCGCGAGCGTGCGCTCGCCGCGATCGACCTGATCGGTCTCGACGGTTTCGAGAACGCGTATCCGCGCGAGCTGTCGGGCGGGATGCGCCAGCGCGTCGGTTTTGCGCGCGCGCTCGTCGTCGACCCGACGATCCTGCTGATGGACGAGCCGTTCTCCGCACTCGACGTGCTGACGGCCGAAACGCTGCGTACCGATCTGCTCGATCTGTGGACGCAAGGCCGGATGCCGATCAAGTCGGTGCTGATCGTCACGCACAACATCGAGGAAGCGGTGTTCATGTGCGACCGGATTCTCGTGCTGTCGTCGAATCCGGGGCGCGTGATCGCCGAAATCAAGGTGCCGTTCAAGCATCCGCGCAATCGTCTGGACCCCGCGTTCCGCAAGCTCGTCGACGACATCTACGCGAAGATGACCGCACGCCAGACCGGCGAAGCGACGAAGAAGGGACTCGAGCTCGGCAGCTGGCTGCCGCAGGTGTCGACCAACCTGATGGCCGGCCTGATCGAGACGCTCGCGATGGCGCCGTACCATGGTCGCGCCGACATGCCGGAAATCGCCCGCACGCTGCACCTCGAGGTCGACGACCTGTTCCCGATCGCGGAAGTGCTGCAGTACCTCGGCTTCGCGGACGTGCGCGAAGGTGACGTGTTCCTGACGCCGCCGGGGCGCGTGTTCGCGGAATTCGGTACGCAGGAGCGCAAGCTGATGTTCGCGGATCACCTGCTGAAGCACGTGCCGCTCGCCGCGCGGATCAAGAAGGTGCTGAACGAGCGTCCGGGGCACCGCGCGCCGCGCGTGCGCTTCGAGCAGGAACTCGAGGACTTCCTGTCGGACGGCGCGGCCGAGGAAACGCTCGACGCGGTGATCGACTGGGGCCGTTACGGCGAGATCTTCTCGTACAACGACCAGACCGAAATCTTCAGCCTCGAGGACGTCGAGTCCTGATGCGGGTGGGGCGCTCGGTATAACCGCGCGGCGCAGAACGCCACGGGCGCGGCGCACCGCACCGTTACTGCAAACTCCCCCACCGATCAACGGCCGGTTCCGCCGACGCCCACTTCCAGTGCGTGCCTTGCTGGCACGCATTCGCGAAATACCAGTCGGCCTTGTCGCCGTCCTTCACCGAGAACGCGAATTCCTTGCACAGCGCGAGCGCCGACGCGTACGCGCGCGTGACGCGCACTTCGCCTTCGCCGTTCTCCAGCGGCAACGTGTTCTTCACCTTCCACGGCTTCACTTCGCCGACGGCGAGACTGCCGGCCGTCTTCGCGATCGCGTCCTGCTGGTTCTGATGGAGCTGCTTCATCGTGCGGTTGACGGCTTCGTCGGTCGCCGCCTGCACGGCGATCCCGACGCCGACGCCCACTGCCGGGTTCGCGGTGACGAGGCCCGTCGCCGCGCCGGCCAGCGCGCCGCTCGCCGCGCCGACCGACCCGCAGCCCGACAGCGCGACCGTCGCCGCGCACAGCGCGCCGATCGCCGCGATACGGATCGCGACGCTCATTGCAGCGCGCCCCAGCGTTCGGTCGCCGGTTCGGCCGATGCCCATTTCCATACGGGCCCGTCGCGGCAGATGGTGGCGACGTAGAACGCCGATTGCGCGGCCTTGTCGGCCTTCGCCGGCGTGTCGACCGCGAACACGATTTCCTTGCAGTCGAGCGGACCGATGCTGATCATCCGGCTGACCGTCACGCGGCCCTGCTCGTCGTCCTCGATCGGGAACGAATGGTGCGTCGACCACGGCGCGACGCCGCCGACGTCGAGCGGGCCGGCTGCCTTCGCGATCTGCTCCTGCGTGTAGCGGTGCGCGACGCGTTGCGTGTACTGGACGCCAGCCCGCGCGCCGGCAACGGCGCCGAGACCGATGCCGGTCGCGACGGCGGCGTTGTTGGTGACCTTGGAAGCGATCGCGGCGCCCGCGATACCGGCGCCGGCTGTCGCGCCTTCGCTGTACAACGAATTGCAGCCGGACAGCAGTGCGGCCGTGGCGATCACGGCCAGCACGACGCGCGCCGGCGTGGCCCGGCGCGGCGATTCGAAACGAATGTTCATCCCTGAGTGCAAGTCCTGTCTGGGTGAGCGGCGACGCATGCACGCCCTGATGCCGCGTCATTGTTTCGCAATTGTCATAGGAAAACTGCAAAGCTTTGACAAATCGACGAGCGGCAGGCCGCGTGCGCGCGGGCGGCGTTATTGTCGGATAGATGATCGGAGCAGGGTCGAAACGTTACAAATTGAAGGTAATTGTTACCTTTGGGTGCGACGAAGCGACCTAGACTGTTTTGCTATGGAATGTTTCTACGACGGCCTCGAGCCGCGCCGCACATGAGACACCCAGCCATGCGCCGTTCGAAACGGTTGTCACACCGGCCGCCTGACGCGGCGGCCAGCCATCCGGAAGACCGCTCGCGTCCGCAGACCGACGCGCCATCGGCACCGCCCGCGGGCGCGCCGGACGAGACGCCGTCGGACGGCGATCACAACCAGGGTGGTGCTCGCCCGGAAGGGCTCGACTATCAACGCGACCTCGGTCAGGAGCAGGACGCTTGATACGGTCGTCGCCGCATTCCACCGCCGTATTTCATTGCAATTCTCGGAACTGAGTCGCCGCGCGGCCGCCTTCGGGCCGCCGCGCCTGCTTTGGCGTGCGTCGCGCGCCAGCCAATCGAATCGAGGAGGGGAAGTCGCATGAGCAGATTGATCGTGGTATCGAATCGTGTCGCCGCCGGCGAGGATACGCGCCCGAGCGCGGGCGGCCTGGCTGTCGGCGTGATGGACGCGCTGCGGGAAACGGGCGGCGTCTGGTTCGGCTGGAACGGCGAGATCGTCGGCGCGCCCGATGCCGAGCCCGCGATCCAGCGGGACGGCAACGTGACGTATGCGACGGTCGGGTTGACCCGGCGCGACTACGACCAGTACTACCGCGGCTTCTCGAACGCGACGCTGTGGCCGGTGTTCCACTACCGCGGCGATCTCGCGCGCTTCGATCGGCAGGAGTACGCCGGTTATCTGCGCGTGAACGCGATGCTCGCGAAGCAGCTCGCCGCGCTGCTGCGTCCGGACGACCTGATCTGGGTGCACGACTATCACCTGCTGCCGTTCGCGCACTGCCTGCGCGAGCTCGGCGTGAAGAACCCGATCGGCTTCTTCCTGCACATCCCGTTTCCGTCGCCCGACATGCTGCGCCTCGTGCCGCCGCACGAGGAACTCGTGAAGTTCATGTGCGCGTACGACGTCGCGGGCTTCCAGACCGAAGCCGACAAGCAGGCCTTCACCGACTACATCGAGCGGCGCGGCATCGGCGCGGCGAGCGACGACGGGATGCTGCATGCGCATGGCCGTGTCGTGAAGGTCGCCGCCTATCCGATCGGCGTGCATCCCGACGCGATCGCGCAGGCGGCCGTTCAGTATGGCACGCGCAAGCCGGTGAAGATGCTGCGCGAGGCGCTGGGCGACCGCAAGCTGGTAATGAGCGTCGATCGCCTCGATTACTCGAAGGGGCTCGTCGAACGCTTCCAGTCGTTCGAGCGGATGCTCGCGAATGCACCGGGCTGGCAGGGGCGCGTGTCGCTCCTGCAGATCGCGCCGCCGACACGTTCCGACGTGCAGACCTATCAGCACATCCGCGAAACGCTCGAAGGCGAGGCCGGCCGCATCAACGGCCGCTTCTCGCAACTCGACTGGACGCCGATCCAGTACCTGAACCGCAAGTACGAGCGCAACCTGCTGATGGCGTTCTTCCGGATGTCGCAGGTCGGCTACGTGACGCCGCTGCGCGACGGGATGAATCTCGTCGCGAAGGAATACGTCGCGTCGCAGGATCCGGCCGATCCGGGCGTGCTCGTACTGTCGGAGTTCGCGGGCGCGGCGGCCGAGCTGACCGGCGCGCTGCTCGTCAATCCGTACGACCTGTCGCAGATGGCCGAGGCGCTCGAACGCGCGCTGTCGATGCCGCTCGCGGAGCGGCAGGCGCGTCACGAGGAGAACCTCGCGCGGCTGCGCGAGAACGACCTGTCGGTCTGGCGCGACACGTTCGTCGCCGATTTGCGCAGTGTCGCGGCGGCGGCGTCGGTCACGCGGCGCGCGGGCCGGCGGGTGGCGCATGCGTGAGAGCGCGCCCGGTGCCGATAGCGACGACGAAGTGGCCGACGATCCCGCCGGCCGTTTCTTCGTCGTGACGGGCGGGCCGGGTTCGGGCAAGAGCACGCTGCTCGATGCGCTCGAACGTGCCGGCTACGCACGTTCGCAGGAAGCCGGGCGCGGCGTGATCCGCGACCAGATGGCCGTCGATGGCCAAGCGCTGCCGTGGCGCGACCCGGCAGCGTTCGCGGAGCTGATGCTGAGCTGGGAGATGCGGTCCTACCATCTCGCGCGGCAGGCGCGCGGACCGGTGTTCTTCGATCGCGGCGTGCCGGACGTGATCGGTTACCTGAAGCTGACCGGGTTGATGGTGCCCGCGCACGCGGAAGCCGCGGCGCGGCGGTTCCGCTATCACCGGCGCGTGTTCATCGCGCCGCCATGGCCCGACATCTATGCGCAGGACACCGAGCGCCGGCAGGATTTCGCGGAAGCGGTGCGGACCTATGACGCGATGGTCGATTGCTATACGTCGTATGGCTATCGGCTGATCGAATTGCCGCGTGTGAGCGTGAAGGCGCGCGTGCGCTTCGTGATGGACACGCTCGACGCCGCCTGACGCCCGCCGCGCGTACGGCGCGCGATGGTGTCAGGCCGCCGTGTCCGGCCGCGGCGATGCGATGCGCAGCAGGCTGACGACCGCGGCCACCGCCGCGAACACCGTGGCGACATAGAGGGCGATCGTCGGCCCGCGGTCGGGCGCGAGCCCGAAAATCAGCGCGACGAGCGCGGCGCCGAGCGTCTGGCCCGTCAGGCGCGCGGTGCTCAGCATGCCGCCGGCGCCGCCACTGCGCTCGCGCGGCGCCGACGACAGCATCGCGCGGTTGTTCGGCGACTGGAACAGCCCGAAGCCCGCGCCGCACAGCGCCATCCGCCACACGATGTCGACCGTGCCCGGGTGCGCGCCGATCGTCGCGAGCGACAGCAGGCCGGCGGCGAACAGTGCAAGCCCGATCCCGCCGAGAATGCCGGCCGAATAGCGGTCCGACAGCACGCCTGCGAGCGGCGCGGCGAACACGATCACGAGTGGCCACGGTGTCATGTAAAGGCCGGTTTCGACCTGCGAGAAACCGAGCGAATGCTGCAGCCAGAACGGCAGCGCGACGAACGCGAGCATCTGCGACGTGAACGACGCCGTCGACGTGTAGACCGACAGCGCGAACATCGGGATGCGCATCAGGTCGACCGGCAGGAGCGGCGCCGGCTGCGACAACTGACGCTTCACGAAGAAGTAGCCGACCACGAATGCGACGGCCAGTTCAGCCGCGACGTACGCATGACCTTCGCCGTGACCGAGCCCGTCGACGGCCGTGATCAGCAGGCCGAACACGCACGCGTTCATCAGCGCGCTCGGGAAGTCGTACGGCGCGTCGTGCAGCGGATTGGCCGGCAGCGCGCGCAGGCTGCCGAGCACGGCCGCGATGCCGATCGGCACGTTGACCGCGAAGAGCCACGGCCATGACGCGAACGACAGGATCGCGGACGCGACCGTCGGCCCGATCGCCGACGACAGCGCGACCACCATCGCGTTGATCGACAGCCCGCGCCCGAGCAACGACGACGGGTAGATCATCCGCACGAGCGCCGCGTTGACGCTCATGATGCCGGCCGCGCCGAACCCCTGGATCACGCGCATCACGGCCAGCATAGGCAGCGAGCCGGCCAGCGCGCAGCCGAGCGACGCCGCGGTGAACAGCGCGAGCCCGGCGATGTAGATGCGGCGGTAGCCGATGCGCTCGCCGAGCGACGCGAGCGGCAGCAGCGTGATCGTGACCGCGAGCTGGTATGCGTTGACGATCCAGATCGACGCGGCGTCGGATGCGTGCAGGTCGCGCGCGATGGTCGGCAATGCGACGTTCGCGATGGCGCCGTCGAGCACGGCGAGCGTGATGCCCAGGGCGACGCAGACGATCGCCCAGTAGCGTTGCGGAAGCGGCAGGCCGGTATCGGCGTTCATGACGGGAGCGAGAGCGTGGTTGTCCGCGTGCCCGCTTGCCGGTTGCGTGCGCAACCATGTGCGGGGGCGCAGGCGGCGATGAACGGCCCGGCCGGCATGGCGGCACCGGAACGGGGCCGGTCGAGTGTATCACCGGGCCGCATCGCGCGACGCCGAGCCGCGCGCCCGCCGATTGGCGCGCGCATTCAGCCTTCGAAGTCGAGACCGCCGAGCCGCACGAGCGGGTCGGCCTGCGTGCGCGACGCGAGATCGATGTCGCGCGCGCCCTGCCACGCGCCCAGCTTTCTCGGCAGTGCGGCCAGGTAGTGCTCGAAGCGCTGCGGGCCGTCGGGTTCCATCAGCCGCTCGATCTCGTCGGAGTCCCACGTCAGTTCGAGATTCAACGGATGCACGAAGCCGCTCACGTGCTCGTGCGGCGCGCTGCGGATCTGCACGCGCGTCGGGTGCCCGTGCCCGCCGTAGGGGACGACGTCGGTCTGCACGTGATCGGCGAAGAACGCGGCGATCGCCTGCGCGATGCGCGGCGCGAATTCGGTATCGAAACGGCGGGCGGTTTCGGGCTGCATGAAGGCGTCTCCTGTATGCCGAAAATCGTAGCACGGCGACGCCGCGTTTCGGCGGATGCGATACCGGTAATCGCGCGTTACCACTTGCTGCATCTATTACGGCCGCGCACCGCCACAATGCTTCGCATCCAGTACCACTTCGCGTGGGAGTCCATCATGAAAAAGATTGCCGCAGTGTGTGTCCTTGCCGGTTCGCTCGCGGTGGCGGGGCCGGCGTCCGCGCATGGCCGCGACGGCGGCGCCGTCATCGGCGCATTGATCGGCGGCGCGGTGCTGGGCGCGATCGTGACGTCGGCGATGAATCCGCCCGTCGCCTATCAGGCACCCGCGTACCAGGTGCCGGCCTATCAGCCGCCGACGTACTATCAGGCGCCCGCGTACCAGCAGCAGGCCTACCCGACCTATCAGCAGGCGCAGTACCAGGACGACGGTCCGAACTATTGCTACGACCGCTACCAGCGTGCGTACGTCTGCGGGGCGCCGGTGCAGCAGGGTGGCTACGTGCAGCCGGCCGGCTGGTAAGCGCCGGCGCGCGGCGTGCGCGCGGGGTGGGTGCCGGTCGGCCGGCACCCACCGACGATCGTTTCGCCGCGCCGGACGACGAAAGGCCCTCGCTCGATGCGAGGGCCTTCGTCTTTTGTGTGGTCGTCCGTACGCCTGCATGGCGCGCCGCCGGCCATCGGCGTGCCGTGCGTGGATACAAACGGTTGCAATTGCGCGTCAGTGGCGATGCCCGCCGCCGTCGCCGCGACCGTGTCCGCCACCGCCGCCTTCGTTCCAGTCGCCGCGGCGTCCGCCGCCGCGCCACCAGCCGTTGCCGCGGTTGCCGCGATCGCCGTCCCAGTGATGATAGTCACGCCGGCCGCGATCCCAGTCGCGTCCGCCGCCACCGCCCCAGATATTGACCGTGCCGTACACGGGGGACGGCGCGTACGCGTAGCCGGGATCGGAATAGTAGGGCTGCCCGTAGCCGTATCCGGCGTCCGGGGCGACGACGCAGCCGGCCAGCAGGGTGGCGACGCCGGCGGCAGCAATGAGCTTCAGCATGATGTTCTCCGTTGGTTGCGCTATAAGTACCGCGCCCGGGGATTGCCGGCTGTTTGCAATTGTGTCGCCAAATTACAGGCTCGTAAGGTCTTGCGACGAAAGTGTTAGCATCCGGGGCTCATTTGTTTTTCAGGAGCACATCGATGAAATTCGCGATCCGGGCCGCGCTGGCCGCTTTCTGCGTGACGACGGCCGCCGCCTGCGTGGCCGCGCCGGCCTCCGCGCCCGCCGTGCCGGCGGAGTCGATCAAGATGTTCCCGCAGGCCGCGGCCGGCCAGCAGCGCGTCGTGATCGCGCTGCCCGCGCTCGAGAACGAGGGCGATGCGCGCGTCGAGCTGATGATCGGCAAGACGCTGCAGACCGACTGCAACCAGCAGTGGTTCGGCGGCGAGCTGACCGCCGAGGACGTGAAGGGCTGGGGCTACACGTATTACCGGCTCACCGACGTGAAAGGGCCGGCATCGACGCTGATGGCATGCCCGGGCCAGGCGCCGCAGCAACGCTTCGTGCAGGTGCGCGGTGACGGCCAACTGCTGCGCTACAACAGCCGCCTGCCGCTCGTCGTCTATGTGCCGGACGGCTTCGACGTGCGCTATCGCGTGTGGCATGCGTCGAAGGACGTGCAGCAAGCTGCGAAGCAGTAACCTTTCGGCGGCGTCCTGGCGCTACGCACCGGCCGCGCCGCTCGTGCCGACGAGCGCCGGCCAGGCGGCCAGCGCGGCCTGCGCGATGGCCTCCAGATCGCGGCGGCTCGCGCCGTCGCGCGCCTGAATCGACATGCCCTGCTGAACCGTCACGTAGTAGCGGGCGATCGCGTCGAGATTCGCGTGCGCGGATATTTCGCCGGTCGCGACGCCTTGCGCGAGCCGCTCCCGCAGCGCGTCGACCGTGTGCTCGCGCATCGCGATCAACGTTTGCCGGACCGTATCGGAACGTTCGGCCGGATGCAGCGCCGACAGCACGATCAGGCAGCCGGCCGGCTTCGAGCGCCGCGTGAACACGCGCGCGGTATCCATCAGGTAGCGCTGCACGGCGTCGTGCGCACTGGCTGCCCGTTCGACGCCCCCCCAGATTTCCCGCCCCTCGGTTGCGCCGTAATGCTCGAGCGCTTGCCGGAACAACGCTTCCTTGCTGCCGAAGGCCGCATACAGGCTCGGCGACGCGATGCCCATCGCGGTCGTCAGGTCCGTCATCGACGCTCCTTCGTAGCCGAGACGCCAGAACACCTCCATCGCGCGATCCAGCGCCGCTTCCTTGTCGAAGCTTCTCGGTCGGCCTCGTTCAGCCATTGCGTCCGTTCCTTCGTCGATATCTGTATCGATCGATAAAATAAATCAATTGACTGTGCGACGCAACTTGCCACATTCTGTGTCGGTCGTTACATAAATGAGGAAAGGAACCGACATGAACCGACTTCAGGGCAAGCGTGCACTCGTCACGGGCGGCAGCCGCGGCATCGGCGCGGCGATCGCGAAACGGCTGGCGGCCGACGGCGCGGACGTCGCGATCACGTATGAAAAATCGGCCGAGCGGGCGCAGGCCGTGGTCGCCGGCATCGAGGCGCTGGGCCGGCGCGCCATCGCGATCCAGGCCGACAGCGCCGATCCGGTCGCCGTGCGCAACGCGGTCGATCGTGCCGCGGAGGCATTCGGCGGACTCGACATCCTCGTCAACAACGCGGGGATTTTCCGGGCCGGATCGCTCGACGACCTCACGCTCGACGACATCGACGCGACGCTGAACGTGAACGTGCGCGCGGTGATCGTCGCGTCGCAGGCTGCGGCGCGGCATCTTGGCGAGGGCGGGCGCATCGTGTCGACCGGCAGTTGCCTCGCGACGCGCGTGCCCGATGCGGGGATGAGCCTCTATGCGGCGAGCAAGGCCGCGCTGATCGGCTGGACGCAGGGGCTCGCGCGCGATCTCGGCCCGCGCGGCATCACGGTCAACATCGTGCATCCGGGGTCGACCGATACCGACATGAACCCGGCCGATGGCGCGCATGCCGATGCGCAGCGTTCGCGGATGGCGATTCAGCAGTACGGCAAGGCCGACGACGTGGCCGCGCTCGTGGCGTTCGTCGTCGGACCGGAAGGGCGGTCGATCAACGGGACCGGATTGACGATCGACGGCGGCGCGAACGCGTAAGGCCGCTGCCCGGCGCGGATTGGCAGGGGCGGGGTGTGTGCGGCGTTGTTCGTTACTGGCAGCCGAGGCGCTGGTGCTCGGCTTCCAGATCGGCCCGTTTGTCGTAGGCGCGCAGTTCGTTGCGTGGCTTGCCGTCCGGGCCCATCCCGCGCACGACCTTCTGGCCGCGGTCCGGTGAGTGCGTGACCGCGTCGATGCCGGCGGCCAGTTCCCGACAGCGGGCGTCGGAGGCGGTGCTTTCCGGGCGCGGGGCTGCCGAGGCAGTGACGTTGGCGATGCCCGGGCTGACGTAGCGTTGCTTGGTGGGGGCCGTGCCGGTGTCGGCGGCGTTGGCCATGGCGGTCATCGCCGAAAGCGCGGCGAGTGCCGCGATCGTTCGAATCATTCGAGAAGTCCGTGTGCTGAACCGAAGAATGTTCGGAATTCTACGCAATGTTCGCTGCATGGCTGCGGCGAATGGACGAGGTGCGATTACGCGTCGCACGTCGTGGTGAACGCGCGATTGCATCGCCGTTCGTATGCCTTAGTTGCGCTGCACGTGCAAGCCACATCCCCGGACCGCCGGACAGCAAAAAGCCCGCTTGCTTTCGCAAAGCGGGCTTCGGCATTTGGTTGCGGGGGTAGGATTTGAACCTACGACCTTCGGGTTATGAGCCCGACGAGCTGCCAGACTGCTCCACCCCGCGGCGCGAAGTGTACTTCGGGTTGATGCGGGGAGTCAATCGATTCCTGCGACGACGGGCTGATGCCATATCGGGCCTGTTCCTTGAAACGACTGCAGCGCAGTGAAGCCGACGCGTACAACCGAAAATTTTTCACGCTCGCCACAATATTCGCGCGCCTGAAACGTCTTCAGACGCATGGAACCGCCACCCACTTCGCAAACGATGACCGACCCAGACCGCGACATCACTGCGACTGTGATGCGTGAACGAACGAGGCTAGGGAATTTCATTCGGCGCCGGATCCGCGACCCGGACGATGCCGAGGACGTTCTGCAGGATGTGCTTCACGAATTCGTACAGGCCTATCGACTTCCCGCGCCAATCGAACAGGCGAGCGCGTGGCTGTTCCGTACCGCGCGCAACCGCATCATCGATCGTTTTCGCAAGAAGAAGGAGCAACCGCTGACCGATCTGCTCGATGCCGACGACGAAGCGGACAGCGAGTATCGCCTGGATCTGGCGCTGCCGGCGCACGATGCCGGCCCCGAGGCGCTCTACGCTCGCACGCTGTTGCTCAAGGCGTTGCAGGATGCGCTCGACGAGTTGCCGGCGAATCAGCGCGAGGTTTTCATCGCGCACGAGCTGGAAGGACAGTCCTTCAAGGAGATGGCCGCGCAAAGCGGTGTCACGCTCAATACGCTGCTCGCGCGCAAACGCTACGCGGTCCTGCATCTGCGTGCTCGACTGCAACCCATTTACGACGAACTGGATATCTAGAGGAGTCGACGGATGAATTTTCGAATCAGATGTGCGGGCAAGGCGCTGCTCGTGGTGGTGGCCATCGGCGTGCTCGGTGGGGTCGTGATGATGTTGTGGAACTGGGTGATGCCGGCGCTATTCGTTGGCGCCCGGACGATCGACTTCGCTCATGCGCTGGGCCTGCTCGTGTTGAGCCGCATCCTGTTCGGCGGATTCCGCGGACACCGCGGCTGGCACGGCCGGCGCCACTGGCGCAAGTGGGAAGCCATGACGCCGGAAGAGCGCGAGCAGTTCCGGGCCGCATGGCGGTCGCGCGGCAAGCGGCCCACCGAGGAGTGACCATGCGCGAGAAATCAGCGGCCGACTGCAAGCAGAAGGCGGGCGTGATTGCGCCGGTCGTCGATCTGAAGCGTTGCGAAGGCAAGGGCGATTGCGTCACCGTTTGCCCCGAAAACGTGTTCGAGGTCCGGCGCATCGACGAGGCCGATTATCTCGACCTCGGTCTGATGCATCGCTTGAAGCTGCGCGTGCATGGAATGAAGGTCGCGTACACGCCGAATGCGCAAGCCTGTCGGTCATGCGGGCTTTGCGTGACGGCGTGTCCCGAGCGCGCGATCACGCTCGCGAGAAGGGCATAGCGTCGCCCGTGCTCGCCGATGATGGAGCGGTAGCGCCGCAGGCCTGATGGCGGATAGCAGTCGCTGGATACGCCGTCTACGTGATCAAACTCATCAAGGAACGCACTTGGTTTCTACCACCCACGCTCTTTTGCAACGGCTTCATGAAGAGAGCCAGCGCGAAATCATCGCCCGCGCCCGCGCGCAGTTCCAGGGGCCGAACGAGGCGTTTCCGACGCTCGTCGACGAATACGAAGCACTCGCCCCTCGGTTGAGGGGGCGTTTTCTCGAGACGTTCGGCCTGTTCACCGAAGATTTCGAGTCGTCGGCGGGCAGTGCGCTATCGTTGGCCGTGTCGGCGGAAACGGGAAGGTTCTTGCGCAACATGGTGCTCGCGCAACGGCCGACCAGAATTCTCGAACTCGGCAGTTCCTGCGGTGTGTCGACCCTGTATTTCGCCGACGCGCTGCGGACGTTGGGCCGTGGTGTGGTCATCGCGACCGAAGGCGATGCGCTCAAATGCGCGCGTTTGCGCGACCACGTCGAAACTGCGGGCCTGGAGGCCTATGTCGACGTGCGGGAGGGCGATGTGTTCGACACGGTTGCCGGACTGGACGGGACTGTCGACATGGTGTTTATCGACGTCTGGGCCGACGCCTATCTGAAGCTGTTCAAGCAGATCGAGCGCCTGCTGCGGCCCGGATCGGTCGTGCTGGCCGACAACATGTACACGGCCGAGGACGCCGTGCGACCGTACAAGCAATACCTCGACGAGGAGCCGCGGTTTTCGACTACGACGCTGGATTTTGAGTCGGGGGTCGAGTTTACGGTTGTCGTTGCTTGAGCGGGGAGTTCTTGTGAATCCGGGGAGGCATGGAGCTTGTCTGGTCCCCCCGACAGGAATCGAACCTGTATCTAGCGCTTAGGAGGCGCTTGTTCTATCCATTGAACTACGGGGAGAGCCATATCCGGGCATTCGCGCAAAAGAAGGCGAACCGGACGGCGGTGTGGACAGCGCGCAGAGTATAGCAAACGCGCGGCGCGTCGGCGGGGCGGAATGCCCCCGCGACGCGCGTATCGCGTAATCAACCGCGATCGAAACGGAAAATCAGAAATCGACGACGACGAAATCTTCCTTGCCCACGTCGCACAGCGGGCAGCGCCAGTCCGCCGGAATGTCGGCGAAACGCGTGCCGGCCGGAATGCCTTCGTCGGGCAGCCCTTCCGCTTCGTTGTAGACCCACCCGCAAATCAGGCAGACCCAGCTCTGGTATTCGGTTACTTCGCTCATGTTGCGCTCGGGATAATGAAAATTCGGCGATGCCGTCCGCAGCCTGGCCGGCGGACGAAAGGCGCAATGGTACCGGAATTTCGCCGAACGCCTGCGCAACGTCGTTTTAAACGTACGCATCGCGAACAACCGGCGCCGTCGCGTCGGTCGGGCATGCAGTGTATGCTTCGTGAGCCTGTCAATCTGAAGGAGGAAACGATGCTCAACAGAAAGTGGATCGCGGGTGCAGTCTGTGTCGCGGCGCTGGCCGTATCGACGCTCGCGCGCGCCGAAGCGCGTGTGTTCTTCGTCGAGCCGCAGGACGGCGCGACGGTGTCGAGCCCCGTGCACGTGAAGTTCGGTCTCGAAGGCATGGCGCTCAAGCCGGCCGGCGACATGACCCCGGATACCGGTCATCATCATCTGCTGATCGACGGCAAGCCGGTGCCGAAGGGCGACGTGATCCCGGCGACCGACCATTCGCTGCATTTCGGCAAGGCCCAGACCGAAACCGACGTGAAGCTGCCGCCTGGCCAGCACACGCTGACGCTGCAGCTCGGTGACGGCGCGCACCGTTCGTACGGTCCCGAACTGAGCTCGACGATCACGATCAACGTGAAATAACCGCACGTCCCGCGCCGGCGCTCGCCGCGCCGCGCACGGGATCGACCGATCGGCCGGCCGCGGGCATCCGGCCGGCGTTCGGCCGTTTACGCGGGCACGTAAACGGCGACTGGCACCAAAGCGAAAAACCGCCCGCAACCCGCTCACGGCCCCGCGCCGACGCACTTCAGGCGCAACCTGCGGCGCTCGTCCATCCAGCCAAGCCGATACCGGCCCGCGCGCCCGGTACAATGGGCGCTTCCGATTTCTCTCTTCGCCGTCTCCCCATGTCGCTCTATTCCATTACCGGCGCGCAGCTCGCGTTCGGTCACGTCGCGTTGCTCGATCACGCGGATTTCTCGCTGGAAGCTGGCGAGCGGGTCGGCCTGATCGGCCGCAACGGCGCGGGCAAGTCGTCGTTGCTGAAGATCGTCGCCGATCTCGCGAAGCCCGACGACGGGCTGGTCACGCGCCAGCAGGAGCTCGTGACGGTCTACGTGCCGCAGGAGCCCGAATTCGAGCCGGGCGCGACGGTGTTCGACGCGGTCGCGTCAGGGCTCGCGCATACGCGCGAACTGCTCGAAGAATACGATTCGATCGCGCACCGCCTCGCGGAGATCCCGGAAGGCGCCGAGCACGATGCACTGCTCGCGCGGATGAACGCGCTGCAGTCGTCGCTGGACGCGCACGACGCGTGGAACTGGCGTACGCGCGTGTCGATGACGCTGGCGCAGATCGGCCTGCAGGACGTCGACGCAAGCGTCGACGCGCTGTCGGGCGGGATGCAGAAGCGCGTCGCGCTGGCGCGCGCGCTGGTGCTGCAGCCCGACGTGCTGCTGCTCGACGAGCCGACCAACCACCTCGACTTCGACGGCATCCGCTGGCTGGAAGAGCTGCTCGTCGCGCAGCGCGCGGGCCTGCTGTTCATCACCCACGATCGCGCATTCCTCGACCGCGTCGCGACGCGCATCGTCGAGCTCGATCGCGGCCGGCTGCTGTCGTACCCGGGCAATTTTTCCGCGTACCAGACGCGCAAGGCGCAGCAGCTCGAAGTCGAGCGCGTGGAGAACGAGAAGTTCGACAAGCTGCTCGCGCAGGAAGAAGTGTGGATCCGCAAGGGCGTCGAAGCGCGCCGTACGCGCAGCGTCGGCCGCATCGCACGGCTCGTGCAGATGCGCAACGAGCGCGCGGAGCGCCGCAATGCGCAGGGCAACGTGAAGCTGGACGTCGCGCAGGGCGAGAAGTCCGGCAAGATCGTCGCGGAGCTGACCGACGTGACGAAGCGTTACGGCGGCCGCACGGTGGTCGACCGCTTCTCGACGACGGTCATGCGCGGCGACAAGATCGGCTTCGTCGGCCCGAACGGCGCCGGCAAGACCACGTTGCTGAAACTGATCCTCGGCGACCTGAAGCCCGATGAAGGCACGGTGCGCACCGGCACGAACCTGCAGGTCGCGTATTTCGACCAGATGCGCGCGCAGCTCGACCAGGAGAAGAGCCTCGCGGATACGATCAGCCCCGGCAGCGAATGGGTCGAGATCGGCGGCGTGCGCAAGCACGTGATGAGCTATCTCGGCGATTTCCTGTTCGCGCCGGAACGCGCGCGTTCGCCGGTGAAGTCGCTGTCCGGCGGCGAGCGCAACCGGCTGCTGCTCGCGCGCCTGTTCGCGCGCCCGGCCAACGTGCTGGTGCTCGACGAACCGACCAACGACCTCGACATCCCGACGCTCGAACTGCTCGAAGAGCTGCTGGCCGACTACGACGGCACGGTGCTGCTCGTCAGCCACGATCGCGCGTTCCTCGACAACGTCGTGACGTCCGTGATCGCGGCGGAGGGCGACGGCAAGTGGCGCGAATATGTCGGCGGCTTCACCGACTGGCAGATCCAGAGCGAGCGCTCGGAGCAGCTCGCGCAGCAGGAAGCGGCGAAGCGCGCGGTCAAGGAAGCGGCGCCCGCGAAGGACGAGCCGGCGAAGAGCGCGGCCGGCCGCAACGCGCAGCGCACGGTGAAGCTGTCGTTCAACGAGCAGCGCGAGCTCGATTCGCTGCCGGAGAAGATCGCCGCGCTCGAAGCCGAGCAGAAGACGATCAATGCACAACTCGAGGACGGCTCCATTTTCGCGAAGGACCCGCAGGAAGGCACGCGCCTGACCGAGCGGTTCGCGGCGATCGACGACGAATTGCTCGCCGCGCTCGAACGGTGGGAAACGCTCGAGGCGAAGCGCAAGCCGGTGTGACGCGTGCGGCGCGCGCCGATCCCGCGATTGGCGCGCCACGCGGAACCAGTAAAATACCGCGCGTTCAGGGGCGCGCAGCGCACGCCGCGCGCCCGCTTTCGGAGCAGTCCAAGCACACCGTTGTTTCGATTCGCTTTTTTACGGAACTCAACGTTTTGTCCACGACGTTATCCACACGAGGTGTGGACAACGTCCCGATGAATGACGAAATTCAGCGCCTATGTCAACGAAGAAACCCAGCGCGGCCTATAGCGAAGCATCGATCAAGGTGCTCAAGGGTCTCGAGCCGGTCAAGCAGCGGCCCGGCATGTACACCCGTACCGAGAATCCGCTGCACATCATCCAGGAAGTCATCGACAACGCGTCCGACGAGGCGCTCGGCGGCTACGGCAAGCAGATCACGGTCACGCTGCACGCCGACCAGTCGGTCTCGGTCGAGGACGACGGCCGCGGCATCCCGTTCGGCATGCACCCCGAAGAAGGCGTGCCGGTCGTCGAGATCGTGTTCACGCGCCTGCATGCGGGCGGCAAGTTCGACAAGGCCGCGGGCGGCGCGTATACGTTCTCGGGCGGCCTGCACGGCGTCGGCGTATCGGTGACGAACGCACTCGCGACGCGACTCGACGTGACGGTGTGGCGCGACGGCAAGATCGCCGAACTCGGCTTCGCCGACGGCGACGTCGTGAAGCCGCTGTCCACGCAAGGCGCGGGCCGCGGCGAGAAGAAATCCGGCACGCGCGTGCAGGTGTGGCCGAATCCGAAGTACTTCGATTCGCCGAACCTGCCGCTCGGCGAGCTGCAGCGCCTGCTGCGCTCGAAGGCGGTGCTGTTGCCGGGCGTCGAGGTCGTGCTCGTCAACGAAAAGACGGGCGAGCGCCAGACGTGGAAGTACGAAGACGGCCTGCGCGGCTACCTGCTCGACGAAATGAACGGCAGCGAGCTGCTGATCCCGCTGTTCGAAGGCGAGCGTTTCGCCGATTCGCGTTCGACCGACGAAACCTTCGCCGAGGGCGAAGGCGCGTCGTGGGTCGTCGCATGGAGCGAGGAAGGTTCGCTCGTGCGCGAGTCGTACGTGAACCTGATTCCGACGCCGGCCGGCGGCACGCACGAGTCGGGCCTGCGCGACGGTCTCTACCAGGCGGTGAAGAGCTTCGTCGAGCTGCACAACCTGCAGCCGAAGGGCGTGAAGCTGCTCGCGGAAGACGTGTTCGCGCGCGTGTCGTTCGTGCTGTCCGCGAAGGTGCTCGATCCGCAGTTCCAGGGGCAGATCAAGGAGCGGCTGAACAGCCGCGACGCGGTGAAGCTCGTGTCGTCGTTCTCGCGTCCGGCGCTCGAACTGTGGCTGAACCAGCACGTCGAGCACGGCAAGAAGCTCGCCGAACTCGTGATCAAGCAGGCGCAGGCGCGCACGCGCGCGGGCCAGAAGGTCGAGAAGCGCAAGAGCTCGGGCGTCGCGGTGCTGCCCGGCAAGCTGACGGACTGCGAGACCGAAGATATCGCGCGCAACGAACTGTTCCTCGTCGAGGGCGACTCGGCGGGCGGCTCCGCGAAGATGGGCCGCGACAAGGAATACCAGGCGATCCTGCCGCTGCGCGGCAAGGTGCTGAACACGTGGGAAACCGAGCGGGACCGCCTGTTCGCGAACAACGAGGTGCACGACATCTCGGTCGCGATCGGCGTCGATCCGCACAGCCCGGACGACGGCGTCGACCTGTCGAACCTGCGCTACGGCAAGATCTGCATCCTGTCGGACGCGGACGTCGACGGCTCGCACATCCAGGTGCTGCTGCTCACGCTGTTCTTCAAGCATTTCCCGCAGCTGATCGAGCGCGGCCACGTGTACGTCGCGCGCCCGCCGCTGTTCCGCGTCGATGCGCCCGCGCGCGGCAAGAAGCCCGCACAGAAGCTCTATGCGCTCGACGACGGCGAGCTCGAGGCGATCCTCGACAAGCTGCGCAAGGACGGCGTGCGCGACACGCAGTGGAGCATCAGCCGCTTCAAGGGCCTCGGCGAAATGAGCGCCGAGCAGTTGTGGGACACGACGATGAACCCCGACACGCGCCGCCTGATGCCGGTGAAGCTCGGCGAGCTCGACTACGAGGCGACCGTCGCACGGATGACGATGCTGATGGGCAAGGGCGAGGCAGCCGCGCGGCGCGGCTGGCTCGAGGAAAAGGGCAACGACGTCGAAGCGGACATTTAAGCGGAGCATCCGCGCGGCCGGGCATGACGCCCGGCCCGGCCTCACGCCACTTACGAATACGGAATTCAGATGGACGACAATACTTCCGATCTCTTTGCCGGGTCCGATGCACCGGATGCCGAAGCGCTGACGCTCGGCAATTACGCGGAGCAGGCGTATCTCAGCTACGCGGTCAGCGTCGTGAAGAGCCGCGCGCTGCCCGACGTGTGCGACGGCCAGAAGCCGGTGCAGCGCCGGATCCTGTTCGCGATGAACGAAATGGGTCTTGGCCCGGACGCGAAGCCGGTGAAGTCGGCGCGCGTGGTCGGCGACGTGCTCGGTAAATACCATCCGCACGGCGACCAGTCGGCGTATGACGCGCTCGTGCGGCTCGCGCAGGATTTCTCGCTGCGCTACCCGCTGATCGACGGGCAGGGCAACTTCGGCTCGCGTGACGGCGACGGCGCGGCGGCGATGCGTTACACGGAAGCGCGCCTCACGCCGATCGCGAAGCTGCTGCTCGACGAGATCGACCAAGGCACGGTCGACTTCATGCCGAACTACGACGGCTCGTTCGAGGAGCCGAAGACGCTGCCGAGCCGCATGCCGTTCGTGCTGCTGAACGGCGCGTCGGGCATCGCGGTCGGCCTCGCGACCGAAATCCCGTCGCACAACCTGCGCGAAGTCGCGGCCGCGGCGGTCGCGCTGATCCGCAATCCGAAGCTCACGCACGCGGAGCTGATGAGCTTGATTCCCGGCCCGGATTTCCCCGGCGGCGGCCAGATCATCTCGAGCGACACCGAAATCTCGGCGGCGTACGAAACGGGGCGCGGCAGCCTGAAGGTGCGCGCGAAGTGGAAGATCGAGGATCTCGCGCGCGGCCAGTGGCAGCTCGTCGTGACCGAACTGCCGCCGAACACGTCGGGCCAGAAGGTGCTCGAGGAAATCGAGGAACTGACCAACCCGAAGCTCAAGCTCGGCAAGAAGACGCTGACGCCCGAGCAGCTCAACACGAAGAAGGCGATGCTCGACCTGCTCGACGCAGTGCGCGACGAGTCGGGCAAGGAAGCGGCGGTGCGGCTCGTGTTCGAGCCGAAGTCGCGCACGATCGACCAGACGGAATTCGTGAACACGCTGCTCGCGTACACGAGCCTCGAATCGAACGCGACGCTGAATCTCGTGATGATCGGCGCGGATGGCCGGCCGGGTCAGAAGGGCCTGCTGACGATCCTCGACGAATGGGTGAAGTTCCGCCAGCTGACGATGACGCGCCGTTGCCGCCATCGTCTCGCGAAGGTCGACGACCGCATCCACATCCTCGAAGGGCGGATGATCGTCTTCCTGAACATCGACGAGGTGATCCGCATCATCCGCGAGTCGGACGAGCCGAAGGCCGCGCTGATGAGCGCGTTCGGCCTCAGCGAGCGGCAGGCCGAGGACATTCTCGAAATCCGCCTGCGCCAGCTCGCGCGGCTCGAGAAGATCAAGATCGAGAAGGAACTCGAAGCGCTGCGCGATGAGAAGGCGAAGCTCGAGGAGCTGCTCGCCAACGACAGCGCGATGAAGCGGCTGATGATCAAGGAGATCGAGGCCGACGCGAAGCAGTACGGCGACGATCGCCGCACGCTGATCCAGCAGGAAAAGCGCGCGACGTTCGAGGCGAAGGTGGTCGACGAGCCGGTGACGGTCGTCGTGTCGCAGAAGGGCTGGGTGCGCGCGCTGAAGGGCCACGGGCTCGACCCGGCCGGCTTCACGTTCAAGGCAGGCGACCACCTGTACGCGGCGTTCCAGTGCCGCACGCCGGATCGCCTGATCGCATGGGGCAGCAGCGGTCGCGTGTATTCGGTCGACGTGTCGGTGCTGCCGGGCGGGCGCGGCGACGGCGTGCCGGTCACGTCGCTGATCGAGCTCGAATCGGGCTCGCACCTGATGCACTACTACGCGGCGCCGGCCGACCAGCAGTTGCTGCTCGCGTCGAGCAACGGCTTCGGCTTCCTCGCGAAGGTCGGCGACATGGTGAGCCGCGTGAAGGCCGGCAAGTCCTTCATGACGATCGATGCGGGCGCGGTGCCGCTCGCGCCGATGCCGGTGCTGCCGAACGCGACGCAGGTCGCGTGCCTGTCGAGCGGCGGGCGCTTGCTGGTGTTCGGGATGGACGAGATGAAGACGCTGTCCGGCGGCGGCCGCGGCGTGATCCTGATGGCGCTCGACGACAAGGAAACGCTCGTGCAGGCGCTGGCGATCGATCCGGCCGGCGTCGTGCTGATCGGCACCGGCCGCGGCGGCAAGGCGCAGGACGACACGCTGTCGTACGCCGGGCTCGCGCCGCACATCGGCAAGCGCGCACGCAAGGGCCGCACGCCGGAGACGAAGCTCAAGGTCGTCAACGAGCTGCGCCCGCTGCTCGGCTGACGCCGCGCGGGGCGTCCGGATCGTCCGGTTCGACGGTTCGGCCGCGATCGAAGGCCGCACGTCCGCTTCGGCGGCCGTGCGGCTTTTTCTTTTTTGACGCGGAGATTCGGGTAAGCAAGCGTGGCGCTGTCACGCGGAATTTGCAAAATAGTGTGAAATCGCGCCGAGGGTCTGAACCGCGACGCGACTGGCTGGTCGAACGTCGCTTGATGCCGCGCGCGACGCGGCCGTTCGCTGCCCCCCTCATACAGGATCGTCGCCATGTCCCACGCCGTTGCCGTCGCGCTGTTTCTTCACCTGCTGGCCGTCGCCGTGTGGGTGGGCGGGATGGTCTTCGCGCACTTCTGCCTGCGCCCGGCGCTGTCCGACCTGTCGCCGCAGTTGCGGTTGCCGCTGATCGAAGGCGTGTTCGGCCGCTTCTTCAACTGGGTGTCGGGGGCCGTGATCGTGATCCTGCTGTCCGGCGGTTTCCTGCTGACGAGCTTCGGCGGCGCACATGCGACGTGGTCGCTGCATGCGATGGCCGGGCTCGGCGTCGTGATGATGCTGATCTTCGGGCACATCCGCTTCGCGCTGTTCCCGCGCATTCGCCGTGCGGTGCAGGCGCAGAACTGGCCGGACGGCGCGCGCGCGGTGAACGCGGTGCGCCTGCTCGTCGTCGTGAATCTCGTGCTCGGCGTCGTCACGATCGGCGCGGCCGTGCTGTCGCGCGGTTTCTGACCGGCCGGCGTCCGGCCGTTGCCGGGTCGCCGCGGGCCTGGCGGCACGCGTCGCTACGCGGCCAGCATCGCGTCGAGCAGCCATGAACCGGCCGGCCCCAGCGGCCGGTTGCGCGACCACACCGCATCCACCCGCACGCGGCGCGGCCAGCCGCGCGAGCGCAGCTCGCACAGGCGGTCGCGCGCGAAGTGCTCGACCATCCAGCGCGGCAGTTCCGCCCAGCCGAACCCCAGCACCGCCATCTCCAGCAGCATCAGGTAGCTCGGCGCCAGCCAGTGCTGCGTGCCGACGACGATCCGGTCGTCGGTGCCGCGACCTTCCGTCTTCACGTAGGTATTGAGGCGCAGTTCGCGCACGTCGCGCAGCGCCGCGTGCGGCACCTCGGCGTCGCCGTATTCGGCAAGCACGTGCGTGCGGCCGACGAACAGTCCGATCTCCGATTCCTCCGCCACCGTCGCCGCGCCGATATCGGCCGGGTAGGCCGCGCGCGCGGCCATCAGCCCGAGTTGCGCGCGGCCTTGCTGGATCAGGTCGAGCACGTCGTCGTGCTCGGCGATCTGGCATTCGAGCTCGAGCGCCGGAAAGCGCCGTTCGAGCGCCATCAGCGTCTCTTCGTAGCGCTTCGACTGGTACGTATCGGAGACGACGAGCGTGAGCCGCGCTTCCTCGCCGTGGGCGAGCCGGGCGGCCGTGCGGTCGATCGCCGCGCTGGCCTCGAGCGCGCGCTGCACCTGCGGCAGCAGCGCGCGGCCGGCGTCGGTGAGCGTCGGCGTGCGCGTCGAGCGATCGAACAACTGCACGCCCAGATCGATTTCGAGGTTCGCAATCGCTTCCGACACGGTCGACTGGCGCTTGCCGAGCTTGCGCGCGGCGGCCGTGAACGAGCCGAGCAGCGCCGCTTCGGCGAATGCGAGCAGGGCTTCGGGGGCGTGGTGCATGCAGTGCTCCAGGCGGTGATATATCGGTAAAAACGATGATATCAAACTGGATTCATACGGTATTGCCGATCAAAATGGCCGCCATGGATCAGGTAACGCATTGGAGCGAATCATGAAACAGATCAACAAAACGGTGACGGAGCGCCTGCTGCACGCGCTGACGTTCGAACTGGTGGCGATCGCGCTGTGCGCGCCGATCGGCGCGTGGCTGCTCGACATGCCGGTGTCGCACGTCGGCGTGCTGACGGTGATGGTGTCGCTGATCGCGATGGCGTGGAACATGACCTTCAACGCGCTGTTCGACCGCTTCGAGCGGCGGGCCGGGTTGTCGCGCACGCTCGGCATGCGGATCGCGCATGCGGTGATGTTCGAGCTCGGCCTCGTCGCGATGGTGGTGCCGGTGGCCGCGTGGTGGCTGAACGTGAGCCTCGTCGAGGCGCTGCTGCTCGACCTGGGCATCGTGCTGTTCTTCCTGCCTTACACGTTCTGCTTCAACCTCGCGTACGACGCGCTGCGCGCCCGCTGGATGGCACGCCGGGTCGCGATGCGGGCCGGTTGAGCCGGTGAGGCGAACCCGGCCGGGCAGCGCGACGGCCGCCGCCCGTCAGTGCGCGGCGGCCCACAGCCACACGCTGCAGGCCACGGCGACCGCGCCGTATACGGCATAAACGGGCACCTTGAAGCGCGTGAAGCACAGCGTCGCGAAGGCGCCCGTCAGCCAGTAAACCGGGTCGGCCGGTTCGCGATGCAGGATCTTGACGACGGCGACCACGAGAAAGCCCGTCGTCGCCGCGCGCAGCAGGCGCATCCCGTGCTCGAAGCGCGAATGGCGCTTGAGCCGGAGCAGGTGGTTCTGCGCGAACACGACGAGGCATCCCGACGGAATGAACAGCGCGGCGGTGGCGAGCAGCGCGCCGACCCAGCCGTCGGTCAGGTAGCCGAGAAACGGCACCACGTTCAGCAAAGGCCCCGGCGCGACCGGCGACAGCGCGAACGCCAGCGTGAAGTCGTGATCGGAGATGCCGGTCGCCGGCGAGACGAACAGCGTCTTGAGCACCGGCAGCGCGGAGAAGCCGCCGCCGAACAGCGTCATGCCGGCGCCCGCGAGCCGCGGCCACAGCAATTGCGCCTGGTAATCGCCGGGCAACGGCACCGCGAACAGCAGCACCAGCACGCCGAGCAGCACGAGCAGGCTGCGGTCGCGCTTCGACAGCGTGAAATCGACCGCGTCGCGTTGCGGCGGCCCCGTCAGCCAGCCCGCTGCAAACGCGGCGAACAGAATCCCGACGAAAGCGGCCGGACTATGCGCGAAAGCGAGCAGAATCGTCGAGAGCGCGGCGATCGCCTGTTCGAGCCGCGTGCGCGCGAGCGAGCGCAACTGCTTGACCCACGTGACGCCGATCAGCGCGGCGAGCACCATCCCGAAGTGATTGATCAGCATCGGCGCGGCAAGCGAGCGCACGAGCGGCGTCTGATAGAAGATCGCGAACAGCGTCATCAGGATCGAGAACGGCAGCACGCTCGCCATGCCGGCGACCCATGCGCCGGCACGGCCGTGCAGCGTCTGCCCGACCTGCACGGCAACGTTGCAGCCGACGGGGCCCGGTACGAGCCACGCGAGCGCGACGAGATCGCCGAAAACGTGCGGCTCGATGCGCTGCAGCCGCTCCACGTAATGGCGTTCGAGTTGCGCCATCATCGAAAGCCCGCCCCACGAGACGGCCGAAATGCTGGCGACGACCTTGAACAAGGCCCACAGGGATGCGGGTGCCTCTTCGACACGCGTGGTCGCTTCGACTTCGACGGTTGTCATGATTGTGTGGTTGGCGCAGGGCCGGATCTCTCGCGTAGGGCCGTGCCGGCGGCCCGCCGACACGTCGGCCCTCCCGATTGTCCGCCGCGCATCATGACACTGCCATGCGCGAAAACACCAGTTAATGAACTAAACGATCGGATCGGAACACGAAACAATTGCGGCGGTGCGCAACGCGCGCCGCGGCAGCAGCGGTGCGGCTGTTCAGGCGCCGGTGCTGCCGGTCGCGCGATGCGCGACGACGTTCGGACGATCGCCGCGCACGCCGAAGCGTGCGATCAGCGCGGGAATCGCGTCGGCCGGCACCGGGCGCGAGAACAGGAAGCCCTGCGCCTCGATTTCGCCGAGCGCGGACAGCCACGTGATCTGCTCCTCGGTCTCCGTGCCCTCGACGACGACGGTCAGCCCGAGCGAGCGCGCGAGATGCACGATCGACGACACCATCACGCACACGCTGCGATCGTTCGGGATCGCCTGCACGAACGAGCGGTCGACCTTCAGCGTGTCGACGGAGAAGCGGTGCAGGTACGACAGCGACGAATAGCCGGTGCCGAAATCGTCGAGCGCGATCCGGATGCCGAGCTTTTTCAGCGCGACGATCTTTTCGGACACGAGCTCCGGATATTCCATCATCGCGGTTTCGGTGATCTCGATCTCGAGCCGGTTCGCGTCGATGCCGGTGTCCTGCAGCGCCTGCGAGATCGTCTCGATCAGGTCGCCGCGCCAGAACTGCACGGGCGAGATGTTGACCGCGAGCGTCAGCGTGTCGTGGCCTTCGTCGCGCCAGCGCGCGATCTGCTCGCACGCGGTGCGGATCACGAAGTCGCCGATCGGCACGATCAGGCCGGTCGATTCGGCGATCGAAATGAATTCGTTCGCGGAGATGACGCCGTGCTCGGGGTGATCCCAGCGTGCCAGCGCCTCGAAGCCGGTGATCGTACGGTGCGTGAGGTCGATCTTCGGCTGGTACGCGAGGAACAGCTGCCCCTCGGCGAGCGCGACGCGCAACTGCTGCTCCCAGCGCATCAGGTGGTCGGCGCGGTGCGACAGGTGCGGCGCATAGAACTGGTAGCAGTTCTTGCCGGCGTCCTTCGCGCTGTACATCGCGAGGTCGGCCTTTTTCAGCAGGTCGATCTCGCTTTCGTTCGCGACGGTGTGCAGCGCGATGCCGATGCTCGCATGCAGCACGAACGAGCTGCCGCGTACGTCGAACGGCTCGCTGAACATCCGGATGATCGCTTCCGCGAGCCGCACCGCGCGCCGCTCGACGTCGTCGCCCTTCATCACGACCACGAACTCGTCGCCGCCGATGCGCGCGAGCGAGCCTTCGTCGTCGACCGCGTCGGCGAGGCGCGATGCGGTCATCTGCAGCACGATGTCGCCGGCGTTGTGGCCGAGCGTGTCGTTGACGGTCTTGAAGTTGTCGAGATCGATGAACAGCAGGCCGAGCCGCGACAGGCTCGCGGGCATCGACACGTCGTTGCGCAGCCCGCGCAGCGTCGCATAGCGGTTCGCGAGGCCGGTGAGCAGGTCGTATTCGGCGAGCTGCGTCATTTCGCGCTCGCGGCCGAGCAGCTTGCCGATCAGGCCCGTCGCGACGCCGAAGAACGCGAGCATCGCGAGCGTGATGAAGCTCGTCATCAGCAGGTAGACGTTGCGCGTGTGCGTGTAGTCCGCGAACTCTTCCGTCTGCGACAGCCCGACCATCACGGCGAGCGGGTAGCCGTCGAGGTGGCGGTACGACACGATGCGCGTCACGCCGTCGATCGGATCGATGATCGTGCCGGTCACCCGCTCCGCGATCGGGTAGACGCCCGAGGCCGAAAACGCGCCCGGCGCGTTGTTGACCGACCCCGTGCGCCGCGCGAGCACCGCGCCCGTGTCGGACACGACCGCGATCACGCCCTCCTTGCCGATGGCCGCGTTGTTGTAGAAATCGTTCGTGAAGTAGCTCGGGTCTTCCGACACCACGACGATGCCCGCGAAGCTGCCGTCCGGGTTGTTCAGGCGCCGCGTCATCTGCAGCGTCCAGTGGCTCGACACGCGGCCGAGCACCGGCTTGCTGATGAACAGGCGATCATCGTTGTGCGCGAGGTGGACCTTGAAGTGCTCGCGGTCGGACAGGTTGATCGGCTGCGGATGGAGTTCGGCGGTGTTCGCGAACAGGATGCCCTTCGCGTTGACGAGCGACACCTGGATCAGCGTGTCGCTCGGCACGACGCCTTTCTCGACGGCGCTCGCGAGATTGAAGCGCGCCGGCGATTTCTCGAATTCGAACTTGACGAAGCGGGTGATCTGGTCGACCTGGTGGATCGCCTTGACCGTATGCTGCTCGAGCGCGGACGACAGGATCGCCGCGGAGGCCGCCGCTTCCTTGTACGCGCTGTCCTTTTCAACGGACAGACGCGCGATGATCACGGCCCACAGCAGCGCGAGCGCCAGCATCCCGAGCAGCGGGATGGCAAACAGCGCACGCCGGCGCGATTTGCGCGGCGCGCGCAGCGGCCGGTTCGGCGGCGTGTGGTTGGACCGGGCGGAGCTCATCGAAGAGGGCGGCGTCCTGCTCGCGTGCGCCATCCGTCTGGATGGCCGGCTATGGTTCGGATTGTCCCGACGTCTGTTCGTTCGCGGGACGCGCAACCATGGACAGACCTCCGAAACAACGGATTAGGCCCGATATTACTGGCTGGAACGTTTTTGCGATAGTTGGGTGAAGCGTAGGGCGCCGGACGAGCCGGCGCCATCGCACATCGCGAAATGTCAGTCGGGTGACCGAAACGTGCCGTCGACGACCGTGACGACGCGGCCGCCGATCCAGGTCGTGCCGTCTTCGTCGTAGCTGACGAAGATGCGGCCGTCGCGGCCGATCGCCGTGCCCTGGCGGGCCGTATACGACGGGCCGGGGCGGCGTGCCTGGCGCGTCAGCAGTCCGGCCAGCGCGGCGTTCGCGCTGCCGGTGACGGGGTCCTCGCCGGGCGTGCCGAACTGGCCGCCCGTCATCAGGCAGCGGATCTCGAACGTCGCGGGGCCGCCTTCGGCATGCGGCGCGTAGGCGGCGAGGCCGTCCACGCCGTAACGCCGGGTGAGCGCGGCCAGCGCGGCCAGATCGGGCGACAGGCCGATGCACGCATCGGCCGACTTCAGCCGCACGACCAGCCACGGCGCGCCGTTGTCGACCGCGCACGGCTCGGCATCGAGGTCGAGCGCGTCGCTGCGCAGCGACGCGGCCAGTACCGCGTAGTCCGAACGGTCGAGCGGCGTGACGCGTGCCGGCGGCGCGGCGAACGCCCAGCCGTCGGCCTGCTCGCGCAGCGCGACCCGGCCGACTCCGCACTGCTGGATCAGCCGGCCCGGCGTGCGCGGCCGCGCGCCGCTTTCGAGGAACGCATGCGCGGTGCCGAGCGTCGGGTGACCGGCGAACGGCAGTTCGCCGCCCGTCGTGAAGATCCGCACGCGATAGTCGGCTTCCGGATCGGTGGGCGTGCAGAGAAACGTCGTTTCCGACAGGTTCGTCCAGCGGGCGATCTCGAGCATGGCGTCGTCGCCGAGCGAATCGGCGTCGAACACCACGGCAAGCGGATTGCCCTTGAACGGCGCCGACGTGAACACGTCGACCTGCTTGAAACGAACGAGACGGCCGGACATCGCGATGCGCCCGTTACGCGACTTCGGCGATCAGTTCGATCTCGACGCACGCGCCGAGCGGGATCTGCGCGACGCCGAATGCCGAGCGCGCATGCTTGCCCGCGTCGCCGAACACTTCCGCGATCAGCTCCGACGCGCCGTTCGTCACGACGTGCTGTTCGGTGAAGTCGAGCGTCGAGTTGACGAGGCTCATCAGCTTGACGATGCGCGTGACCTTGTTCAGGTCGCCGGTGTGCGCGTGCAGCGTCGCGAGCAGGTCGATCGCGATCGAGCGGGCGGCGGCCTTGCCGTCTTCCGTTTGCAGATCCGCGCCGAGCTTGCCGGCCCAGACCTTGCCGTCCTTCTTCGCGATGTGGCCCGACAGGTAGACCGTATTGCCGCTTTGCGCGCTCATCACGTAGGCGGCAGCCGGGGCGCCGGCGGTCGGGAGTTCGATGCCGAGCGATTTCAGTTTGTCGTAGACGTTAGCCATGTGTTCGATTCCTCGTAGAGAGTCGTGACAGGAAAAAGGGGATCAGAGGCGCTCGCGCAGCAGCTTGCCGAGGCGCGCGACGCCTTCCTCGATCTTCTCGGGCGGCACCGTCACGAACGACAGGCGCAGCGTGTTCTGCTGCGCGTTCTCCGCGAAGAACGGCGCGCCCGGCACGAAGGCGACGTGGTTGTCGACGGCCGCGGCGAGCAGCTTCATGCTGTCGATCTGCGCGGGCAGGTTCACCCAGATGAACATCCCGCCTTCCGGGCGGTTCCACGTGACGCCTTCCGGCATGTGGCGCGCGAGCGCGCCGAGCATCGCGTCGCATTGCGCGCTGTAGAGCGCGCGGATCGTCGGGATGTGCTCGTCGAGGAAGCCGTCCTTGATCACTTCGTGCGCGATGCGCTGCGTGAGCGTCGGCGTGTGCAGGTCGGTGGCCTGCTTGGCCTGCACGAGCTTGAAGTGGAGTTCCTCGGGCGCGATGATGTAGCCGATCCGCAGGCCCGGCGCGAGCACCTTCGAGAACGTGCCGAGGTGCACGACGTGGTCGGGCGCCATCGACAGCATCGTCGGCAGCGGCTCGCCCTGGTAGTTCAGCGCGCCGTACGGATCGTCCTCCAGCACCGGGAACGGGCTCGTCTGCGCGAACGCGGCGAGCGCGCGGCGGCGCTCGACGGGCAGGCGGCGGCCGGTCGGGTTCTGGAAGTTCGGCTGCGCGTACAGCAGGCGCGCGCCTTGCGTGAGTCCGGGCGTGAGGCCTTCCGGCAGCAGGCCCTGCTCGTCGGTCGGCACCTGCACGTAGCGCGGCTCGTACAGCGAGAACGATTGCAGCGCGCCGAGGTAGGTCGGCGTTTCGACGAGGATCGGGCTGTTCGGGTCGATCAGCGCCTTGCCGAGCAGGTCGAGCGCTTGCTGCGAGCCGGTCGTGATCAGCACCTGCGACACGCGCACGCTGTAGCGCTCGGCGATCCATTCGCGCAGCGGCAGGTAGCCTTCGGTCGCGCTGTACTGGAGCGCGGCGGCCGGCGCGTCGCGCAGCACGCGGTCGGCGGCGGCGCGCATGCGTTCCGCCGGGAACGTCGCGGGGGCGGGCAGGCCGCCGGCGAACGAGATGACCTCGGGGCGTTCCGTGACCTTCAGGATCTCGCGGATCGCAGAGCTCGTCAGCTTGCGGGCGCGTTCGGAAAGCTGCCAGTGCGGCGGATGCAGGTCGCTCGGATTCATAGTCTCCTCGTTCGGATATCGTGGTCAGTCAAGAAAGGTCGTTCGGGCGAATCGCTTCGACGCCGCCGGGTGGGCGAGCGCGAACGCGATGAAGCCTTCGCGGCCGGGTGGGCAAACCGATCAGGCAAAACGTCCATTATGGCGCAGCTGTTCAGCCGGCGCGAGCGGGACGCGGGGCCGTGGCGACCGCCGAGCGGCGCCCGAGCACCACGGTCGCGATCACGGCGGCCGCGAACAGCCACGTCGACGACGTGACCGTTTCGCCGAACAGCAGCGCGGAAAAGGCGATCGTGAAGAAAATCTGCAGCAGTTGCACCTGGCCGACCCGCGCGATGCCGCCCATCGCGAGCCCCGCATACCACGCGAAAAAGCCGATGAATTGCGAAAAGAGGGTCACGTAGCCGAACGCGAGCCACGTGCGCAGCGCGAGCGGGCCCGGATGCGCGGCGTGCTGCATCCACGCGAGCCAGCCGACCGGCAGCACGAGGAACGGCGCCGACACGACGAGCGCCCAGCAGATCACCTGCCAGCCGCCGATCTGGCGCGCGAGGCGCGCGCCTTCCGCATAGCCGAGCGCGCCGATGCCGACCGCGACGAGCATCAGCGCGTCGCCGGCCTGCACGGTGCCGCCGCCGTCGCGCAGCGCGAACGCGATCACAAGCGCGCTGCCGGCCACCGCGCTGGCCCAGAACGCCTTCGACGGCCGTTCGTGCGACAGCCAGGCCGCATACAGCGCGACGAACAGCGGCTGCAAGCCGTTGACCACCGCGCCGTGCGAGGCGGGCACCGATTTCATCGCCCAGGCCGAGAACACCGGATACGCGATGATCACGCCGGCCGACGTGATCGCGAGGCTTTTCAGTTGCGCGCGGCTCGGCAGCGGCTCGCGGCGCCACCACAGCAGCAGGCCGGCCGGCACGGCGGCGGCGAGCGCGCGGCCGAGCCCGTTGAGCAGCGGATTGAGCTCGGATACGACGATGCGCGTCATCGGCAGCGTCAGGCTGAAGATCATCACGCCGATGAGGCCGAGCAGCATGCCCCGGGTTTCGCGCGAATTCATGTCGTGGGTGTCTCCGTCGTGCAGGTCGTTGTCGTCGGGAAAGCGGCGGGGCGGTCAGCGCAGCGTGCGTGCGCCGTGCGGCGTGTCGAATTCGGCGGCCAGCGCCGGCGGACCGTCGGTCGATTCGAGGTCGAGCAGGTGCGCGGCGCCGAGCCAGTCGAGTTGCTCGCGGACCGTATCCGCGTGCGGGTGGGCGCCCTTGAGCGCCTTCAGCGCGACGCCGTCGGCCGGCAGCGATTCGGCCGGATGACGCGGGCTGTCCCACTGGATCAGCGACGGCACGAGGCCGTCGCCGGCGCCTTGCCATGCGGGGAAGCTGCCGTCGTCGGGCACCGTGAGGCCCCAGCTCAGGTCGCCGCGCCGCATCGCGACGACGGGCGCGATGCGCGCCGGGTACTGGCGCTGCCACAACGCAAGCTGGCGCGGACGGTCGACGCGCGCCACCCAGTGCGCGAGAAACGGGCCCTGCGCGAGCCGCGCCTGGAGCGCCGGATCGTCGAGCCCGAACAGCCGCGCGCGCGGCGGCTTCGCGCCGTCGTCCGGCGCGGGCGCATCGGGGTCGATCGCGATCACTTCGAGGTAGAGCCCGCCCCACGCGCCGAACAGCGCATTGTGGGTCCGCATCAGCGGATGGCGGCCGCCGCCGGCCGGCTCGATGCCGAGTGCGTCGGCGACATGGCGCACGCCTTCGTCGAGGGTACGCGCGGCAATCACGAGATGGTCGAGTGTCAGGGAGCGGGCTGGCATGAGCGTCGGTCGGGAAGCGAAAGTGTCATGGTAGGCGGACGGCGGGCCGGGCGGGGGCCGGACCGGCCGGCGCACCGGCGGCGAAGCGGGCCGGCGGGCGCAGCGCCGGGTGCGGCGGGGCCGCAACGGCGGCCGCACGATCGCCATTCCGGTCAACTGTAATCGTCGCTACCGGCACAGTAACGGTACAATCGGCGCGATAGCCTTCGGTACAGTTGGAGCTGCCGCCCATGTCCACCGTCCCACTCGCCCAGATTCCCGCGCCGCACGACACGGCCACGCTCACGCTCGTCGACCAGCTGGTCCAGTGGGCGCGGCGGCGTATCGACGAACGCGTGTTCCGTCCCGGCATGCGCATGCCGTCGATCCGCAAGCTCGCGCTCGACAAGAGCGTGTCGCGCTTCACCGTCGTCGAGGCCTACGAGCGCCTCGTCGCGCAGGGTTACCTCGACTCGCGGCGCGGCTCCGGCTTCTACGTGCGCGAGCGCACGGGCGCCGGCCCGCAGCCGGCCGACAGCGTCGCGCGGGTGGCCGAGGCCGCGCCCGTGCACAACACGATCGACGTCGTCTGGCTGCTGCGCAACATGCTGCATACCGTCAGCCCGGAGAAGGGCCCCGGCCTCGGCTACCTGCCGGGGCGCTGGCTCGACGGCGAGCTGATCACCGGCGCGCTGCGCGCGCTCGGGCGCCAGTCGGGCGCGCAGATGCTCGGTTTCGGCACCGCGCAGGGCTTCCTGCCGCTACGCCAGCAACTGCAGACGCGTCTCGCCGAAGTCGAGATCGGCGCGAAGCCCGAACAGATCGTGCTGGTGTCGGGCATCACGCAGGCGATCGACCTGATCTCGCGGATCTACATGCGCCCGGGCGATGCGGTGATCGTCGGCGATCCCGCGTGGTTCCAGATGTTCGGCCGTTTCGCGGCGCAGGGCGCGCAGCTCGTCGGGATGCCGTATACGCCCGACGGCCCCGACCTCGACGCGCTCGAAACCCTGGTGCAGATGTGGCGGCCGAAGATGCTCGTGATCAATTCGGTGCTGCAGAACCCGACCGGCACGTCGCTGTCGGCCGCGCAGGCGTTCCGGATCCTCAAGCTCGCGGAGGCCTACGATTTCCTGGTCGTCGAGGACGACATATACGGCGACCTGTGCCCGCCCAGCTATCCGGCCACGCGCCTCGCGAGCCTCGACCAGCTGAAGCGCGTGATCTATCTCGGCAGCTATTCGAAGACGCTCGCGGCGAACCTGCGGGTCGGCTACGTCGCGTGCGCGCCGGAGATCGCGAAAGCGATCACCGACCAGAAGATGCTGGTCGGGATGACCACGCCCGAGCTCAACGAGCGCGTGTTGTACAAGATCCTGACCGAAGGGCATTACCGGCGCCACGTCGAGCGGCTGCGCGCCCGGCTCGACGGCGTGCGCGACAAGACCGCGCGGATGCTCGAGCGCACCGGGCTCGGGCTCTTCACGATGCCCGCGGCCGGGATGTTCCTGTGGGCCGACACGGGCGTCGATTCGGACGCGCTCGCGGCGGTCGCGCACGAAGCCGGCTTCCTGCTGACGCCGGGCAGCTTGTTCTCGCCGCAGCAGTCGCCGTCCACGTGGATGCGCTTCAACGTCGCGAACTGCGGCGATCCGGCGCTGCCGGGGCTGCTGGCGAGCTATATCGACTCGGCGGTGCGGCGCGCGTCGTGACGCGGCGCGGCGCGGCAAGGCCGGCTCTTGAAATTGTCCGAGCCGTCCCCAGATACGCGCGCAAACCGCCGGCGCCAGGCGGTCGTCCCACACGGGCCGTCCCAGACGCGCCGTCTTTCGCGGGGCCGCTGGCATCGCGCGCCGGGCGCCGGCGTCACCCCTTTTCAGTTCAAGTAAGAGGAAACAGCATCCATGGCACACGAAACGATGAGCTTTCAGGCAGAGGTCAAGCAACTCCTCCACCTGATGATCCATTCGCTCTACAGCAACAAGGAAATCTTCCTGCGCGAACTGGTGTCGAACGCGTCCGACGCGGCCGACAAGCTGCGTTTCGAGGGGCTCGCGGACAACGCGTTGTACGAGAACGACCCGAACCTGCGCATCCGCATCGGCTACGACAAGGCCGCGCGCACGATCACGATCGACGACAACGGTATCGGCATGAGCCGCGACGAGGCGATCGCGAACCTCGGCACGATCGCGCGGTCGGGCACCAAGGAATTCTTCACGAAGCTGTCGGGCGACCAGCAGAAGGATGCGGCGCTGATCGGCCAGTTCGGCGTGGGCTTCTACTCGGGCTTCATCGTCGCCGACAAGATCACCGTCGAGACGCGCCGCGCGGGCCTGCCGGCGAACCAGGCCGTGCGCTGGGAAAGCGCCGGCGAGGGCGACTTCACGATCGACGCGATCGAGCGCGCGCAACGCGGCACGACGATCACGCTGCACCTGCGCGAAGGCGAGGACGACCTGCTGTCGTCGCACCGCCTGAAGTCGATCATCCAGAAGTACTCCGACCACATCGCGCTGCCGATCCTGATGCGCAAGGAAGAGTGGGATCAGGAAAAGGGCGAAATGGTCCTGAAGGACGAGGACGAAACCGTCAACCAGGCGAGCGCGCTGTGGACGCGTTCGAAGAGCGACGTCACCGACGAGCAGTACACGCAGTTCTACCAGCACATCGCGCACGATCACCAGGATCCGCTCACGTGGACGCACAACCGCGTCGAGGGCCGCAGCGAATACACGCAACTGCTGTTCGTGCCGGCGCACGCGCCGTTCGACCTGTGGAACCGCGACTATCGCGGCGGCCTGAAGCTGTACGTGAAGCGCGTGTTCATCATGGACGACGCCGAGCAACTGCTGCCGCAATACCTGCGCTTCGTGAAGGGCGTGGTCGATTCGGCCGACCTGCCGCTGAACGTGTCGCGTGAAATCCTGCAGGAAAGCCGCGACGTGAAGGCGATCCGCGAGGGCGTGACCAAGCGCGCGCTGTCGATGCTCGAGGAACTCGCGAACGCGGAAGAGGATGCCGGCAAGGAGAAGTACAAGACGTTCTGGGGCGCGTTCGGCCAGGTGCTGAAGGAGGGCCTCGGCGAGGATCACGCGAACCGCGAGCGCATCGCGAAGCTGCTGCGCTTCGCGTCGACGCACGGCGACACCGACGCGCAGGACGTGTCGCTCGCCGACTACGTGTCGCGCATGAAGCCCGAGCAGAGCAAGATCTACTACGTGACCGCCGATACCTGGCAGGCCGCGAAGAACAGCCCGCATCTCGAAGTGTTCCGCAAGAAGGGTGTCGAGGTGCTGCTGCTGACCGACCGCGTCGACGAATGGATGCTGTCGTTCCTGCACGAATTCGACGGCAAGCCGCTCGCGAGCGTGGCCCGCGGCGATCTCGATCTCGGCGAGCTGAACGACGAGGAGAAGAAGGCACAGGAGCAGGCCGGCGAGGCGATCAAGCCGGTCGTCGAGAAGATGAAGGAAGCGCTCGGCGACAAGGTGAAGGAAGTGCGCGTCACGTTCCGCCTGACCGATTCGCCGTCGTGCCTCGTCGCGGACGACAACGACATGAGCGGCTATCTGCAGCGGATGCTGAAGGCGGCCGGCCAGAACGCGCCGGCGATGCAGCCGATCCTCGAGATCAATCCTGAGCACGCGCTCGTGAAGCAACTGAACGCCGACAGCGCCGATTTCGGCGACTGGTGCCATCTGCTGTTCGATCAGGCGCTGCTGGCCGAAGGCGGCATGCTCGACGATCCGGCGAGCTTCGTGAAGCGGACCAACGCGCTGCTGCTGTCGCGCGCCGCGTGAACGCGCGCATGCGATTCGACGGCGCCCAGGCCGGCTGGCGCGAGACGCCGCGGCCTGGCTGCACGCTCGACCAGCGCGACTGGCTGACGCGCGGCGGATCGCTGACCGCGCATCTTGCGCGGCTCGGCCGCGTGAACGTGCGCGTGACGCGCGAGGCCGTCGATTCGCCGTGGTTCGACGAGCCGGACGCGCTCGCCAGTTCGCCGCGCGCGCCGATGTGGGTGCGCGAGGTGATCCTGTCGGTCGACGGCACGCCGTACGTCGCCGCGCACAGCATTGCGCCGCTCGCGGCCAGCAAGGGCGTGTGGCAGGCCATGCGGCGGCTGCGCACGCGGCCGCTCGCGGAGCTGCTGTACAGCGATCCGCAGGTCGAGCGCTCGGCGCTCGTGAGCCGGCGCGTGATCGCCGGTCATCCGCTGTATGCGCTCGCGAGCCATGCATTGCAGGGCGCGCGTGCGCCGCATGCGTTTGCCGCGCGCCGCTCGGTGTTCCAGCGTCACGGCAAGCCGCTGATGGTCACCGAGTGCATGCTGCCGGCGCTGTGGCGCCATCTCGCCGCGCACGGCGACGGGCCGCGGTCGGTCGGGCCGCACGGAGGCGCGTGATGCTGCAGGGCTTTCCGCCGGTCGTCGCGCCGCATACGCACACGATGATTCTCGGCAGCTTTCCGGGCGAGGCGTCGCTCGACGCCGCGCAGTACTACGCGCATCCGCGCAACCAGTTCTGGCGGCTGCTCGGCGCGGTGCTCGGCGAGCCGACGCTGCATGAACTGCCGTACGACGCGCGGCTCGCGCGCGTGCTGTCGCACGGCATCGGCATCTGGGATGTGCTCGATGCGTGCCATCGTCAGGGCAGTCTCGATTCCGCGATTCGCAATGCGAAGCCGAACGACTTCGCGTCGCTGCGCGAGCATGCGCCGTTGCTGAAGCGCGTGTGCTTCAACGGCAAGACGGCGGGGCGGTTCGCGGACGTGATCGGCCAGGCCGGATACGAGACGCTCGTGTTGCCGTCGTCGAGCCCGGCGAATGCGATGCTGTCGTTCGAGCAGAAGCTCGCGCAGTGGCGCGCGATCGCCGTTCGATAGCGTCGCGTCGGAGCGTCGCCGCGCTAGCCGGGCGACTGTCGTACGGCAACCGAGGTTCTCGCGTCAGCCGCGCGCGGATGCAAGGCGCGGTAGACGATCAGGATCAGCAAAATCGGCAACAGGACGGCACCCGGTTGTCCCATCGCGGGCTTGAACACGAAGAAAAACGAGAGGCCCGGCAGGACCCACGCCAACGTCATGACCGCATGGTCCACCCGCCCGAGCGCGCGGGTTGCCCGGTCGTACCTGCACATGTAAATGATCGCGAGCAGCAGCCACGCAAAATCGTAGTAGACGAGGTACGGCTGCGTCAGCAGCGTCGCAACGATCGCCGCCGCCGCGCAAAGATCGGCATGCTTCTTCCTCGCCCATAGACCCGCGGTCGCAACGACGGCCGGTATCGCGACGGCCGCCTGCACGGCAAAGGCGGTCGGCAGGCTGGCGCCCGACCGTCGCGACATCGCGAACGGCGTCGGCATCGCGTTCCAGATTCCGCCGGCGTTGTTCGCCAGGATCAAGTGGCTGAACCACGACAGCGTGTCGAAAAAACGCATCCACGGCGGCACGCCGAGCACCAGCGCGCTGACTGCGCAGAACAGCGCGGCCGTGACGGCCATCGCGCCAACCGCGCGGACATGTCCACCGCAGAGGAACAGCACCGGGAACAGGAGCGCGAGCTGCGGCTTGATGACGAGCAGGCCAGCGCATACGCCGGCGGCGACCGGACGTCGTTCGAGCCATCCCAGCGCGCCGGCGGCGCACGCCAGGGTCAGCAATGAATTCTGGCCGCAGATCGTCGCGACCCAGATGCCGGGGAACGCGACGAGCGCGATCCACGGCAGCGGGCGATCCTTCATCGCGAGCGTGCACGCCGCCAGCGCGACAGCGATGCCGATGCCGACGAACAGGCCGTACGAAGCGGCGTAGGGCAGCAACGCCAGCGGGTACACCAGCAACTGGAAGGTCGGCGGATAAACCCACGGCGCGGCGATCCGCGCGGGCGGCCAATCCGGCAGCAAGCGGGCTTCCGCCGCGAACATCTGATGAAGGTCGAAGGCAGCGAGCGGCCCGCTGTGGAGCGACACGAAGGACGCGCTCCAGAAAACCCGGAAGTCGATGCCGGGAGGCGGCACGCCGGGGAGATGCAGCACCCAGCACGAAAATGCCCAGATACCCAGCAACGCGAGCTGAAACAGCAGGATGGCCGCGCTGTACAGCACGAGCCGCTCTCGGGAGAGCCATCCCCGGCGATCTGGCGATGCGTGGTCCGTCGCAGTGTGCGTCATGGCCGCTATGAGCCTCCCCGAATGCCGTTTCAGTTTGGCATAGGTTCGGTCGACCGAACGGCCTTTTTATTGCAAGAAAGTAAATGACCGGTCACGTCTGCGAATCAGGCTGGCGGGTTCGTGGATTTCGACGGTCGTCGTATCAGCAGTCGAATGGACTGGGACATCGGCACGTACCGGCCGCAGGCACGCATGGCGCCCGTCGCGCGCCGTTGCCGGCGACGCTCAATCGTCGTTGCCCCAGCGCCACCGCGGTCTCTCGCCCTTGATCCAGCACACCGCGGTGAGCGGGGCGACCAGCACCACGATGCACGCGCCGTACGCGACCGGCGAGCGTTGCGGCGGCAGCAGCCACGCGCTCGCGACGATCCCGAACGCGAACAGCAGCAGCACGACCCAGCCCTGCCACGCCACCGGCAATCCCCATCCCCAGCCGTAGCGCTTCGCTGGAAACCAGATCTTCCTGTCGTTCGAGGTCATGCGCGCTCCCGTGATCCGCAAGTGCAGCGTAGCGCCGACGTGATTCGGCGTCACGCAGGGCCGCGCGTTCGTCGCGGCCTCCGTCTCCCACCAATGCTATCCTCTCGTCCGCTCATCCAGCGTCACCCAGCGAGATTCAATCATCATGACCCGACTGATCAAGCGCGCGTCCGCCGAGGCGCGCGCGTTCAAGCAACGCAAGGCGTCCGCCTACAACGGCTCCGAAAAACTCCAGCCGCCGCGCGTGAAGCGCCGCCCGGACATCGACGAGCACGACGACGTGCCGGTGCTCGAAGCGCCGCGCAAGCCGCGCTTCGCGCCCGTTACGTTCTCCGAAGAAGGCGGCGTGCGCTTCCTGCACTTCGGCACCGAGTGGGTGCAGGGCGCGATGCGGATCTCGAAGCCGCTGCACATCGAGCTTGAATACGCGCAGCAGATGATGGCGTGGCTGCTGTTCCTCGAAACGCCCGAGCGGATCGTCCAGCTCGGGCTCGGCACCGGCGCGCTGACCAAGTTCTCGCACCGTTTCCTGCCGCACGCGAAGGTCGAGGCCGTCGAACTGAACCCGGCCGTGATCGTTGCCGCGCGCACGATGTTCGCGCTGCCGCCCGACGACGCGCGCCTCGTCGTGCACGAAGCCGACGCCTGGGACTTCGTCAACGATCCGGCCAACCGCGGCACGACCGGCGCGATCCAGATCGACCTGTACGATGCGACCGCGCGCGGCCCCGTGCTCGACAGCGTCGCGTTCTACCGCGCGGTGCGCGGCTGCCTGGCCGATGCCGGCATCGCGACGATCAACCTGTTCGGCGATCATCCGAGCTTCGTGCGCAACATGAAGCACCTGAACGCGGCGTTCGATCACCGCGTGATCGCGCTGCCCGAAGTACACGACGGCAACCGCATCGCGATCGCGTTTTCGGGCCCCGCGCTCGACGTGCCGTTCGCGCAGCTCGACGCCCGGGCGAAGCTGATCGAGGACACGCTGAAGCTGCCCGCACGCAAGTGGGTGAAAGCTTTGAAAGCAACGACCGGCGCACGCGACACCGCGTTCGCGATCTGACGCCGGATGCACCGGCGGCAGGCCGGTGCAACCCGCGACAAGGGGCGGATCACCTCGGGTTCGCCCCTGCTTGACCGCGTGCTCGCGGCTCCTATACTGGCGCGAAGCCAGGGGAGCCGCAGCCTACCCGTTTTGCCGCTCCTCTCGGTGCCGTACCCGCTCAACAAGATCGATAACCGGGAAACAAGAGGAGACGTCATGGCTCACGATGCCGACGCCAACCGGGCCGCCAAGCGCTGGCTCTGGCTGCTGGTACTGCCGCTGATCGCGATGGTCTGGGTGCCGTCGTACAGCAAGATCGAACCGCAATGGCTCGGTTTTCCGTTTTTCTACTGGTACCAGTTGCTTTGGGTCTTCATCAGCGCGGTGATCACCGCGTTCGTGTATTTCAAGACCAAGAACGCGTGGAAGGCGAGCGGCACGCAAGGAGGTGCGCAATGAATCTCGGCGCGACCTTCGTCTTCGTCCTGCTGTTCATCGGCGTCACGATCATCGGTTTCCTGGCCGCGAACTGGCGGCGCGGCGATCTCGCTCATCTCGACGAATGGGGCCTCGGCGGACGCCGCTTCGGCACGATCGTCACGTGGTTCCTGCTCGGCGGCGACCTCTATACGGCCTACACGTTCGTCGCGGTGCCCGCGCTCGTATTCGGCGCCGGCGCGATGGGCTTCTTCGCGCTGCCGTACACGATCCTGATCTATCCGTTCGCGTTCGTCGTGTTCCCGAAACTGTGGAGCATCGCGAAGCGGCACGGCTACGTGACGGCCGCCGATTTCGTCAACGCACGCTACGGCAGCCGGATGTTGGCGCTTGCGATCGCGGTGACGGGCATCGTCGCGACGATGCCGTACATCGCGCTGCAACTGGTCGGCATCGAGGTGGTGATCGGCGCGCTCGGCTTCGACACGACCGGCTTCGTCGGCGATCTGCCGCTGATCATCGCGTTCGCGATCCTCGCCGCGTACACGTACACGTCGGGGCTGCGTGCGCCCGCGATGATCGCGATCGTGAAGGACGTGCTGATCTACGTCACGATCGCGGCCGCGGTCATCGTGATCCCCGCGAAGCTCGGCGGCTTCGGGCACATCTTCTCCGCGGTGCCGCCCGCGAAGCTGCTGCTGAAGGCGCCGGACGCGACGAGCCTGAACGGCTACAGCGCGTACGCGACGCTCGCGATCGGCTCGGCGCTCGCGCTGTTCCTGTATCCGCACTCGGTCACGGCGATCCTGTCGTCGTCGTCGGGCAACTCGATCCGCCGCAACATGGCGATGCTGCCCGCGTACTCGTTCGTGCTCGGCCTGCTCGCGCTGCTCGGCTACATGGCGCTCGCCTCCGGCGTGAAGGACATGCCGCAGTACGCGCCGTACTTCAAGGCGTTCGGCCCGAACTTCGCGGTGCCCGCGCTGTTCCTCGAGTATTTCCCGTCGTGGTTCGTCGGCGTCGCGTTCGCGGCGATCGGCATCGGCGCGCTGGTGCCGGCGGCGATCATGTCGATCGCGGCCGCGAACCTGTACACGCGCAACATCCACCGCGAATTCGTGAACCGCAACATGTCGCACGACCAGGAAACGCACGTCGCGAAGCTCGTGTCGCTGATCGTGAAGGTCGGCGCGGTCGCGTTCATCCTCGGGCTGCCGCTGACCTACGCGATCCAGCTGCAACTGCTCGGCGGGATCTGGATCATCCAGACGCTGCCGGCGATCGTGCTCGGCCTGTACACGCGCGTGCTCGACCATCGCGGCTTGCTGGCCGGCTGGGCGGCCGGCATCGTGTGCGGTACGTGGATGGCGATTTCGCTGAAGCTGGCCAGCTCGATCTTCACGATCCACCTGTTCGGTCTCGCGATCCCCGGTTATGCGGCCGTGTGGTCGCTGGTCGTGAACCTGGTGGTATCGGTGGCGGTGAGTGTGCTGGTGCGGGTGATGGGCATGGCGCATGCGGAGGATCGCACGCGGCCGGAGGATTATCTGGACGTCGTCGAGGGCTGATACGGCCGCTGCACGGCCGCTCGCCGCGCACGACGCATTACGTGGCTGCCCGGCAACGAAAACGCCCGCCACCGCAAGGTGGCGGGCGTTCGTTTTGCGTCAGCCCTGCGCGCGTTTCGCGAGATCCTCGCGCTGCGACAGGTCCTCGACGTTGACCATCCAGTGCACGCCGAAACGATCCTTCGCCATCCCGAAGCCGAGCGCCCAGAACGTCTTGCCGAACGGCATCGTCACTTCGCCGCCGTCGGCGAGCGCATTGAACAGCTTCTGGCCTTCGTCGACCGTCGCCGGGTTCAGCGACAGCGAATAGCCGGCGTGCGCGGCGCCCGCCGGGTGGCTGCAATCGCCGTCCGAGCACATGATCATCGAGTCGCCGATCGTGAAGCTCGCGTGCATGACCTTGTCGGCCATCTCCGGCGACATCGGGTAATCGGGATTCGGCGGGGCGTCCTTGAAGTGCATCTTGAACATCGTCTTCGCGCCGAGTGCCTTTTCGTAGAACTGAAGGGCTTCGTCGGCGCGACCGTAGAACGTCAGGTACGGTTGAACTTGCATCGTTGTCTCCTGGGATGAGCCGCGCCGGCGCGGCGGCGCTGGCACGGCGTCGTGCAAGACTGACTGGGGGAAAGAGTGCATCGGGAGGCGGCCGTCGCACCCGTGACGTGGATTGTAGTGCGCGCGCTTGACGATGGAATGAAAAATAAAAACGGCCGCGAACATCACGTTCGCGACCGTGTGCAGCAAGTGCTGACGGCTGTTGTCAGTCTTGCTGACAGCCGCTGACGCGCGGCATGGCTCAGCGCAGCGCGTCGATCAGCTTCTCGAGCTTCACCGCGTCGGCGGCGAACACGCGGATGCCTTCGGCGAGCTTTTCGGTGGCCATCGCTTCGTCGTTCAGCTGGAAGCGGAACGACGCCTCGTCGATCGCGACGCGCTCGGCCGGCTTGTCCTGCAGCGTGTCGGGCGACAGCTTGCGCGCGACCGTGTCGTTGCTCTCCTGCAGCTTCTGCAGCAAATCGGGACTGATCGTCAGCAGGTCGCAGCCGGCGAGCTCGATGATCTGGCTGGTCGTGCGGAAGCTCGCGCCCATCACTTCGGTCTTGTAGCCGAAGGTCTTGTAGTACGTGTAGATGCGGCGCACCGATTGCACGCCCGGATCGTTCGCGCCGCCGTCCCGCGCTTCATTCCAGTCGGCGCCGGCCTGCTTCTTGTACCAGTCGTAGATGCGGCCGACGAACGGCGAGATCAGCTGCGCGCCGGCTTCCGCGCACGCGGCGGCCTGCACGAGCGAGAAAAGCAGGGTCATGTTGCACTTGATCCCTTCCTTCTGCAGCACCTCGGCCGCGCGGATGCCTTCCCACGTCGACGCAAGCTTGATCAGGATGCGTTCGCGGCCGACGCCGGCTGCTTCGTACAGCTTGATGAGCTCGCGACCCTTGTCGATCGAGCGCTGCGTGTCGAACGACAGGCGCGCGTCGACCTCGGTCGATACGCGGCCCGGGATCAGCTTCAGGATTTCGGTGCCGAATGCGATCAGCAGGCGGTCGATGATGAAATCGGTGCTTTCGTTGCGATGATCGCGGACGGTTTTCTCGAGGATCGGCTTGTACGCATCCTTCTGGACGGCCTTCAGGATCAGCGACGGATTCGTGGTCGCGTCCTGCGGCTTGTATTGCGCAAGCTGCTGGAAGTCGCCCGTGTCGGCGACGACGGTCGTGTACTGCTTCAGCTGGTCGAGTGCGGTAGTCATGGCGATTCGAAAGAAGCGCGCGGGGCGCCGGGTTCTCACGGGCCGCGCGAGCGCGGCGGCGAAGCGAAGCGGCGCCGGGCGCCGCCTCCGATCCATCATTTTAGGCCCGATTCGTGTCGAGCACGTTTTGGCGTGCCGGGCGCGCGCCGCGGCGGCCGGCGAGCCGCGTCACGCGGGGCGCCGCGCGTTCAGGATCACCTGCGTGACGACGCCCGCGACGAGCCCCCAGAACGCCGGGCCGATCGACAGCAGCGTGAGGCCCGACGCGGTCACCATGAACGTGACGAGCGCCGCTTCGCGCTGCTTCACGTCCTGCATCGCGTTCGCGAGCCCGCTCATGATCGAGCCGAACAGCGCGAGCGCCGCGACCGACACGACGAGCGCCTTCGGCAGCGCCGCGAACAGCGCGGCGATCGTCGCGCCGAAGATGCCGGCGATCAGGTAGAACGTGCCGCACCACACGGCGGCCGTGTAGCGCTTCGCGTGATCCTCGTGCGCTTCGGGGCCGGTGCAGATCGCGGCCGTGATCGCCGCGAGGTTCACGCCGTGCGAGCCGAACGGCGCGAGCAGCAGCGACGCGAGGCCGGTCGTCGCGATCAGCGGCGACGACGGCGTCGGATAGCCGTCCGCGCGCAGCACCGCGATGCCCGGCACGTTCTGCGACGCCATCGCGACCACGAACAGCGGAATGCCGATGCTGACGATCGACGCGATCGAGAACGCGGGCATCGTGAACACGGGTTGCGCGAGCGCGATGTGGAAGCGGCTGAAATCGAGCAGGCCGAGGCCGCCGGCCACGGCCGTGCCGACGATCAGCGTCGTCGGAATCGCATAGCGCGGCGCGAGGCGCTTGACGATCAGGTAGGTGAAGAACATCGCGAGCACCAGCGCGGTCTGGAACTGCGCGGCGCGGAAGATCTCGATGCCGATCTCGAACAGGATGCCCGCGAGCAGCGCCGCCGCGATGCCGGCCGGAATGCGCTTCATCAGCGTGTCGAACAGCCCGCTTACGCCGACGGCCGTCAGCAGCAGCGCGCACACGACGAACGCGCCGATCGCCTCGGGGTAGGGCACGCCGGGCAGCGACGCGATCAGCAGCGCGGCGCCGGGCGTCGACCACGCGACCACGACGGGCGCGCGATAGCGCAGCGACAGGCCGATGGTCGTCAGCGCCATGCTGATCGACAGCGCCCAGATCCACGACGAGATCTGCGCATCGGTGAGGTGGGCGGCGCGGCCGGCCTGGAACATCAGCACGAGCGAACTCGTGTAGCCGGTCATCATCGCGACGAAGCCGGCGACGAGCGCGGACACGGACGTATCGGCGAAAAAGCGGCGGCCGCCGGCGCGGCCGGCGCTCGCGGTGGGCGAAGGGTTCATGCAATCTCCGGGGCGGCCGCTCGGACGCGGCCTGTGTATCTGCGGGTGGGTGTCGTTACTTGCTGAGTGCGCGCATCGCGGTTTCGAGGCCCGCGAGCGTCAGTGGATACATGCGCTGGCCGAGCACGTCGCGAATGATCGCGATCGATTGCCGGTACTCCCATAGCCGCTCGGGCTCGGGGTTCAGCCAGGCATGATGGGGGAACTGGTCGGCGAGCCGGCGCAGCCACACGGCGCCGGCTTCCGGATTGTTGTATTCGACCGAGCCGCCGGGCTGCAGCACTTCGTACGGGCTCATCGTCGCGTCGCCGACGAAGATCAGCTTGTAGTCGGGCGTGAACTTGTGCAGCACGTCCCACGTCGCCGTGCGTTCCGCGTGGCGGCGGCGGTTGTTCTTCCACAGGTGGTCGTACACGCAGTTGTGGAAGTAGAAGAATTCGAGGTGCTTGAATTCGGCCTTCGCGGCCGAGAACAGCTCTTCGGTGCGCTTGATGTGGTCGTCCATCGAGCCGCCGACGTCGAGCAGCATCAGCACCTTCACGTTGTTGTGGCGCTCGGGCACCATCCGCAGGTCGAGCCAGCCTGCGTTCGCGGCCGTGCTGCGGATCGTGCCGGGCAGGTCGAGCTCCTCGGCGGCGCCTTCGCGCGCGAAGCGGCGCAGCCGCCGCAGCGCGACCTTGATGTTGCGCGTGCCGATCTCGACCGAATCGTCGTAGTCGCGGTACGCGCGCGCCTCCCACACCTTCACCGCGGTGCGGTTGCCGTTCGACGGGCCGCCGATGCGCACGCCTTCGGGGTTGTAGCCGCCGTGCCCGAACGGCGACGTGCCGCCCGTGCCGATCCATTTGTTGCCGCCTTCGTGGCGTTCCTTCTGCTCGTCGAGCAGCGCCTTCAGGCGCTCCATCAGCTTGTCGAGCCCGCCCATCGCGTCGATCTGCGCCTTCTCCTCCGGCGACAGCTCGCGCTCGAGGCGCTTCTCGAGCCAGTCGAGCGGGATGTCGAACGCCTCGGACGGCAGCGTGGACACACCGTGGAAATATGCGCCGAACGCCTGGTCGAACTTGTCGAAGTACTGTTCGTCCTTGACGAGCGTCATCCGCGCGAGGAAGTAGAACGCGTCGATCGACGGCGAGATCAGCCCGGCCTTCAGCGATTCGAGCAGCGTCAGGTATTCCTTCACCGAGACGGGCAGCTTGGCTGCGCGCAGCGCGTAGAAGAAATTGAGCAGCATGGCCGGGCCTTCGGGGGTGGGGGAGTTACCGGTTGTGCCGGTTCATGTAGACGAGCCGTTCGAGCAGGCTCAGATCCTGCTCGTTCTTCAGCAGCGCGCCCGCGAGCGGCGGCACGATCTGCTTCGCGTCCGCGCCGCGCAGCGCGTCGGCCGGGATGTTCTCGGCGAGCAGCAGCTTCAGCCAGTCGAGCAGTTCGGACGTCGACGGCTTCTTCTTCAGGCCCGACACGCCGCGCAATTCGAAGAAACTCTCGAGCGCCGCGCGCAGCAGCTCCTCGCGGATGTCGGGGAAGTGCACCGCGACGATCTTCTGCATCGTCGACGGGTCCGGAAACTGGATGTAGTGGAAGAAGCAGCGGCGCAGGAACGCGTCGGGCAGCTCCTTCTCGTTGTTCGACGTGATGATGACGAGCGGACGGTGCTTCGCGCGCACCGTCTCGCGCGTCTCGTACACGTGGAACTCCATCCGGTCGAGCTCGCGCAGCAGGTCGTTCGGGAATTCGATGTCGGCCTTGTCGATCTCGTCGATCAGCAGCACGCTCGGGCGCTCGGCGTCGAACGCCTGCCACAGCACGCCCTTGACGATGTAGTTCGCGATGTCCTTCACGCGCGCGTCGCCGAGCTGCGAATCGCGCAGCCGCGACACGGCGTCGTATTCGTACAGGCCCTGCTGCGCCTTGGTGGTCGACTTGATGTGCCACTGCAACAGCGGCATGTCGAGCGCGGCGGCCACTTCCTCGGCGAGCATGGTCTTGCCGGTGCCGGGCTCGCCCTTGATCAGCAGCGGGCGTTGCAGCGTCAATGCGGCGTTGACCGCGAGCTTCAGATCGTCGGTGGCGACGTACTGCGAGGACCCTTCGAAACGCATGGCGGCGCTCTTCTTCATCGGGAAAAAAACCCAGTATAAGTCAGAAGGGCTGTCCGGTTGGGCCGCGCCCGCGTATCGTTGCGGGGCTGCGGCGGGGCGAACCGGGGCGCCGTATGGACGCGTTCCCCGCCGACGCGGTACAATCTGGCCGTTTTTTTGGCCTGCGTGGCGATCCGATAAGCAAAACGGCGCGGGCCGTTGCCGCTTTGGCGCCAGTTTCCCCTCAAGCTAGGTTACAAGAGCTATGAACAAATTCGTCGGCAAACACGTCGTTGTCGCAGCGCTCGTGGCGCTCGCGGGCAGCGCGCAGGCGGCCGGTGTGGTCGGCAACCCGAAGGACGGGGCGAGCAAGGCCGCCATGTGCATCGGTTGCCACGGCATCCAGGACTACCGCGCGGCGTACCCGGAGGTCTACCGGGTGCCTGTCCTCGGCGGCCAGAACCAGCAATACCTCGAGAACGCGCTGAAGGCCTACCGCAAGAAGGATCGTCACTTCCCGTCGATGAATGCGATCGCCGGTTCGCTGACCGACCAGGACATCGCGGATCTGTCGGCGTACTACGCCGCGCAGAAGGCCGACACGAAGGACAATCCCTACAAGTAAAGCGCGCGCCGCCGATCTCTCCGGCGGGACAGGAGCATTCATGAACAACGCATTCAAGACGGCGGCGGTTGCACTGGCGGCCGGCCTCGCGATCGGTACCGCGCACGCCGCGGACATCTCGAAGGGCAAGGAACTGGTCGAGTCGCACAATTGCGCGGCCTGCCACGGCGCGCAGCTGAACAAGCCGATCAACGCGGAGTACCCGCGCCTCGCCGGCCAGCACGCCGACTACCTCGTGTGGGCGATGCGCCAGTACCAGATGGGGCTGACGAACCCGCTGCTCGGTCGCAACAACGCGATCATGCAGGCGCAGGTACAGAACCTGTCGGTCAGCGACATGAAGGACATCGCGTCCTACATCGAGTCGCTGAAGGAAACCGACCTCGTGTTCAAGAAGTAAGCGCGACGGGCCTCGCGGGCTCACGCAGCAAGAATGCCCCGCCTCGGCGGGGTATTTTTTTGTCCGCGGCCCGGTGCGGGCCGACGTGCCGGCCTCGGGGCGTCAGTCGCGCGACGCGCGGCGCAGGATGCGCTGCAGGTACGCGTCGGTATCGGGCGGCGTGTTGGTGCGCTGCGCTTCCCAGATCGTCTCGCCGAGGCATTCCATGATCGCGTGCTGCGCGTCGTGGGTCGAGTCGAGCTTCGCGGCCAGCTTGTCGTGCGCGGCGCGGATGCCGGGCGGCTGGTCGATCGACAACTGTTCGCTGATCGCGAGGTGCATCGACAGGTGCAGGAACGGATTGGTCCGGCCTTCCTCGGGCGTGTAGTTGCGCGCCGCCGCGCCGTCGGCGTCGGCCAGTTCGTCGTGGTATTCGGGATGCTCGACGATCCAGTCGGCGGCAATCGCTTCCAGCGGCGTCAGGATCTCGCCCGCGCGCTGCTTGCGCCAGGTCTCGGTGAAAAAGCGACGCACGTCGTCGCGGCTTGGATTGAACATGGTGGGGAAACGTCGTGATTCGGGCGGCTCATGCCGCGTCGGGCATTGTACGCCGGAGCGGCGCACGGCGCTGGCGGCGGCCCCGGCAGCGGTCGAGGCGGTGTTGCGCCCGCCCGCCGCGGAACGGGTAAGCGCGGGTAGGCTTGCCGCCGCCGCGCCGCTACACTCCGACGATTCCCGTCACGGCGCGTTGCCGCCCGTTTCGTCATGACCGCCACCGTCCGCCCATCGTCCGCGGCCCTGCAGGGCGCGCTCTACGTCGCGTTGTCCGCCGCCGCGTTCGGCGCGATGGCGATTTTCGGCCGCTATGCGTATGCGGCCGGCGTCGACGTGCTCGGGCTGCTGATCGTGCGCTTCGCGATCGGCGGCGCGGTGCTCGCCGCGATCGCACGGCAGCGCCGCGTCGCGTGGCCGCGCGGGCGCGCGCTCGCGCCGCTGGTGACGATGGGCGCGCTCGGCTACGTCGGGCAGTCGTTCTGCTATTTCAGCGCGCTGCAGCACGCGCAGGCGAGCCTCGTCGCGCTGCTGCTGTACCTCTATCCGGCGTTCGTCACGCTGCTGGCCGCGTGGTGGCTCGGCGAGCGCCTGACGCGCGCGAAGGCCGTCGCGCTGGTGCTGTGCGTCGCGGGTTCGGCGCTGATGGTCGGCGGCGGGCACGGCGAGCCGCTCGGGATCGCGCTCGCGCTGGCTGCCGCGGTGATCTACTCGCTGTACATCGTCGGCGGCACGAAGGCGACGCGCGGCGTCGATCCGCTCGCGACCACCGCGATCATCTGCCTGTCGGCGAGCGCGACGCTCGTCGCGATCGCCGTCGTGCGAACGGCGGCGTTCGGCGCGCCGCCGCGCTGGCCGGCGACGGCCGGCGGCTGGGCGTCGATGCTCGCGATCGCGCTGATATCGACGGTCGCGGCGATGCTCGCGTTCTTCGCCGGGCTCGCGCGGCTCGGGGCCGCGCGCACGTCGATGCTGTCGACGCTCGAGCCGGTCGTGACGGTCGCGCTCGCGGCGCTGCTGTTCGGGGAGGCATTGTCGCCGCTGCAATGGGCGGGCGGCGTCGCGATTCTGGCGGCCGTGCTGGCGCTCGTGCGCGCGGGCGGCGCGGCGGCCGACGACGCGACGGCGACGTCCAACGCGTAGTCGGGAAAGGGGGCGGGGACTGCGACGGCCCACGGCGCGGGCCCGTCGTACCGGACACTTATTCGTTGGGCGGCGGCGTCTTCGGCCGGAATTCGCACAGCGGCTCGATCGCGCAGTGCCAGCATTCGGGCCGCCGTGCCTTGCACACGTAGCGCCCGTGCAGGATCAGCCAGTGATGCGCGTCCTGCAGGAATTCCTTCGGCGTGAACTTCTCGAGCGCGGCCTCGACGGCCCGCACGTCCTTGCCCGGCGCGAGCCCGGTGCGATTCGCGACGCGGAAGATATGCGTGTCGACCGCGATCGTCGGCTGGCCGAACGCGGTGTTCAGCACGACGTTCGCCGTCTTGCGGCCGACGCCCGGCAGGCCTTCGAGCGCTTCGCGATCGGCCGGCACCTCGCCGTCGTAACGCTCGAGCAGGATCCGGCACGTCGCGACCACGTTCTTCGCCTTGGTGCGATAGAGGCCGATCGTCTTGATGTACTCGGTGACGCCTTCCTCGCCAAGCGCGACGATTTGTCGCGGGGTGTTCGCGACCGGAAACATTTTCCGCATTGCCTTGTTGACCGACACGTCGGTCGCCTGCGCGGACAGCATCACGGCGATCAGCAGCTCGAACGGCGTCGAATATTCGAGCTCGGTGGTCGGATGCGGATTGAGGCTCTGCAGCGTTTCGTAGATCGCGCGTCGTTTGCTGGCGTTCATGGAGCGTTCTGGTCGGGCGGCGCGGACGGGCCGTCCGGATCGTCGTTGCCTGCGTCGTTGTCGTTGTCGTGGTCGTTGCTGCCCGATGCCGCTTCGGCGTCGCGCTGCGCCTGCTGTTCGGCGAGCCGCTTGCGGCGGGCCTCGGCCGCGTCGATCTGCGCCTGGACGGCCGCGCTCACGCCTTCGGTGTTCTTCGGCCCGGCGCCTTGCCCGGACAGTTCTTCCTTCTTCTTGCGCGCGCGTTCGAGCGCGGCGGCGATGATCGCGCGTTTCTTCGCTTCGGCGTCGTCGTCGGCCGGTGCGGCGGCTGGCGCGCCGGGCTGTGCGGCGGTGGGCTCCGCGGCCGGCTTCGTGGCGCTGGCCGCGCGGCGTGCGGCGGCGCGCGCTTCGGCGGCCTCGCGCTCGCGGCGCTGGCGTGCGAGCCGCAGGTCGTGACGTTCGCGTGCGGCGTCGGCCTGTTCCTGCGACCACGCCTCCCAGCCCGTGCGATCGCCGGTCACCGGCAGCATTGCGATGCAGTCGACCGGGCACGGCGGCACGCAGAGGTCGCAGCCCGTGCACAGCGACGCGACGATCGTGTGCATCTGCTTCGGCGCGCCGACGATCGCGTCGACCGGGCATGCCTGCATGCACAGCGTGCAGCCGATGCACAGGTTTTCGTCGATGAACGCGATCGCGCGCGGATGCTCGGTGCCGTTGACCGGGTTCAGCGGAATCACCGGCTTGCCGAGCAGGTTCGCGAGGCGCGCGATGCCTTCGGCGCCGCCGGGCGGGCACTGGTTGTAGTTCGCGTCGCCGGCGGCGATCGCCTCGGCGTACGGGCGACAGCCGTTATAGCCGCACTTCGTGCATTGCGTCTGGGGCAGCAGATCTTCGATGCGATCCGCGAGTGTTTTGGAGTCGGTCACGGTAACAGCGGGCGCAACGGCGCCGAATGGCTCTCGGCCGCGTCGGGCGCGGCCGGAAAGGTTTGCCAAAGCTCGATTATCGCCGATTTCCCGCATTGCGCTGGACGCCGTCTATGCGCATAATCGAACCGCTTTTTTGCAGGGGCTCAGCAGGAGGGCGGCCGTCCGCGGCGCGCCCGTTCCAGGGCGGCCGGCGCCGAGGCGGTGGGGGTGCCGGTCCGGATCAAGCGGCTCACATAGCAAAACGCCACCATGAATCAGCCAAAAATCAAAAGAGATCCTGAAGGTACGCGCCGCCGCATCCTGATGGCGGCAGCCGAAGAGTTCGCGAATGGAGGGCTGTTCGGCGCGCGCGTCGATCAGATCGCGCGCCGGGCCGAAACCAACGAGCGCATGCTCTATTACTACTTCGGCAGCAAGGAGCAGCTCTTCACGGCGGTGCTCGAACACGCGTTTTCCGCGCTGACCGAGGCCGAGCGCGTGCTCGATCTCGATGGCGTCGCGCCGGTCGAAGCCGTCACGCGGCTCGCGCATTTCGTTTGGGACTACTACCGCGACCATCCGGAACTGCTCCGGCTCATCAACAACGAGAACCTGCACGAAGCCCGCTATCTGCACAAGTCGACGCGGATCCGCGAGATGATGTCGCCGATCGTCGCGAAGCTCGGCAACGTGCTGATGCGCGGCCAGAAGGCCGGGCTGTTTCGCAACGACGTCGATCCGCTGCGCTTCTACGTGACGCTGTCGGGGCTCGGCTACTACATCGTCTCGAACCGCTTCACGCTCGCCGCGACGCTCGGCCGCGACTTCACCGACACCGACGAACGCGCGGAGATGGTCCGGATGAACACCGAGGTGCTGCTCGCGTATCTGCTGCGGCGCTGACGCAACGAACGGACGAGCCGGCGAGCCGCCCGCTCGTTGCCGCATGAAAAAACGCCGCCGTGCGCAAGCAACGGCGGCGTTTTTGCGTCGGAGGGCGGCGTGTCAGGCGGCCTTGCGGGCACGCACGGGTTTTGCGCGCGGGCTGCTTGCCGCGCGTTTCGCGGCGGGCGCGGCCTTTGCGGCGGGTGTCCTCGCGGGCGCGACCGTCACGGCCGGCGCCTTCGCGCGCGTACGCTTCGCGGCGGTGGCGCGCGCCGTCGTCTCCGGCTCCGGTTTGGCGGCCGGCACGACGCCGATCGCGGTCGCATCCTGCGCATCGGCGGGCAACTTCGTCGCGCCGTTCTTCGGCTCCGGCGCATGCTCGCGGATGAAGTCGCGCAGTTGCGGATAGATGATCGTGCGCCAGCGGCGGCCCGAGAAGATCCCGTAGTGACCGCATTTCTCGGCGGTCAGGCTGCGGCGATCGTCTTGCGGAATGCCCGTGCACAGCTCGTGCGCGACGTGGGTCTGGCCGCTGCCCGAGATGTCGTCGAGTTCGCCTTCGATCGTCATCAGCGCGGTGTGCTTGATGTCCTGCGGCCGCACGCGCTCGCCTTCGACGTCCCACGTGCCTTCCGCCAGCCGGAATTCCTGGAACACGACGCGAATGGTTTCGAGGTAATACTCGGCGGCCATGTCGAGCACCGCGTTGTACTCGTCGTAGAAGCGGCGGTGCGCTTCGGCATCGTCCTCGTCGCCGCGCAGCAGGCTCTGGTAGAAATCCCAGTGCGATTGCGCGTGCCGCTCCGGGTTCATCGCGACGAAGCCCGTGTGCTGCAGGAAGCCCGGATACACCTGGCGGCCTTCGCCCGGATAGTTCGCGGGCACCGTGTGGATCACGTTGTTCTCGAACCACGCGGTCGAGTGCTGCGTGGCGAGCGAATTCACGGAAGTCGGGCTGCGGCGCGCATCGATCGGGCCGCCCATCATCGTCATCGTGAGCGGGGTGTCCTCGCCGCGGCTCGCCATCAGCGAAATCGCCGCGAGCACCGGCACCGTCGGCTGACATACCGAGATCACGTGCAGGTTGCGCGCGCCGATGTGGCGGATGAATTCCTGGATGTACGCGATGTAGTCGTGCAGGTGGAACGGGCCGACCTCGACCGGCACCATGCGCGCGTCGATCCAGTCGGTGATGTAGACCTTGTGATCCTGCAGCAGCGTGCGCACGGTGTCGCGCAGCAGCGTCGAATGGTGGCCCGACAGCGGCGCGCAGACCAGCACGACCGGCTCGTCCTTCAGTTGCGTGACGGCGTCGGCGTCGTCCGAATAGCGCTTGAAGCGCAGCAGCCGGCAGAACGGCTTCTCGATGATCGTCTGCTCGACGATCGGAATGTTGTGGCCGTCCTTGACGATCTGATGAATGTTGAATTCCGGCTTTTCGTAATCCTTGCCGAGCCGATACATCAGCTCATAGGCGGCTGCCATCCGCGGGGCGCCGGGCATCAGCGAGAACGGACTGGACGGATTCGCGAACGACTTCGAGGCGGCCTGGGCCCAGGCCGTGAGGGGGCTCAGCATGGCCCGCTGGAATTCGTGCAGTTGGTAAAGCATGCAGGCTACTCCCGCGTGGGGGACGGTGCGCAAGGGCGGCGTGAGGCGTCGCGGCGTGCCGTGTGGGTCAGCGACCGGCCATGTTGCATTGCAGCCGGACAATCGCGTCGATCATATCGGACAACGATCGGTGGTGCAATGCAACATTTCCCCGGGTTTTCATCAAAGTGTTGCGATTTGACGATCTCTGACCAAGGCCGCGGCGGCAGCGTTCAGCGGCCGGTGGCCACGGCCGGCGCGGGCTGGCCGGCCGCGCGCGCCATCGCGTCTTCGTGGTGCATCAGGTTCATCGCGGTGTGCACGAGCGCCACGTGCGAGAACGCCTGCGGGAAGTTGCCGACGAGCCGCCCGGCGACCGGGTCGTATTCCTCGGCGAGCAGCCCGAGGTCGTTCGACAGCGCGAGCAGGCGGCTGAAGAGCCGATGCGCGTCGTCGATCCGGCCGAGCAGCGCGTAGCTGTCGACCAGCCAGAAGCTGCATGCGAGAAACGTGCCTTCGCCCGGCGGCAGGCCGTCGTCGTATTCGGTCGTGCGGTAGCGCATCACGAGCCCGTCGTGCAGCAATTCCCGTTCGATCGCGTCGACCGTGCCGACGATGCGCGGGTCTTCCGGCGGCAGGAAGCCGAGCTGCGGCAGCAGCAGCACGCTCGCGTCGAGCTCGTCGCTGCCGTAGCTTTGCGCGAACGCCTGCTTGCCTTCGTGCCACGCATTGGCGCAGACGTCCGCATGGATCCGCTCGCGCAGCGCGCGCCAGCGGTCGAGCGAGCCGGGCAGCCGGAACATTTCCGCCGACTTGATCGCGCGGTCGAACGCGACCCAGGCCATCACCTTCGAGAACGTGAAATGGCGCCGGCCGCCGCGCGTTTCCCAGATCCCTTCGTCGGGCTCCTGCCAGATCTTTTCCAGATGGTCGAGCAGCGCGCACTGCACGGACCAGACGGTGTCGTCGGCCTGCAGGCCGCCCACGCGCGCGAGGTGCAGCGCGGCCATCACCTCGCCGAACACGTCGAGCTGGAGCTGGTTCGCGGCGCCGTTGCCGACGCGTACCGGCAGCGAGTCCTGGTAGCCGGGCAGCCAGTCGAGTTCCATCTCCGGCAGCCGGCGCTCGCCGGCGATCCCGTACATGATCTGGATCTGCTCGGGCGAGCCGGCCATCACGCGGCCGAGCCACGTGCGCCAGGCGCGCGCCTCGTCGTAGTAGCCGCCGCGCATCAGCGCGAGCAGCGTGATCGTCGCGTCGCGCAGCCAGCAGTAGCGGTAATCCCAGTTGCGGTTGCCGCCGATCTTCTCGGGCAGCGACGTGGTCGGCGCGGCGACGATGCCGCCGGTCGGCTCGTACGCGAGCGCCTTCAGCGTGATCAGCGAGCGGCGCACGGCGGCCGCGTAGCGGCCCTGCACCTGGCAGCGGCCCGCCCATTCGAGCCAGTAGTTCTCGGTGCGCGCGAGCATCGACAGCGGATCGCGCGCGGGCGGCAGCCGCATGTGCGACGCCGCGTAGCCGAGCGAGAACGGCACGCGCTCGTCGGCGCCGACCGTGAATTCCGCGAGCGTATGGAGGTTCTTGCCGGTGAGCGGCACCGGCGTGCGCAGTACGACGGTGTCGGGCCCGGCGATGGCCTTCATGCCGTCCTCGCGGGTCAGTTGCGTGACCCACGGAATCGAGAAACCGTAGTCGAAGCGCAACACGAGCTCCATGCGCATCTTCATCGTGCCGTGACGGCCGACGACGATCCGCACCAGCTCGGACCAGCCGTTGCCGGGCGGCATGAAGTCGATCACGGTGACGGCGCCGTCCGCGCTTTCGTAATCGGTTTCGAGAATCAGCGTGTCGCCGCGATAGCGGCGGGTCGTGTGCGTGATCGCGGCGTCGGCGGCCGGAGCAAGCAGCCAGCGGCCGTGCTCGGGCGTGCCGAGCAGCGCCGCGAAGCAGGCGCCCGAATCGAAGCGGGGCCAGCACAGCCAGTCGACGGAGCCGTCTTTTGCGATCAGCGCGGCCGTATGGCCATCGCCGACGAGGGCGTAGTCTTCGATCAGGGCGGGCATGGGCAGGCGATCCTTGGGTATTCGAGTTCACAATGCGGACGTCGGCGGCCCGGACTTCACGCCCGGGCGCCGCGCCCCGTATACTCGGCCGGGCGGCGGAGCGCATGAACGGCCGGCGTTTCGTCCTATCTCAACACTTGAAGCGACTCGATGCAAGGAGGATTCAATGCCCAACCGTTTACGCGAGCATGACGCACGCGCTTCGACACGAGGGTTCCCGCTTAGGCTCGCTCACTGGATGAAAGGTTTCGCGATCGTGCTTTCCCTGTCCGCGACCCACGCGTTCGCGCAGCAATCGTCCGCCCCGGCCGACGGCGTCTACAACCTGCTCGTCGGCACCTATACGGGCGGCGGCAGCGACGGGATCTACGTTTACCGCTTCGATACCAAGACCGGCGGCGTCGCGCCGGTATCGTCGGCGAAGACCGAAAATCCGTCGTATCTGTTGCCGAGCCGCGACGGTCGCACCGTCTACGCGGTCAACGAACTGCCCGGCGACAACGGCCCGGCGACGCAGCGCGGCGGCGTGAGCGCATTCCGCTTCGACGCGAAGACGGGCGCGCTGAGCTTCATCGACCGCGTATCGTCCGAAGGGAACGATCCTTGCTATCTCGCGCTGTCGCCGGACGGCAAGTACCTCGTGACGGCCAACTACTCGGTCGCGGCCGATCCGGGCGGCAGCTTTGCGGTGTTCCCGCTGCGCGACGACGGCGCGGTCGGCCAGGCCGTGCTGACGGTTCACCACGAAGGCACCGGGCCCGTGAAGGGCCGCCAGGACGGCGCGCACGTGCATTCGACGGTGTTTTCGCCGGACGGCCGCTACCTGTTCGTGCAGGATCTCGGCGCGGACAAGATCTACGGCTACCGCTACACGGTGGACGGCAGCCGCGGGCTGATCAGCCCGACCGAGGCGCGCTACACGCCGGTGAAGGCCGGCTCGGGCCCGCGCCACATGGTGTTCAGCGCCGACGGCCGGTTCGCGTACGTGACGAGCGAGCTGAACGCATCGGTCGAGGTATTCGGCTACCACGACGGCAAGCTGACGCCGATCGAGACGCTGCCGATGACGGCGCCGGGCTTCAAGGGCAAGGTCGGCGGCGGCGCGATCCACCTGTCGCCGGACGGCCGCTTCCTGTACGCGAGCAACCGCGGCGACGCGAACGACCTCGTGATCTACGCGGTGAACAAGGCCGACGGCCGGTTGAAGCACGTCGGTCGCCAGTCGAGCCTCGGCAAGACGCCGCGCGAATTCCTGATCGATCCGACCGGCAAGTGGCTGATCGTCGGCAACCAGGACAGCGACACGTTCTACGTGTTCAGCCGCGATGTCGAAACCGGGCAACTCGGCGCGAATCCGCAGAAGGTCGCGGTCGGCAAGCCGGTCGACTTCAAGCTGGTGCCGGTGCAGTAAATGCAAAAGGCGCTGCCGAGGCAGCGCCTTTTTGTGCGGGGCGGCCGGTTGTGTGGCTCGCCCGGATCGATGATTCGCGGCCGCCGGCCTGCCGGCTTCAGTCGGCCGCGGCCGGCACGAGTACCTCGCGGCTGCCGTTGATGCCCATCGCCGACACGAGGCCGGCCGCTTCCATCTGCTCGACGAGGCGCGCCGCGCGGTTGTAGCCGATGCGCAACTGCCGCTGCACCGACGAGATCGACGCGCGCCGCGTGCGCACGACGAATGCGACCGCTTCGTCGTACAGCGGATCGGCTTCCGCGTCCGGCGCGTCGCCGAACAGGTCCTGCGTCGCGCCGTCGGCGGCCGGGCCGTCGAGGATGCCTTCCTCGTACTGCGGCTCGCCGAACTGCTTCAGGTACTCGACGATCCGGTGCACTTCCTCGTCGGCGACGAACGCGCCGTGCACGCGCTGCGGATAGCCGGTGCCGGGCGGCAGGAACAGCATGTCGCCCATCCCGAGCAGCGACTCCGCACCCATCTGGTCGAGGATCGTGCGCGAGTCGATCTTCGACGACACCTGGAACGCGACGCGCGTCGGGATGTTCGCCTTGATGAGGCCCGTGATCACGTCGACGGACGGTCGCTGGGTCGCGAGGATCAGGTGGATGCCGGCCGCGCGCGCCTTCTGCGCGAGGCGGGCGATCAGCTCCTCGATCTTCTTGCCGGCCACCATCATCAGGTCGGCCAGCTCGTCGATCACGACGACGATCAGCGGCAGCTTCGACAGCGGCTCCGGATCGTCGGGCGTCAGCGAGAACGGGTTGCCGATCTTCTTTTCCTTCGCTTCCGCGTCGCGGATCTTCTGGTTGAAGCCCGCGAGGTTGCGCACGCCGACGGCCGACATCAGCCGGTAGCGCTTCTCCATTTCGCCGACGCACCAGTTCAGCGCGTTGGCCGCGAGCTTCATGTCGGTGACGACCGGCGCGAGCAGGTGCGGGATGCCTTCGTAGACCGACAACTCCAGCATCTTCGGGTCGATCATGATGAGCCGCACGTCTTCCGGCGTCGCCTTGTACAGCAGCGACAGGATCATCGCGTTGATCGCGACCGACTTGCCCGAACCGGTTGTACCGGCAACGAGCATGTGCGGCGCTTTCGCGAGGTCGGTGACGACCGGATGGCCGGTGATGTCCTTGCCCATCGCGATCGTCAGTTGCGACGGCGAATGCTGATATTCGCGTGCGGCAAGAATTTCCGACAGGCGGATCATCTGACGCTTCGCGTTCGGCAGTTCGAGGCCCATGCAGGTCTTGCCGGGAATCGTCTCGACGACGCGGATCGACGTGAGGCCGAGGCCGCGCGACAGATCCTTCATCAGGCCGACGATCTGGCTGCCGCGCACGCCGAGCGCGGGTTCGATCTCGAAGCGCGTGATCACGGGGCCGGCCGATGCACCGACCACCGTCACCGGCACCTTGAATTCCTGCAGCCGCTGCTCGATCACCTGCGCGGTTTGCGCGAGGTGTTCCTCGGTGATCGTTTCGATGTCGTCGGATGCCGGTTCGAGCAGGTCGAGCGTCGGCAGTTCGACGCTGAACGACGCGGGTGCGTGGAATTCGAACGCGTTCGGGCGCGGCTGACGGACGGGGGTGTCGGCCGGGGGCGGTTCGGTTGCGTCGGTGGCCTCGGTTGCATGGGCCGCGGGTGCGCCGATTGGCGGGATCACGGTCGGCGGCGCCGAACTGACGGCTGCCGGCGTGGCCGGGAGGTTCGTGCCGGGGACGATTGCTGCCGGCGGTGCCGCGGTCGGCGTCGCGGTCACGTCATGCGACATGGTCCAGCCTGCCGACGAAGCGGCAGGGGCGGGCGATGTCGTGAACGTCTGGGTTGCGGCTGCGGCTGCGGCTGCGGTTGTGGTTGCGGCAGGTACGGGCGCGATCGACATCGGCGATCCGGCTGCGGCTGAAGGCGCACCCGCGGGCGGGTGGGCCGGAGTGGCGGCGGCCGTGGTGGCCGGAGCGAGCGCGCTGAAGGACGCCGACGTCGTGGTGGACGCGGTGGGCGACACCGGCAAGCTGATTGGCGGCTGCGGGGTGACTGCGCCGGATGAGCCGGATGTAGCGAAGGTCGTGGTCGTTGTACCGGTCGACGTGGTCGCCGTGCTGGCGGGAAGCGTCGATGCAGGCGCGGAAGACGGTGCAGCGTTCGGCGCGGACGTGAAAGTCGCGGGCGTCGCGATGGCGGGCGCCGATGTGTCCGGCGTCGGCGCGATCGAACCGAACGTCGAACCCGACGCACCGGTCGTCGATGCCGTCACGACGGGCGCGGCGGTCGATGCGGGCGTCGAAGCGCAGGAAAGCGAACCGTAAGTCATGCCCGTAACACCGGCCGGCGATGCCGGCGCGGCGGAAGTAACGGGCGGTGCCGATGCGGCCGGTTGCGTCAGCGAAGCGGGCGCGGTGCCGGTTGTGCCAACGGGTGAGACGGCGGCGGTAGCGGGGGCGACGCTCGATGCGGGTGTGGATGCTTGTGCAGTCGAGCCATGAGCCGTGCCGGCCAGTGGCGATGCAGCGATGGCCGAAGCCGTCGAAGCTGCGGCGAACGGTTGAGCCGCGGGCGATTTCGGCACTTCCGAAGCGACGGTCGCCGGTGCCGCAGCGGACGGCATCGTCGGGGCTGTCCAATGTGTGGCGGCGGGCGTCGCGCGTTGAGCGCCGGCCGACAGCGGTGCCGCTGGGTCCGCCTCCATTGCCTTGCCAGCTTCCGGTGCAGGCTGCGATCCGGCCGGTGCGGACGTTGCCGCAGTCGACGCGGTCCCGGAAAGCGTGCGGGCAGACGTCTGCGCGATCGACGAAGAGGGCAGCGCAGCGAACGGAACGATGCTTTCGACGGGTGTTACACCGGCGTGCGCATCGGCAGCGCCTTGCGGCACGTGGACCGGTGCGGCGCGGTCGATGGCAGCCGCCGGTTGCGCGTCGTCCTTGTCGTCGATATCGACGGACCTGGTCGGTGTGCTGGTGCCGAGGTCGCGAACCGCTGCATCGCCTGTTTGCGTGGAGGCTGAATGAGCGGATTCCGATCCTGCGGTGTTCGCCAGCGATTCGGCGCTCGGGTTTTCGGTCGACACGTCGAGGGCGGAAACCGGTGCGCTGACAACGTCGTCCCACGGCGCGAGATCGATGGGCGCGTCGAACGACGGCGCGGCGGGCACATCGTCGACGTGACGGATCTCGTCGTCGGCGTGATGCGAAACCACGCGATCGTCGGTGCCGGTTTCCGGCAGCGCGTGCGATGTAGCGTCGTCGAGCGCAGGGCCCGGCAACTCGCCAGCCGGCGCCTGCGTGATCCGCGATTCGGCCGGCATGAAGGCGTCGAGCACGATCGGCGCGCGATCGTCGTACGCGGGCACGGCATCGTGTTCTTTGTGTGCTGCCGGAACGTTGGTGTCCTGGGCTGCAACGTCATGTGCCGCGGAGGCGAACGCGTTCGACGCGACCGCCGATGCCGCCGATACCGGCGCGGCCACGCTGCCTGCTGCCGCGGCGACGCCGGCCACGGCGGCGGCCGCGGCCGCCGCGTGCGTTGCATCGGCCGACTGTGCGCCGCCCAGCGACGCCCATTGCGCGGTGCTGGCCTCGATCGAACGCAGCGTGTCGTGAACGCTCGGCGCCGGCGTAATCGGCGCGGCCGGCTTCTCGTTCCACGCATAGAGCGGCGCGCGCGCCGGGGCGGGCGGCGCCGGGCGGCGACGTGCGGCGTCCGGCGACTGGCCGGTGGCCGCCGTGCCCGCGACCGGGCGCACCGGCGGACGTTGCGCTTGCGTGCCGGCAGGTCGCGGCGTGACGGTCGCGCGCGGCGCGGTCTGCGTCAGCGCAGCGGTCGGACGCGGCCGGACGGGTTCGAATCCGACCGGAAGCGGGGCGGGCGCGGGGCGCGGCACTTGCGCGTTCGCGGCGGCGCGCGCGAGGCTGGCGGTGCTGCCGGTGGTCGGCGGCGGCATCGCGCTGGCCGGGATGGGGGCGGGCGGCACCGGCGTGCGCGGGGAGGCGGTCGGCTTCAGCCAGCCCGACGGCGCGACGGGTTCCGCAAGCGGGCGCGGGGGCGTCTTGCTGCGCGGCTTCGGTCGTGCCTGCGGATCGGGTTTCCACAATGTCGGGCGCGAATACCGGCCGTTCTGGCGCGGCGCCATCGAGTTGACGGTGTGCGCGGTGGTCGGTTGCACGACGTCGTCGTCGCGATGCAGCGCGCTGCGCGGCAGGTCGGCGATTCCGCGCGCGTCGTCGTCGCCGCCGTCGCGCGACAGCTTGACGCCGAACGACGTGTCGACCCATGCGGCGAACTGCCGCCAGCCGATGCCGGTCAGCCACGGCAGGCCGGCGAAGAACAGCACGACCATCGCGACCGGCGTGCCGACCGGGCCGAGCACGTGGGCGAAGCCGGCCGAGAACGCATGACCGAGCGCGTTCGTGTCGGGGCCCGACAGCGGGCTCGTCAGCGTGCAACTTGCGACGAATACCGCGGCGAAGCCGAGCCACAGGCGAATCGAGCCGCGACCGGCGAGTCCGCCGCCACCGGGCAGCATCGCCTGCACGAGACGCCAGAAGAGAAGGAGGAACCAGACGGCGGAGATGCCGAACCAGCCGAAGACAACCGTGTGCATGCTTTGAAACAGGAGTGGGGCGGGGCGCGCGGGGCGCGACCCGCCGAGTTTAACCGGCCGGCGAACAAGACTCTAACGCGGCGTGATTCCGATTCACGCTGCGCGACGCACGCGGCTGGCGCGTGCGCGTGGCGCGCCACGCGAAGGCGGTCGGTCGGCCTTCGCGCGCGCCGTACATCAGGGGCTCCGGTGCGTGAACGTCAGCGTTGCGCCGGCCTGGGTCACGATCTGCAATTGCTGGGGCGCACGCATCTGCACGCCGGTCTTCTCGACGTGGGCGAGCGCATCGAGGTAGGCGGCTTCGAGCTGGCCGCCGAGCGTGTTCGGGCAGGCCATCCGCGTGCCGGCGAGCGGGCCGAAGCTCAGCACGCCGTTCTTGATCGCGTAGGTGCCCATGTAGCGGTTGCAGCCGGAGAACCCGCTCGCGCGCCGGATGCCCGAATCGGTCGACAGCGCGAGCTTGATCGGTTCGCCGTTGTCGCCGTGCGGGATCGCGCGTGGCGTGCCGTCGGCGTTCACCCAGCTGGTGAGCTCCCAACTGGTGTCGTCGAGCAGCTGGACGGCGGCCGGGTTGTACGGGTCGGGCGCGGGGGCGGCGGAATCGGGATGGGTCGGCATCGCGCAGGCGGCGAGAAGCGTGGCAAGCGTCAGCGCGCAAAGCGGCGCGCGCAACGGGCGAAGCAGGCCGGTGCGTGCGCGTGCGGCCGCGGACAGGTGGGACATGAGCCTCGTTCCTCTTCGGATTCTGATCAAGGCGTAAGAGTAACGCACCCGCCCCGCGGCAGGCGAGCCGACACTTCGCGCGTGAAAACGTTCGCAGCCCGCCCACGGGATCGCGCGGCGCGGCGTGGGCGCGACCAAACCGCCCAAACCGGCCCGGATGCCCGTGTTAACATCGAAGCCGTTTTCGTCCTCCAACAGAACCAGCGGGAAATCACATGCAGATCGGTCAGCGGCTCGGTACGCCGCTTTCACCCTCGGCCACGCGCGTCATGCTGCTCGGCGCCGGCGAACTCGGCAAGGAAGTCATCATCGCGTTGCAGCGCCTCGGCGTCGAAGTCGTCGCGGTCGATCGTTATCAGGATGCGCCGGGCCACCAGGTCGCCCATCGCGCGCACGTGATCGACATGACGGACCCGGCCGCGCTGCGGGCGATCGTCGAGGCCGAGCGCCCGCATTTGATCGTGCCCGAGATCGAGGCGATCGCCACCGACGCGCTCGCGGCGATCGAGGCGGCCGGCCTCGCCGAGGTGATCCCGACCGCGCGCGCGACGCAGCTCACGATGAATCGCGAAGGAATCCGCCGGCTCGCGGCCGAGGAGCTCGGCCTGCCGACGTCGCCGTATGCGTTCGCCGATTCGTTCGAAGCCTTCAGCGCGGCCGTCGCGAAGATCGGCATGCCGTGCGTCGTGAAGCCCGTGATGTCGTCGTCGGGCAAGGGGCAGTCGGTCGTGAAGACCGATGCCGACGTGAAACCCGCGTGGGACCATGCGATGGCGGGCGGGCGCGTGAACCACGGCCGCGTGATCGTCGAGGGCTTCGTCGATTTCGACTACGAGATCACGCAGCTGACCGTGCGCGCGATCGACCCCGCGACGCTCGACACGCGTACCTACTTCTGCGAGCCGGTCGGCCACGTACAGGTGGCGGGTGACTATGTCGAATCGTGGCAGCCGCAGCCGATGCGCGCGGCGGCGCTCGCGAAGTCGCGCGAGATCGCGCACAAGGTGACCGAGGCGCTCGGCGGACGCGGGATGTTCGGCGTCGAGCTGTTCGTGCGCGGCGACGACGTCTGGTTCTCCGAGGTGAGCCCGCGGCCGCACGATACGGGCCTCGTCACGCTCGCCTCGCAGCGCCAGTCGGAATTCGAGCTGCACGCGCGGGCGATTCTCGGGCTGCCGGTGGATCCGGCGCTCGGCACGCCGGCTGCGTCGGCGGTGATCTACGGCGGGCTCGACGAGCGCGGGATCGCGTTCGAAGGCGTGCGCGACGCGCTCGCGGTGCCGGGCGCGGACTTGCGCCTGTTCGGCAAGCCGGAAAGTTTTGCGAAGCGGCGCATGGGCGTCGCGCTGGCGACCGGCGCGAGCGTCGACGAAGCCCGCGAACGCGCGAAGCGCGCGGCCGCGGCCGTCCGGCCCGTGTCGGCGCGCTGACGGAACGAGGAGAGGACGATGGCGTCGAGATGGTTGCGTATCGGAAAGCTGGGCGTCGCGCTGGCGCTCGTCGCGAGTCTCGCGGGCTGCGGCCTCGCGGCCGCGCCGTGCCGGGTGGCGTCGGCCGGGCTCAAGATCGTGCCGCTCGTCGGCCATGTCGCCGCCGCGCCGACCGATGCGTGCGCGGACGTGATCGATCCCTGATTCCGGCAACCGGCGTGCTTTCCCGCCACCCGATAAACAATAACCGCGCGCCCCGCGAGGGCGCGTTTCCACCCGTCTCGTGAGAGGACCTGCATGATTCGCCAAACCTTCGCTGCGCTTGCGCTCGCCGGCACCGCCGTTTCCGTCGCGCATGCCGCGCAACTGACCGTCGAAGAGATCGACGCCGACGCGCGCCAGCAAACCGTCTACCAGTGCGCGAACCACAAGCAGCCGATGCGCGTGTCGTACTGGCTCGCGGGCAACGGCCAGAGCTTCGCGCTCGTGCCGGTCGACGGCAAGCAGATGCTGTTCGTCGATACGGTGTCGGCGTCCGGCGCGCGCTATCAGGCAGGCCGCTATACGTGGTGGACGAAGGGCAAGGAAGCGACGCTGCGCGACGAGATCGCCGACCCGAAGTCGCCGCCGCTGCTGGGCGACTGCGTGCAGGTCGAGAAGAAAAAGAAGAAGGGCTGACCGGCGGGCACGATCGCGGAGCGTATTCGCCACCCGCGTTGACCGGCTGTCGGGCTGACGGCGGACCTGTCGATACGACGCTTAGAGATCGAACCCCTAATATCGTGTGCTGGCCGAGTCGGATAACCCGATCGGCCAGCCGTTCGCCCGCGCGGGCCTTGGGCGGGCCTTGGCGGCCCCGCCGCGCGAACCGCCGCCACGGCCGTTCGCGGCGTTGTCACGGACAGATGCCCGCACGGTGCTACAATACGGCCCTTTCCGCCGGCATTCGCGCCGAACGGAGTCCGCACGGCCTGGCGTCCAGCGTTCGCATTGAACCGGTCCCAAGCGCCAGAGCGGCGCCGCGCGGCGCGCCGCGGCTCCGTCTATTTCCGAATTGTGATGAGCGCAGGCCCGGCTGGCCTGACGCACGATGTCCCCGCCGCGCCTTTTGAGCGAAACGCCACCATGTCCGATTCTGTCGCCAAGCCCGTCGACGCAACCTTCGATCAATTCGGCCTTGCCGCCGATATCCTGAAAGCCATTGCGGAGCAGGGCTATACGACGCCGACGCCGATCCAGGCGCAGGCCATTCCGGTCGTGCTCGCCGGCCGCGACGTCATGGGCGCCGCGCAAACGGGCACCGGCAAGACCGCGAGCTTCTCGCTGCCGATCATCCAGCGTCTGCTGCCGCAGGCCAACACGAGCGCGTCACCGGCGCGCCACCCGGTGCGTGCGCTGATCCTCACGCCGACCCGCGAACTCGCCGACCAGGTCGCCGCGAACGTGCACGCGTATGCGAAGCACACGCCGCTGCGCAGCGCGGTGGTGTTCGGCGGCGTCGACATGAACCCGCAATCGGCCGAACTGCGCCGCGGCGTCGAGATCCTGATCGCGACGCCGGGCCGCCTGCTCGACCACGTGCAGCAGAAGACGGCGAACCTCGGCCAGGTGCAGATCCTCGTGCTCGACGAAGCCGACCGGATGCTCGACATGGGCTTCCTGCCCGATCTGCAGCGCATCCTGAACCTGCTGCCGAAGGAGCGTCAGACGCTGTTGTTCTCGGCCACCTTCTCGGGCGAAATCAAGAAGCTCGCGTCGACCTACCTGCGCAACCCGCAGACGATCGAGGTCGCGCGCAGCAACTCGACGAACGCGAACGTCACGCAGATCGTCTACGACGTCGCCGAAGGCGACAAGCAGGCGGCCGTCGTGCAGTTGCTGCGCGATCGCGGCCTCAAGCAGGTGATCGTGTTCTGCAACAGCAAGATCGGTGCGAGCCGCCTCGCGCGCAATCTCGAGCGCGACGGCGTGGTCGCATCGGCGATCCACGGCGACAAGACGCAGATCGAGCGGATGCAGGCGCTCGACGCGTTCAAGCGCGGCGAGATCGAGGCGCTGGTCGCGACCGACGTGGCCGCGCGCGGTCTCGACATCGCCGAGCTGCCGGCCGTGATCAACTTCGACCTGCCGTTCAGCGCGGAAGACTACGTGCACCGGATCGGCCGTACCGGCCGCGCGGGTGCGACGGGCGACGCGCTGTCGCTGTGCAGCCCGAACGAGCGCAAGCAGCTCGCCGATATCGAGAAGCTGATCAAGCGTCCGCTCGAAATGCAGACGCTCAAGCTCGACAAACCGGCGCGCCATCGTCACGACGAGCGCGGCGGCGAGCGTGGCGGTGAGCGCGGTGGCGAACGGGGCGGCCGGCGCGATCGCGACGAGCATCGCGGTGCCTCGGGCCGCCGGTCGTCGGGCAGCGCCGAGCGCGGTGGCCATCATCGCCGCCACGAAACGCCGGTCGACGATTTCTTCCTGAAGCCGTACGAGCCGTCGGCGTCGGCGAAGCAGCCGGACGACGCGCAGCCCGCGCAGCAGCCCGAGAAGAAAGGGCCGAAGCGCCAGGTCGCCGCGCTGCTCGGCGGCTTCGGGATGCCGCGCAAGCCGTCGGCATAAGGCGGGCCGAGTGGTTGGGGCGGTGCGTGAGCGCTGCCGGACAAGCGGGTACATGTGACGAGCATGTGCCCGTTTTTCATTGGGCGAGATCGGGGCGGGGCGTGTGCGAGCTATTGCTTGCCGCGTGCGGGAGGAGCTTTCGATGCCGAGTCGTCGGCGGACGTGGCTTTCGCCTTGCTTTCATGCGGCTGGATTCGGTGCTGACCGAGACAGGCGCGTCGTCGGCGTGGGCCGGCGTCCTGCAAGCGATTCAACCGGCACGCGGCCCGAAGCGACGCACCCATGCATCGGTCGCGGCCGCGTAGAACGCGTCGATCGTATGGCCCGGCAGATCGCCATCGGCCGCCAGACCGAGATGCGCGGCCGCGGCCCGCAGCGCCGGCAGCGGATCGTCGCGTTCGAGTGCCGTCGCGCCCGTCTGCTTGCTGAGCTTTTCGCCGTTGGCATCGACGACGACCGGCACGTGCAGGTACGCGGGAGTCGGCACGCCGAGGCAGCGCTGCAGGTAGATCTGGCGCGCGGTCGAATCGAGCAGGTCGGCGCCGCGCACGACGTGCGTGATGCCGGCATCGGCATCGTCGACGACGACCGCGAGCTGATACGCCCATTGGCCGTCCGCGCGTTTCAGCACGAAATCGCCGACTTCGGTCGCGAGGTTCTGCGATTGCGCGTGCTGCCAGCGATCGTCGAACGTGACGACCGCATCGTCGCCGTCCGGCACGCGCAGCCGCCATGCGCGCGCGGGCTTGCCGTGCAGGCCGGTGCGGCAGGTACCCGGATACGCGAGCGTCGTATGGCGTTCATGGGCGGCGCGCAGCGAATCGGCGATTTCCTTGCGCGTGCAGCCGCACGGATAGACGAGCCCCGCCGCGACGAGCCGCTCGAGCGCGGCCGTGTAGGCCGCATCGCGCGTACTCTGCCAGACGGGCGGTTCGTCGGGCGTCATGCCGAAATGCGTGAGGGTCGCGAGGATGTCGTCGGCCGCACCGGGGACCGTGCGCGGGCCGTCGAGATCCTCGATGCGGACGAGCCATGTGCCGCCGTGCGCGCGGGCGTCGAGCCAGCTTGCGAGCGCGCCGACCAGCGAGCCGAAGTGCAGCGGGCCGGTGGGCGACGGCGCGAAGCGGCCGCGATAGCCGGGATTCATCGCGGGTCGCGGTGCGACGCGCCGTTACGCGGCGCTGGCTGCCTGCGCGCAGGCCGGGCACGACTTGCCGGCCACGTAGCTCGGCGATCGTTGCGCTTCCGGCGTGACGACCGCGCGGCACGCGAAGCACGTGACGTTCTCGGTCGGCTGGAGCTGCGGGTTCAGCGCGGTGCGGTAGTCGAACACGAAGCAGTCGCCGTGATAATGCGCGCCGCCGACTTCCTCGAAGTATTTCAGGATCCCGCCTTCGAGCTGGTACACGTTGTCGATGCCGATTTCCTTCATGTGGATCGCGGCCTTCTCGCAGCGGATGCCGCCGGTGCAGAACGACACGACCGTCTTGCCTTCGAGGTCGGCGCGGTTCGCGTCGATCACTTCCGGGAATTCGCTGAACTTGTCGATCCGGTAGTCGAGCGCGTTGTCGAACGTGCCGACGTCGACCTCGAACGCGTTGCGCGTGTCGAGCATCACGACCGGGCGGCCGGTATCGTCGTGGCCGCGATCGAGCCACGACTTCAGCGTGCGCGCGTCGACGAACGGCGCGCGGCCGAGTTCCGGCTTGATCGCGGGCTTCTTCATCGTGATGATCTCGCGCTTCAGGCGCACGAGCATGCGGCGAAACGGCTGCGAGTCGGACAGGCTTTCCTTGAACTGCAGCGTCGCGAACTTGCCTTCGAACAGCGGATCGTGGCGGATGTACGCGATGAATGCGTCGGTGGCTTCGCGCGTGCCGGCGATGAACAGGTTGATGCCTTCCGGCGCGAGCAGGATCGTGCCGCGCAGGCCGAGTTCGTTGCAGCGGGCGGTGACGAGCGGGCGCCATTGCTCGTTCGCGTCGAGCGATACGAAGTGGTAGGCGGCGAGGTTGACGATGGTCATGATGGTCCGACGGGAAAACGGCCGCCCGGCGGCCCGCAAAAAAGGGTGCGAAGCCGGGGCGCTGATTCGAAAAACCGTATTATCCCGCAAACGGCGCGGGCGTCGGTACCTGGCCGATCGGCCAACCGCGCGACGCGTCGCCGCGTGCATCGGCCGAACGGCCAAAGCGGGCATTTTTTGGGCAGCCCGCGCGGCGGGGCGGCTACAATAGCGCCCATGTCAGATCCTCGCTTCGTCCATCTTCGCGTTCACTCCGAATTCTCGATTGCCGACGGCATCGTGCGCATTGACGACATCGTCAAGGCGGCGGCCGCGGACGGTCAGGGCGCGCTCGCGCTCACCGATCTCGGCAACGCATTCGGCCTCGTCCGTTTCTACCAGGAAGCCCGCGGCAAGGGCATCAAGCCGATCGCCGGCTGCGACGTCTGGATTGCCAATCCGGACGACCGCGACAAGCCGTCGCGGCTGCTGCTGCTGGTCAAGGACAAGGTCGGTTACCTGAATCTCTGCGAGCTGCTGTCGAAGGCGTGGCTCACGAACCAGTACCGCGGCCGCGCGGAACTCGACGCGAGCTGGCTCGACGGCGAGCTCGCGCAGGGGCTGCTCGCGCTGTCGGGCGCGCAACAGGGCGATATCGGGCTCGCGCTGGCCGCGGGCAACGAAGAAGCCGCGCGCCGTCACGCCGAGCGCTGGGCGAGGGTGTTCCCGGGCGGCTTCTACATCGAGCTGCAGCGTTACGGCCAGCCGGGCGCCGAGGCGTACATCCAGGAGGCGGCGACGCTCGCCGCGTCGCTGAAGCTGCCGGTCGTCGCGACGCACCCGACGCAGTTCATGACCGACGACGATTTCACCGCGCACGAGGCGCGCGTGTGCATCTCGGAAGGCGACATCCTCGCGAACCCGCGGCGCCAGAAGCGTTTCACGACCGACCAGTATTTCCGCACGCAGGACGACATGGCCGCGCTGTTCGCCGACCTGCCGTCGGCGATTGCCAATACGGTCGAGATCGCGAAGCGCTGCAACCTGAAGCTCGAGCTCGGCAAGCCGAAACTGCCGCTGTTCCCGACGCCGGACGGCATGTCGCTCGACGACTACCTGGTCCAGCTGTCGAAGGAGGGGCTCGAAACCCGCCTCGCGCAGTTGTATCCGGTCGAAGCCGAGCGCGACGCGCAGCGCGACACGTACTACAAGCGCCTCGAATTCGAGTGCGGGACCATCACGAAGATGGGCTTCCCCGGCTACTTCCTGATCGTCGCGGACTTCATCAACTGGGCGAAGAACAACGGCGTGCCGGTCGGCCCGGGCCGCGGCTCGGGCGCCGGTTCGCTGGTCGCGTACGCGCTCGGCATTACCGACCTCGATCCGCTGCGCTACAACCTGCTGTTCGAGCGCTTCCTGAATCCGGAACGCGTGTCGATGCCCGACTTCGACATCGACTTCTGCCAGCACGGCCGCGATCGCGTGATCCAGTACGTGAAGGAGAAATACGGCGCGGACGCCGTCTCGCAGATCGCCACGTTCGGCACGATGGCCGCGAAGGCGGCCGTGCGCGACATCGGCCGCGTGCTCGACCTCGGCTACATGTTTACCGACGGCGTCGCGAAGCTGATTCCGTTCAAGCCCGGCAAGCACGTGACGATTGCCGACGCGATGAAGGAAGAACCGCAGCTGCAGGAGCGCTACGACCACGAGGACGAAGTCCACCAGCTGCTCGATCTCGCGCAGCGCGTCGAGGGCCTCACGCGTAACGTCGGGATGCACGCGGGCGGCGTGCTGATCGCGCCCGGCAAGCTGACCGATTTCTGCCCGCTGTACACGCAGGGCGACGACGGCGGCGTGGTCAGCCAGTACGACAAGGACGACGTCGAAGCCGTCGGCCTCGTGAAGTTCGACTTTCTGGGTCTCACGACGCTGACGATCCTCGACTGGGCCGAGCGCTACATCCGCCGTCTCGATCCGTCGAAGGCAGACTGGTCGCTCGCGCAGGTGCCGCTCGACGATCCGGCGTCGTTCCAGATCCTGAAGAAAGCCAACACGGTCGCGGTGTTCCAGCTGGAAAGCCGCGGGATGCAGGGCATGCTGAAGGATGCGCAGCCCGACCGCTTCGAGGACATCATCGCGCTCGTGTCGTTGTACCGGCCGGGCCCGATGGACCTGATCCCGAGCTTCTGCGCGCGGAAGCACGGCCGCGAGAAGGTCGAATACCCGGATCCGCGCGTCGAACCCGTCCTGAAAGAGACCTACGGCATCATGGTCTATCAGGAGCAGGTGATGCAGATGGCGCAGATCATCGGCGGCTACTCGCTCGGCGGCGCGGACTTGCTGCGTCGCGCGATGGGCAAGAAGAAGCCCGAGGAGATGGTCAAGCACCGCGAGATCTTCGCCGAGGGGGCCGCGAAGAACGGCCTCACGCGCGAGAAGTCCGACGAGATCTTCGACTTGATGGAGAAGTTCGCGGGCTACGGCTTCAACAAGTCGCACGCGGCCGCGTATGCGCTGCTCGCGTATTACACCGCGTGGCTGAAGGCGCACCATCCGGCCGAATTCATGGCGGCCAACATGACGCTCGCGATGGACGACACCGACAAGGTGAAGATCCTGTTCGACGACTGCGTCGTGAACAACCTCGCCGTGCTGCCGCCGGACATCAACCAGTCGCATTACCGGTTCGAGCCGGTCGCGGAAGCCGACGGCAAGCGCTCGCGCACGATCCGCTACGGCCTCGGCGCGGTGAAGGGCAGCGGCCAGAACGCGATCGAGGAAATCCTGCGCGCCCGCGAGGAAAAGGCGTTCACCGACCTGTTCGACTTCTGCGAACGGATCGACCGGCGCGTCGTCAACCGCCGCACGGTCGAGGCGCTGATCCGCGCCGGCGCGTTCGATTCGCTGAATCCGAACCGTGCGCAACTGATCGCGTCGGTGCCGCTCGCGATGGAAGCGGCCGACCAGGCCGAAGCGAACGCGATGCAGGCCGGCCTGTTCGACATGGGCGCCGAGTCGCCGCATGCGCATGCGCTCGTCGACGAACCCGCGTGGGACGACAAGCGCCGCCTGCAGGAAGAAAAGGCCGCGCTCGGTTTCTATCTGTCCGGCCACCTGTTCGATGCGTATCGCGACGAAGTGCGGCGCTTCGTGCGGCAGAAGGTCGGTGATCTGAAGGAAGGGCGCGACAAGCTCGTCGCCGGCATCATCGCGTCGCTGCGCACGCAGATGACGCAGCGCGGCAAGATGCTGATCGCGCTGCTCGACGACGGCACGGGCCAGTGCGAGATCACGATCTTCAACGAACAGTTCGAGGCGAACAAGGCGCTGTTCAAGGAAGACGAGCTGCTGATCGTGCAGGGGCAGGCGCGCAACGACGCGTTCACCGGCGGCATTCGCTTCACGGCCGATACCGTGATGGATCTCGAACGCGCGCGCAGCCGCTACGCGCAGGCCGTGCGGCTGACGATGAACGGCAACGCCGACGCGCTCGCGCTGCGCCGTGTGCTCGAGCCGCACGTGTCGAAGGACGATCCGGCCGCCGCGAACGTGATCGAAGCGCCCGCGCCGCGCGGCGGCGGGCGCGATGGCGGTCGGCGCCCGCAGGCGCCGCTGCCGAACGGGCTCGCGGTGCAGATCCACTACAGCAACGCGCGCGCGCAAGGCGAAATGCGTCTGGGCGATGCCTGGCGCGTGAAACCGAGCGACGTGCTGCTGGCAGAGCTGCGCGCGGCGTTCGACGGTAGTTCCGCCGAAATCGTCTACTGAATGATTTTCGATTCAAATTCCTTGAGGGCACCTTGAGCGTCAAGCCTACTCTTAGCAAACCCATAGGCGGGGAAGACGCATCGTCGCCCGTGGTCGTCGCGCGCCGCCTTTGGCCGTACCTGAAGCCGCTCCTGTGGGTGATGGTGGCGGGCGTCCTCGCGATGGCCGTCGTCGCGGCAACGGAAGCCGGGATTCCGGCGTTGCTCAAGCCGCTGCTTGACCGCGGCTTCGGCACGAAGGGCGACGTGACCGCGAAGCTCTACGTGCCGATCGCGGTCGTCGGTCTCGCGCTGGTGCGTGCCGCCGCGCAGTACGCGTCCAACTATCTGCTTCAGTATGTCTCGAACCGGATCCTGCTCGACCTGCGGATCGAGATGTTCAACCGGATGATTCACACCGGCGTGTCGTTTTTTCAGCGCGAGACCGCGAGTACGGTGATCAATGCGGTCGTCTTCGAGGTCAACCAGGTCCTGAACGTATTGCTGGGCGTGTTGATTACGCTCGTGCGCGATTCGTTGACGGTGGTCTTTCTGCTGGGTTACCTGTTCTATTTGAACTGGCGACTGACACTGATCGTCGCCGTGTTGCTGCCGTGTATCGGCTGGCTCGTCGGCAAGATCAACCGGCGTTTGCGCCGGTTGAACCGCGAGCACCAGATGCTGACGAACCAGCTCGCGTACATCGTCGAGGAGACCGTCGGCGGCTACAAGGTCGTCAAGATCCACAACGGCGAGCAGTACGAAATCAGCCGCTTCAACGAATTGAGCCGGCGTCTGCGCGGCTATTCGATGCGAATGATCGTGTCGGGTGGGCTTGCGCAGCCGCTCACGCAGTTTCTCGCGTCGATCGCGCTGGCCGTCGTGCTGACGATTGCCGTCGTGCAGTCCGCGAACGACCAGACGACGGTCGGTGGCTTTGTCGCGTTCGTCACCGCGATGCTGCTCATCATTTCGCCGCTCAAGCACCTGATGGACGTGAACCAGCCGCTGCAGCGCGGGATGACGGCGGCCGAGCTGATCTTCGGCCTGATCGACGAGCCGCGTGAGCCCGAAGGCGGCGGCAAGCCGCTCGAGCGGGCCACCGGCCGGATTCGTTTCAACGACGTGTCGTTTGCGTATCACGCCGGCACCGGCAAGCCAACGCTCGACCGCGTGTCGTTCGACGTGGCGCCTGGCGAGATGATCGCGCTCGCGGGGCCGTCAGGCAGCGGCAAGACGACGCTTGTCAACCTGATGCCGCGCTTTTTCGATCCGACGTCCGGAGAGATTCTCGTCGACGGCGTCGCGTTACCCGAGTATCGGCTACGTGACCTGCGTGACCAGATTGCGATGGTGAGTCAGGATGTCGTGCTGTTCAACGACACGATCGCGAGCAACGTCGCGTACGGCCAAACCCCCGACCGCGAACGCGTGACGGCGGCGCTGCGCGCCGCGAATCTGCTCAGTACGGTCGAGGCGATGCCCGACGGGCTCGACACGCTCGTCGGCGACAACGGCATGCGCCTGTCGGGCGGCCAGCGCCAGCGTCTCGCGATTGCGCGCGCGATCTACAAGGATGCGCCGATCCTGATTCTCGACGAAGCGACGTCGGCGCTCGATTCGGAATCCGAGCGTCACGTTCAGGCGGCGCTCGAGACGCTGATGAAGGGCCGCACGACGCTGGTGATCGCACACCGGCTGTCGACGATCGAGCGTGCAGACCGGATTCTCGTGATGGACGGCGGCAGAATCGTCGAGAGCGGCAGCCACGCGGCGCTGCTCGCATCCGGCGGCCTGTATGCCCATCTGCATCGGATTCAGTTCCAGCAGGAGGCCGGGTGAGCGTCGTGCGGGCCCGTGTCGCGCGTGCGGAGATGAAGATCGGCCTGTCGGCCAATGCGCTGAAGCACGGGGGCGGCCTCGAGCGCTACGCGATCGATATCGCGCGGGGAATGGCGGAGGCGGGCGTGACGCCCGCGTTCTTCGCGCGTTCCGTCGACGCGTCGATTCCGGAGGCGCGGCTCGTCGAGCCGCATCGGATCAACGTCTCGTTCCTGCCCGGCAAGTTGCGCGACGAATGGTTCTCGTGGCGGCTCCGCGGTGCACGCCGCGCGGCCGACGTGGATGTGCTGATCGGCTGTAATCGGGTCGCCTGCTCGGAGATCGCGATTTGCGGCGGCACACATCGAGGGTTCTTGCGCGCGATCGGCCGCGCACCGGGCTATTTCGACCGGCGCCAGATTGCGCTCGAGAGCCGGCAGTACGCGAATGCGCGCTATGTGGTCGCGCATTCGCAGATGATGCGCGACGAACTGCGCACGCTGTACGGCGTCGACGACGCCAGGATCCGCATGCTGTATCCCCCCGTCGATGCGCAGCGCTTCACGCCTGTCGGCGACGACGAGCGCACCGCGTTGCGGCGCCGCTTCGGTTTCGGCGAGCGCGACGTCGTGCTGCTGTTTCCGTCGAGCAGCCACGTGCGCAAGGGCTTGCCGCTGATCGAGGCCGGGCTGCAGGGGACGGACGCGTCGATCGTCGTCGCGGTGGCCGGCCGCCCGCCCGAGCGGACCTCGGCGCAACTGCGCTACATCGGCTACGTGAAGGACATCGAGGACGGATACCGCGCGGCGGATTACACGATCCTTGCATCGAAATACGAGCCGTTCGGGCTGGTCGGCATCGAGTCAGTGATGTGCGGGACGCCCGTGATCTTGCCGCCCACGCTCGGCTGCCATGACGTCATTGCGGACCATGCGAAGCTGACGTTCGCAGCCGACGATGTCGAGGCGCTGCGCGCCGTGCTGGCGACGGCCGCACAGCGCGTGCGAGCCGGCGACCGGGCTGCCGTCGCGCGCGACGCGGTAGGCTACGACCCGGGCGTGCGCCATCATGTCGAGCAGTTGCTCGCGCTGGCCCGCGAGGCGTGGGCGCCGGCGTAGCGGTCCGTCCCTGTAAGGGGCAATCTGTCAGACGGCTTCCGGTTCGGGCGCGCGAGGGGGCGATGGTATACTCTGGCGGCCTGTTTGGGTGGTGCGGCTGGCTATTCCGCTCCGGTGATTCGTGCCGGTTGATCGGCGCGATTTGCTCCGTGCAAATACTTATTCAATTCACAATGATCATGGTGATTCGTGTGGCGACTCGGCTGTTCATCGGGCCGATCCGCGTCGCGAATTTTGCCATCGAGACAGCCCGCTGTTAACGATGAGCCGCTTCCCCGGACGTATCCACATCTTCGCGCGGGCTCTGCCGAGATTGCTGTTCAAGCCGCTGCGGCGCAAGCCTCGGCAACCGGCGAGCATTTTCGTCGCGCACCATCTCCTGCTCGGCGATACGCTGTTGCTGACACCGTTGCTGGCGAAGCTGCGCGAACAATATCCGCACGCGCGCATCGCGCTCGCGTGTCCGAAGGCGATCGCACCGTTGTATGCGGGCGAGCCGTTTGGCGTCCAGGCGTTGGCTTTCGATCCGCGTGATCCCGTGTCGGTGCGCCGCTTGCTGGCGTCGGGGCCGTACGATCTCGGCTTCGTCGCGGCGGATAACCGTCACAGCTGGCTGGCGCTCGCGGCCGGCTGTCGCTGGATCGTCGCGCACGACGGCGATGCCCCGGCGTGGAAGAACTGGCCGGTCGACGAACGCCGTCCGTATCCCGATGCGCCGGCCGCGTGGGGCGACCTGATCGCGGACCTGGTCGACGGCGGCCCTCCGCGCGCATACCGGCCGGGCGACTGGCCGGCGCCGCCGCCGAGCGTCGCGTTGCCAGCGGCGCTTCGGGAGCGGCCCTACGTGGTGCTGCATCCGGGTGCCAGCACGATGGTCAAGCGCTGGCCGATCGAGCGCTGGCGAGCGCTGGCGGCCGACATGGAGGCGGGTGGCTATCGGGTAGTGTGGAGCGGCGGCAAGAGCGAAGCCGACCTGATCGAGCAGATCGGGCCGCACGCCGGGCAGCCGAACTTTGCCGGGAAACTCGGTCTCGCCGATCTTTGGCATCTCTATGCAGGCGCTCGGGCAGTTGTCTGTCCCGACACGGGCGTCGCGCATCTCGCGCGCCTCATCGGCGTACCGACCGTCGCGCTGTTCGGGCCCGGCAGCGCGCTGGTTCACGGTGCCGGACGTTACTGGCGCGACGTTCCGTTCGTCGCCGTAACGATCGCGGACATGCCATGCCGCGATCAACCGTATATTTTCCGGCGTCACGTCCAATGGGTCAGGCGATGCGATCGCGACGCCACGACATGCGTCGCGTGGCACGACGGCTCCGCGGGCTGCATGAGCGGGCTGTCGGTGGAGGCGGTACGTGGCGCACTGAAACACGTTCTGGTGCAAGTTCGATGACGGCTATTGCGGCGCGTATGGAGCGTCTTCTGTGGATTGGCTGCCCCGTTCTGATGTTCGCGATCATGTTCGGGCACATGGCGGCGTTCGTGAATTGCAGCATGGTGCTGGTCGGGATTGCGCTGATCGGCGCCGCGTGCGGGCGCGACCGGCCGGCGGTGTTCCGGTGGCCGTTGTTCGTCCCGATCGTCGGCTGGGCGGCGTGGAGTTTCGCGGCCACCCGCTGGTCGGTGTTCCCGGACGTCAGCCGGCATGCGTGGCTCGACGAGGTCGTGTATCCGCTGCTGTCGTTCTGGGGCTTCTGGCTGTTCGGCACGCGGGTCGAGCGGCCCGAACGCGTCACGCTGACCGTCTGGCTCGCGTGCGCGTTGCTCGCCGCGGTCAGCGTGATCTACTGGGGCAAGCTGCAGCCGCCGACACCCGAAACGTTCCCGTTGCGGTTCTATGCGCGGGTGGGGCATACGAGTACGCTCGTTGCGTTCGCCATGGCGTTGTTCTGTGCGTTCTTCGTGCCCAGGCGCGGCTGGCGCTGGTTCGGCGTGTCGGGACTCGTGCTGTGCGGGATGGTCGGGCTTGCCAGCCTCAACCGCTTCTTCTGGCCTGCTGCCGCGGTGGTGTTGCTGATCGGCCTTTATCCGCTGTACCGGCATCATCTGCTGCTGGCGGGGCTGGCAGTGGTCGTCGTCGGCGCCGGTGCGATCGGCACGCTCGAAATGAGCGCGCGGCTGCGCTATCACGATTCACCGCCGCCGCTGGCCGCATCGCGCGACGTCTCGATCGCCGGCGTGCGTCTGTATGTGCCGCCCGGCATGACGGCAGTCGGCGACACGCTGTCGTCGGACACGCGGCCCAAGCTGTGGCGGTTCTATGACGAGCAAGGTAGCCGTCACAAATGGCTGGGTATCGGTTTCGGCAAACCGGTGCCGGGAATGGCCTACCGCAGCGAGATGCCGCCCGAATTGCTGGCACTCGAGCCGCAGGCGCTGACGCACGCGCACAATCTTTTCCTGAATACGTGGCTACAGACCGGGCGCATCGGCCTGGCAATGCAGGCACTGTTGCTGGCGGCGCTCGCATTCGCGTTCTGGCGACTGCGGAAGGCTGATCCGTGGATTGCGGCGGGCGGCATCGCGCTCGTGGTCGGGATGGTCACGAAGAACCTGGTGGACGATTTCATGTGGCAGACGACGATCCTGGCATTCTGGGCATTTGCCGGGCTGGTGCTCGGGCATGGCGAGCGACGCGCACGCGTGCGTCGCGCGCAGCCGGGGAGCGGATCGTGAACGCCGTCGCGAGCCGCGCGGAAGCCGGCCCGTCGATCGCGAACGGCAAGCCCGTGCGATTGCTGTTCCATATCGACGACTTCGGGCGGGGCGGTACCGAAACCGCGCTGGTCGCGTGGCTGAACGCGCTGGATCGCCGCCAGTTTGCTCCCGCGTTGTCGGTTGCCTTCCCGACCGACGATCTCGATGCGCTGCGCCGCAGCGGCGCGATTCCGGCCGACGTGCCGGTTCACGTGCTCGCGACGGCGCGCTGGTCGCATGCGTTGCACCAGCTCGAGCGCCGCCGCCGGTTGCGCTTCGGCGAAAAGCTGCTGCACAAGCTGACGACCCATGCGGCGATTCGCCGGCTGGTCGCGCGACGCTTCCTGCAGGTCGCCTCCGGCTACGACCTCGTCTGCGATTACGATTTCTCGCTGCGGCGGATTGCCGGCCGCGGTACCGCGCCGTGGTTGGGCGTCAGCCACTACAGCTTCGTCGCACGCTTCGGCAAAAAAGGCGACGCGTACATGGCGCGGCGCACGCGCCAGTACGCGCGCTACGCGGCGATCGCGGTATTGACGCCTGCGATGCAGCACGAAGCCGAGAAGATGTTCGCCGGCTCCGGCGTGCGGGTCGTCGAACTCCCGAACGTGATCGACATCGCTGCGATCCGGCAGCAAGCAACGGCGTCGGTCGAGTGGCCGGCCGAACGGTTCGTCGTGTCGGTCGCGCGGCTCGACGAAGGGCAGAAGGATCACCGGACACTGCTGCGCGCGTATGCGCAATGGCGTGCTCGCCGGCCGGACGCGGTAGATCTCGTCCTGCTTGGCGACGGGCCGGATCGCGCAGCACTCGAGCAGCTTGCGGACGAACTGCGGATTCGCGATGCCGTGCATTTCATGGGCTATTGCGCGAATCCGTTTCCGTACGTTCGCGCCGCCGAAGCGCTCGTGCTGAGCAGCCGCTACGAAGGGTTCGGCATGGTGCTCGGCGAAGCGATGGCGCTCAGCACGCCGGTGCTCGCGGCCGACTGCCCGACCGGCCCGCGCGACATGCTCGACGACGGCCGCGCAGGCCTGCTCGTGCCGGTCGGCGACGTCGATGCGATGTCGGCGGCGCTGGAACGCCTCGTGACCGACGCGGACGTGCGCGCGGCGCTCGCGCCTTGTGCCGCGGCACGGATCGCGACGTTCGACGTGCCGGCGGCGAACCGGCGTTTCGCCGCGCTCGCCGCCGACCTGCTCGCGGCGGCGCGCTGAGCCGGCAGCATGGTTCGCGCCGCGCGATTTCGCTAAAATGGCCCGCTTCCGTCAGTCGATACCCGCCGTGACCGCTTCCCTTACGTTCGATACGCCGCCGCGCAGCATTCTCGTCACCTGCACCCGCCGGATCGGCGACGTGCTGCTGGCGACGCCGCTGGTCCGCTCCCTGAAGCGGCGCTGGCCTGACGCGCAGATCGACATGGTCGTGTTTCGCGGCACCGAGGGCGTGCTCGAGCACAATCCCGACATTCGTCGGGTGATCGTCGTCGCGCAGCGCGCGAAGCCGCGCGAGCGGTTCGCCGACGCGGCCAGGCTGTGGCGGCGCTACGATCTCGCATGCGCGGCGATCAGCTCCGATCGTGCCCGTTTCTATACGTGGTTCGGTGGGCGTCGGCGCGTCGGGCTCGTCGATCCGGAGCGGATCACGCGGCTGACGCGTTTCATGCTGGACGGCATTGCGCTCAATCGCCACGGCGATGTCCATACGGTGACGAGCAGTCTCGCGATTGCAGAAGTGCTCGGCGTGACGCCTTGCGCTGAAGTGGTCGCGCCCGGCATCGGCACCGATCCGGCGCGCGTCGCGCAATTCGACGCACTGCTGTATGGGCCGGCCGCGCTGTCGCGTACTCGAGCGCACATCGTGCTGCACCCATCCCCGATGTTCCGTTACAAGCAGTGGCGCGAGGACGGCTGGGTCGAACTGATCCGCTGGGCCCGCGCAAGCGGCTTCGACGTCGCGCTGAGCGGGGGGCCAGGCGCGGCGGAGGTCGACTATGCGCAGCGGATCGTGGCTGCCGCGGGCGAGCCGGTCGCGAATTTCGTCGGGCGCCTGACGTTCGGCGAGACCGCCGAACTGATTCGCCGCGCACGGCTGTTCGTCGGGCCGGACACCGGCGCGACGCACGTCGCCGCCGCGTGCGGGACGCCGACGCTTGCGCTGTTCGGGCCGTCCAACCCGGTGCGCTGGGGGCCGTGGCCCGCCCACTGGCCCGCTCACGACGAGCCGTGGGCGCTGCGCGGTTCGGCGCAGCGCGGCAACGTTTACCTGATGCAGGGTGACGGCGACTGCGTGCCTTGCAAACTCGAAGGCTGCGACCGTCATCTGGAAAGCTGGAGCCGCTGCCTGACGGAGCTTTCCGCGCAGCGCGTGATTGCCGCCGCGGCGGCGCTCGTCGAAGGCCGTCCGGTGGTGGAGGCGCCGCGCGAGTCGATCATCGACGTGTCGGCCTTGCCGCGCGGCGGCGTATAACCGGTGCGCCATCGGCGCACCTTTCGGCCGCTGCCTAGCGGCGCGATGCGGGTTCAGCCGCGCCGTCGTGCGCGAGCTTCAGGAAGCGGTAGTACACCGTCTCCGCATTGAACACCGCGATCATGAATCCGGCCCGCCCGTCGAGGAACCCGCGACGCAGCACGTAGGTCCGCACGAACGCCCACACCCCCCGCCGGATGGCCTTGCCGACCGTCGCCCGCTCGCCGGCCGCGCGGCGTTGCCGCGCACCGGCGCTCGAATACGCGTCGAGCTTGCGCAGCACCGCGTCGATGTCGTCGTACGAGTAGTGGTGCAGCTTCCCGTCGAGCCGCGCGACGCGGCCGTCGAACACCAGCCGCTCGTGGACGAGGTCGTCCGAGAAGCGGGCGGTGTCCCGCCGGAACAGGCGCGGGATCCAGTCCGGATACCAGCCGCTGTGATGCACCCAGCTGCCGCAAAACGCCGACAACCGGTCGATGGCGTACACATCGGCCTGCGGGGCGCGCAACGCCGCACGGATCGATGCGGCGAGCTCGTCCGACACGACTTCGTCGGTGTCGATCGACAGCACCCAGTCGGTCGACAGCGCTGCGAGCGCGCGATTCTTCTGCGGGCCGAAGCCCGGCCAGTCGGCGGCGACGATCACCCGGGCGCCGTGTGCGCGGGCGATCTCGACGGTGTCGTCGGTGCTGCCGCCGTCGACGACCACGATGTCGTCCGCAAAGGCGAGCGCGTCGAGGCACTGCGCGAGCCGGCGGGCCGCGTTGTGGGCGATGATGGCGACGCCGAGCGTAGGTTCAGCCATGAAAAATCGTACGGATCGAAGGTGAGCGAGAGTATACCCGCTGCCTCGTGCGTGGCGCCGCGCAACCGGCGGGCCCCGCGAGGTGTGCTAGCCTTGTGTGCGGCCGGCGTCATCCCGGCGCCGGCGGTTCGACGGGAGGTGGATGATGGTAACAAGGCACCCGATTCTTGCCGTTGTGTTCGTGGCCGCCGCGTTGGCGGCGCCGACGTTATCCAGCGCGCAACAGGACGACCACGGGCATGGGCATGGCAATGGCCATGCGTATGGTCACGGCAAGCACGACATGCGCAAAGGGCCCGGCCGCGTTGAAGACGTACCGCCGCGCTGGGCCGACCAGCCGCGCCGCGAGTGGCACAAGGGGGACCGGCTTCCTCCCGAGTTCCGCGACCGCCAATACGTGATCGACGACTGGCGCGGCTATCACCTGAGTCCGCCGCCGCGCGGCTATCAATGGGTCGGCGTCGGCGGGGATCACCTGCTGGTGCAGATCGGTTCCGGCATCGTGCTGCGAATCGGCGACTGACCTAGCCCGCGGTCCGGCATGGATGGCGATGCCGCGATGCGCGCCGGGCCGCCGGATTAGCGCGTCACTTTGCCGCCGCGCGGCGGAACCAGCGCCGTTCGATTCTCGACATCAGCCAGCACACGCCCAGCGCGCATACCGTGCCGAGCGTCACTTCGCCGAGCCGGATCAGCGGAACGTCCCACAGCGGTCCGTTGCCCGGGAACAGCAGCACGATCGTCGCGGTCACGCCGCCGAGCCGCGCCGCGCTGCCGACGTTCAGGCACCAGCAGCAGACGATCACGACCGCGACCGTGAGCGCATACGCGACGAGGCGATCGCCGCCCAGCGCCGCGCCGGCGAAACCGAGTACGCCGCCGACCATCGCCCCGATGAACTGGTCGCGCGACAGCGACATCGTGTCCGAGTAGTTGTGCTGCGTGACGGCGATCGCGGTGATCGCCGCCCACACGGCCTGCTCGGTATGCATCGCGCGGCCGATCGCATACGCGAGGCACGCGCCGCAGACGGCCTGCAGCGCCATCAGCGCGCCTTGCGTGAGCCGCTCGCTGAATGACAGCCCCTTGAACAGATCGAAGATCGACTGCTGGATCTGCTGGCGGGCTTCGTTGAGTGTCCTGATCGTATCCATCGTGCGTCGGCCAAGAAGCGGGTGGCGGCGGGCCGCCGTCAATGCGCCTGTTCGGGCGAGGCGGCGGCCGGTTCGTCGGCCGTCGCATCGCCATTCTCGACGCGGGTTTCGGGCATCACGAGCCAGACCAGCAGCACCGCGAGCGCGCCCGCGGCCGCGAGTCCGAAGAAGCTGACCGCATTGCCGAAGTGATCGGCGACGTAGCCGGCCACGGCCGTGCTGAGCGTCGCGCCGATCCCGGCCGCGAGCCCGAACAGCCCGATACACAGGTTGTAGCGGCCCTTGCCGCCCGCGACGTCGGCCGCGATCAGCGGCAGCATCACGCCGAACACGGCCGCACTGATGCCGTCGAGCATCTGCACCGGCACGAGCAGGTACGGGCTGCTGACGCCCGCGAACAGCAGCGCGCGCACCGGCAGCGCGGAGAAGCCGAGCAGCAGGATCGGCCGGCGCCCCCAGCGCTGCGCGGAGCGGCCGACCCACGGCGACAGCATCGCGACGATCGCCTGCGGCACGATGATGCACGCGGCGATCACGAGCTGCACGTTCTCGCCCATCCCGGCCGTGACTTCGCCGGCCGCGAGGTTCAGCATCGCGGCGTTCGACAGGTGGAACAGCACGACGCAGGCCGCGAAGATCAGCATCCGGCGGTCGCGCAGCAGTTCGAGCAGCGTTTCGCGCTCGCCGGCTTCGTCGAGGTCGTCCGGCTTCGACGACTGCGGGATCACCTGGTGCGTCGGCTGGATCATCGCGAGCGCGAACAGCGCGGGCAGCGCCAGCACGGCGGTCAGCCAGAACACCGCGCGCGCGGAGAAGTATTCGCCGGTCAGCCCCATCAGCCCGGCCGCGACCGCACTGCCGATCGACGCCCAGCGCGCGTTGCGGCCGAGCCGGTCGCCGAGGTCAGCGCGGCCGACGAGCGAGAACGAGATCGCGGCCATCGCCGGCACCAGCATGCAGCTCGCGAAGCCGTGGAATACCTCCGCGGCGATCACCGGCACGATCGTCGGGCTCGACGCGAGCAGGACCGCGGACAGGATGATGGCCGCGATCGCCCACGCGGCCGCGCCTTTCTTGTTCTTCAGCGCATCGACGGCGGCGCCGCCCGGCACCTGGCTGACCATCGCGCTGATCGTGCCGATCGACAGCACCATGCCGATCTCGCCCTGCGTCCACTTGTGCGACGCGAGGTAGGACGCGATGAACGGACCGAACCCGGTTTGAACGTTTGCAACGAAAAAGTTGAGCCAGTCGAGGGCCCGGAGACTGCGAACGCTGACGGAATGCTTGATCGTCATCGGGTGGCACTCGCAGACGAAGCCGGCGCGGCCGGGACAACGGGCGGGAAGACCGCGACGATCGGCTTGTCGGCCGCGTAGGGCGGCGATGCCTTGATCTGGGCGTCGTTCAGGTCGAGCTGCGGGTGCAGCGCCTTGTCGCGCGTGACGAAGCGCAGCGCGCCCCAGCTCGCGGCGATCGAACGGCGGTCAGTATTGACGAGCCCGCCGAGGTCGAGCACGACGGCCTGCGGCTGTGCACCGCGGTCGATCAGCACGTCGACGATGCGGCCGATCTTCGTGCCGTTCGGGCGCTCGACATCGCTGTCGAGCATCGGCAGCCGCGTCGTCGGCGACGCCGCGGCCGAACCCGACAGCGGCACCGCCTTCGGTCGCGCGGCCGGCGGCAGGTCGCCCGACGGGACGTCGAGCACGATCGGCTCCTGCTTGCCGCCCGGCGTGAAGCGGAACACGTTCCACGGGAAGATGACCTTGCGGTCGCCGATGCCCATGAAGCCTTGCAGGTTGACGATCATCTCGCGCGGCTTGCCGCTCGCGTCGACCACCATGTCGACCGCGCGGCCGACCACCTTGCCGTTGCGGCGCGCGACTTCGCTGTCGAGCAGCGCGTGGATCTGGGTACGGTCGAGCGGGCGCGTCGCGACGATCGGCGGGGGCGGAGGTGGCGGCGGGGTCGGCGATTCGGGGCGCTGCACGGGTTTCGGCCGCGTCACCTCGCGGTGCGGCTTCTTCGGCGCTTCCGGCGTTTCCGGTTGCGTCGGCGCCGGCACGGGCGGCATCGTCAGCGGCTCGCCGGCGGTCTCCTCGACCGGCTCGACGAGCGCCTCGCTGATCGGGGCGGGCGGGTTCTGGACCGGCAGCAGCCCGCAGCCGGACAGCAGCGCGGCGGCGGCGAGAATCAGGAAGACCGTCGACGACGGCAACGACTTGCGGGATGCGGGAAACGGGAGTCCGCCGCTCATTGACACTCACTCCATGGGTCGGGGGCGGCCCGAGGGCACGCGGCTGGCGATGGATGGCGGGTGCGGGCGGCGCACCACGCGAGGTGAGAGTTTAACGTGTCTTGCTTTCAGGACCGATTTCGATGGCCTGTTGCAGGCGGACCGTCGGGAAAAGGAAGGGATCGGACGCGGGCGGACGACCGCGGAAACCGTCGGAGATGCGGTTGCGGCGCCCGAGCGTCGACGACGCGACGGGCGCCGCATGGCGTGTTGCTTATTTGACCAGCGAGCCGAGCGTCGTCGTCACCGGGGCGAGCACGCCACCCGTCTTCGACAGCGCGCCGGTGCCGCTGCCGCCCGTCAGCCCCGCGACCGGCGCGCCGCCGGTCGCGCCCGACACGGCGGCCGTCACGGTGCCGGCCGCCGACGTGAGCGCGCCTGCCGGGTTGCCGCCGCCCGTTGCACCGCCGAGTGCACCCGTCGACAGCAACCCCGTCACCGGTGCGAGCGGGCTCGTCGCGGCGGCGCCGCCGCCGAGCAGCGCCGTGCCGGCGGTGGCGACCGTGTTGCCGGTTGCCGTCACCACGTTGCCGACGCCGGTCGTCACCGGGTTGCCGCCGGTTTTCGCGATCGTCGTGCCGACGTTCGCGACACCGTTGCCGACCGTCGTCACGAGGTTCGTGAGCGGCGCGCCGAGCGGCGTGCTCGACGCGACCGTCTGCGTGATCGAGCCGACCTGCGTCGTGATCGGCGTGATCGCCGAACTGGCGGCGCCCGTGACCTGCGCGACGGGGCCGGTCGACAACTGCGTGCCGAGCGTGGCGCCGCCGCCGGCGATCGTGTTGCCGAGCGTCGTGATCGCGCCGCCGACGGGCGACGTGACCGGCGCGAGGGGCGCCAGCGCCGACCCGCTGGCGCCGAGGCTGGACACCACGCCGCCGGTCGCCGCGACCGCGTCGCCGAGGTTCGTGACCACGCCGCCCGTGCTCGCGACCGTCGTGCCGACCGGATTCGACGACGCGCCGAGCTGGCCGAGCCCGGCGCCGAGACCGGTACCGAGCGTGGTGACGGCCGCGCCGACGTCCTGCACGACGGTGCCGAGCCCCTGCATGGTCGCCGCGTTGGTGCCGGGCACCGACTGGCTCGCGATCACCGCGCCGCCGCCCGACACGGTGCCGCCCGCGGCGGTCACGATGTTGCTCGACGCCGCGGTCGTCTGGCCGACGCCGTTGGCGGACGTGCCGCCGGAGCCGTTGCCCGTGCCGCCGGTCGTGGCCGTCGTGTCGCCCGATCCCGACCCGCTGCCGCCGGTGCCCTGGCTCAGCGAGCCGGAGCCGCCGCACGCGGACAGCGACATCAGCGCCGCGGCGCCGGCCGCGATCATGATCATTCGGAGTCCTGCTTGATGAAGGGTGGGCGTGTTCATGTCGTCCTCGTCTCGATTATGGAAATGGATCTCAGGCAGCCTTCGTGTGCGTCGACGTATCGTCGCGACGGAAGCAAGGCGTCGGGCGCATCGTTGTTGTCTCCCTGATTGACCTGTCGCCGTGTCGCGTTTTCGCCTGAGTCGGAACCCGGAGCGCCTGCAGGACGAATCGTTTGAATTCTTTCGTCTTGCTTGCCGATCGTGCCGAAAACCACCGGATTCGTGCGATCAGAGTAGGTCCGTCGACACGAGCCGTCTTTTAACGATCGTTAAATTGAAGTAAGCGTCCGATTCACTGCGGAAATCGGGGTAATCACGGTCGACGCGGCGCGAATCGTGTGAGCCGGTGCCGGGGAGGAGAGGGGCGGCGGAAGGGGAAACACGCGACGCCGGCCTGGCCCGCCGTGATGGCGGGCAGGCGCGGGCGCCGTTTGAAGCAGCGTGAAGCCGGGCAATCAGGCGTCCGGATACCACGCGTCGGTGAATTCGCTGACCTTGACGTCCGTCAGTTCCGGACGGGCGGCCAGCCATCCGCGCACGAGTTCGCGGTCCGCGTCGGTCGTCGTGCCGCGCGGCGCGCCGGAGATCACGTACGCGCCGATGCCTTCGTCCGCGGACGCGACGGTCAGCAGCCCGTTCGCTTCGACGAAGTCGATGAACGCATCGATCAACTGGCCGCGCTCGAGGTCGGTCATGTCGTTGCGGTAGTGCGCGGTGGCGTTGAACGCGAGTTCCTGGAATTCGCCGATGTGGAGTTTCTTGCGCTGGCGGCGGTTGTGGCCTTGGCTCATGGTGTGGGGTGAATGCGAAAAGGGTCAATGAAAGGGCGGCGGCAGGTGCCGGCGCGGCATGCGCGAACAGCCCGGCCACCGCAGCGGGGCGCCGCGCGGCGCTGCCGGCGGCGGATGGGCGGAAGGTTACATCAGCACGATATCGTACTGCTCCTGGCTCAGATTCGACTCGACCTGCAGCGACACCGGCTTGCCGATGAAGTCGATCAGCATCGCCAGATGCTGCGACTCTTCATCGAGGAACAGGTCGATCACCTGCTGCGCGGCGATCACGCGGAACTCGCGCGGGTTGAACTGCCGCGATTCGCGCAGGATCTCGCGCAGGATGTCGTAGCACACGGTGCGCGACGTCTTCACCTGGCCCTTGCCCTGGCAGGTCGGGCACGGTTCGCACAGCACGTGCGCGAGCGATTCGCGCGTGCGCTTGCGCGTCATCTCGACGAGCCCGAGTTGCGAGAAGCCGTTCACCGTCACGCGCGTGCGGTCGCGCGAGAGCGCCTTCTTCAGCTCGGACAGCACCGCGTCGCGATGCTCGGCGTTCTCCATGTCGATGAAGTCGATGATGATGATCCCGCCGAGGTTGCGCAGCCGCAGTTGCCGCGCGATCGTGTGCGCGGCCTCGAGGTTGGTCTTGAAGATCGTGTCGTCGAAGTTGCGCGCGCCGACATAGCCGCCCGTGTTCACGTCGATCGTCGTCATCGCCTCGGTCTGGTCGATCATCAGGTAACCGCCCGATTTGAGGTCGACGCGGCGCGACAGCGCGCGCTGGATCTCCGTCTCGATGTTGTACAGGTCGAACAGCGGCCGCTCGCCCGTGTAGTGATGCAGCTTCGGGCTCACGGCCGGCGTGAACTCGCCCGCGAATTCCGCGAGACGTGTGTACGTCTCGCGCGAATCGACCTGGATGCGCGTCGTGTCGTCGTTCGCGAAATCGCGCAGCACGCGCTGCGCGAGATCGAGATCCTGGTACAGCAGGCTTGTCGCCGGCAGCCGCTGCGCCTGCGCGACGATCGTCGCCCACGTCTTGCGCAGGTACGTGACGTCGCCGGCCAGCTCGTCGGAGGTGGCGTCCTCGGCGATCGTCCGCACGATGTAGCCGCCTTTCTCGTCCGGCGGGATCACGGCGGTCAGCCGCGCGCGCACGGCCTCGCGCTCGGCCTCGCTTTCGATCTTCTGCGAGATGCCGATATGCGGTTCCTGCGGCAGGTAGACGAGCGTGCGGCCCGCGATACTGACCTGCGTCGACAGCCGCGCGCCTTTCGTGCCGATCGGATCCTTGATCACCTGGACCATCAGCGTCTGGCCTTCGAACACGATCTTCTCGATCGGCTGGTGCGGCGCGCCCGACTGCGGCTCGCCCGCGAGGCGCGGATGCCAGATGTCGGCGACGTGCAGGAACGCCGCGCGCTCGAGGCCGATGTCGATGAACGCCGACTGCATGCCGGGCAGCACGCGCACGACCTTGCCGAGATAGATGTTGCCGACCCGCCCGCGCGACAGCGTGCGCTCGACGTGAAGCTCCTGCACCGCGCCTTGCTGGACGAGTGCGACGCGCGTTTCCTGCGGCGTGAGGTTGATCAGGATTTCTTCGTTCATGGTGCGGTTCAGAAGGCGACGCGTGCGGTACGCAGCAGCGCGGCAGTCTCAAAAAGGGGCAGACCCATGATACCTGAATGGGATCCGTCGATTCGCTCGATGAATTCGGCCGCGCGGCCCTGGATCGCGTACGCGCCGGCCTTGCCGAACGGCTCGCCGGTTTCGACGTAGCGCACGTATGCGTCGCGCGACGCGGCCGCGAAGCGCACCGACGAGCGCGACAGCGCGGGCGGCAGCAGCTCGCCGCTGGCGTCGATCACGGCGACGGCGGTCAGCACCGCGTGTTCGCGGCCGGCGAGGCGGGTGAGCATCGCGAGCGCATCGTCGGCGTCGGCCGGCTTGCCGAGGATCGCGCCGTCGATCGTCACGGTCGTATCGGCCACCAGCACCGGCGCGGCCGGCTTGCCGCTCGCGACGAGGCGGGCACGCGCGGCCTCGGCCTTCGCGACGGTCACGCGCCGCACGTACGCGTCGGCGGCTTCGCCGGGCAGTTCGGCCTCGAGCGCCTCGGCGTCCTCGTCGGGGCGCGGCAGCAGCAGCTCGAAGCGTACGCCGATCTGCTGCAGCAGCTCCTGGCGGCGCGGGCTTTGCGAAGCGAGGTAAAGCGTCTGGAAAAGCGGGGTCGGGAAAAGCGCGGGGGACGTGCTGGACGGCATGGTGTCGTTATCTCGTTGAGCGCGCGCGGCGCGCGTCTCGAGGACGACACGTCATGCGCGGTGGTAGGGGTGATTCTGCGTGATGCTCCACGCCCGGTAAAGCTGTTCAGCGAGCAGCACGCGCACCATGCCATGCGGCAGCGTCATGCTCGAGATGCGCAGCAGCACGTCGGCGCGCGCTTTCAGTTCCGGATCGAGCCCGTCGGCGCCGCCGATCACGAACGCGACGTCGCGGCCGTCCTGCTGCCAGCCGGGCAGCGCCTGCGCGAGCTGCATCGTGGTCCAGTCGCGGCCGCGCTCGTCGAGCGCGACGAGGCGCGCGCCCTTCGGCAGCGCGGCCTCGATCTTCTGCCGCTCGGCCGCCATCACGCTTTCGGCGCTGCGACCGCCCGAACGCAGCTCGGGCTTGATTTCGCGCAACTCGATGCGCAGCTCGGGCGGCATCCGCTTCGTGTATTCGTCGAAGCCGGAGGCGATCCAGCCCGGCATCTTGTGGCCGACCGCGAGGATGAAAAGCTTCATCGGGACACGCGTGACGGCTTAACGGCGGCGGGCGGCCGTCTTGCGCGCCGGGCGTGCGGGCGCTTCTTCCTCTTCCTCGTCATCTTCGCTCGCCGTCGCGAAGCCGTTGCCCTTGCCGCCGCCGAGCTTCATCCGCACGGGCTTGTCGCCCCAGATTTCCTCGAGGTTGTAGTACTGGCGCAGCGCCGGTTGCAGGATGTGCACGACCGCGTCGCCGCAGTCGACCAGCACCCATTCGCCGGTGTCCTCGCCTTCGGAGCTGACGACGTCGCCGCCGGCTTCCTTGACCTTGTCGCGCACGTTCGACGCGAGCGCCTTGGTCTGGCGGTTGGAGGTGCCCGATGCGACGACCACGCGGTCGAACAGTTCGGTCAGGTGGCTGGTGTTGAACACCTTGATGTCTTGCGCCTTGACGTCTTCGAGGGCGTCGACGATCACGCGCTGCAGTTTGCGAATATCCATGGATTCAGGAATGGTAGAGGCGATGTTGAAGAATATAGGCCCATACGGCGGCCGGCACATGTTCGGCCGACGCGTCGGGCATTTGCGCATGGCGTGCGATGCATTCGCGCAGGTGCGCGCGGATGTCGGTCGCGGCGATGTCGAACGAAAGGGTCGTATCGATCAGCAGGCGGCCTGCCGGCGTGGCCTTCAGCACGTCGGCGCCGGCCTGCCGCGCGGTGATTTCCCGCGCGACGTCCGGCGGCGCCGCGCCGAGCTCGAAGCCCGGGCGCGTCGACACGCCGATGTGCGCGTAGTCGAACAGCGTGCGCCAGTCGCGCCACGTATCGAGGCGCACGAGCTGGTCCGCGCCGATCAGCAGCGACAGCGACGCATCCGGGCCGATCCGCTCGCGCCAGCGCGCGAGCGTCTCGACCGTGTAGGTCGGGCCGGTGTGCTCGATCTCGTCGGTAGCGACCGTTACGGTCACGCCCGGCACGGACAGCGTGCCGGCGGCCGCGCGCGTCATCGCGAGCCGGTGCTCGGCGGCCGACACGTCGCGCTTCTGGTACGGCTGCCCGGCGGGCAGCAATACGAGTTCGGTCAGGTCGAGCAGCTCGGCGAACCGGCGCGCGAGCGCGAGATGGCCATCGTGGATCGGGTCGAAGGTGCCGCCCAGCAAGCCGATACGGCGCGGCAGCGGGGCGGGGCGGGCGGTGGTGTCCAGAAACGCGTCCTTTCGTTGGGGCAGCGGGGGGCGCGGGCTCAGACCCAGTCGCGCGGCACGAGGAAGTCGCTATACAGCCGCGCTTCGGCCGAACCCGGCTCGGGTTGCCAGTTGTAGCGCCAGTTCGCGACCGGCGGCATCGACATCAGGATCGACTCGGTCCGGCCGCCGCTTTGCAGGCCGAACAGCGTACCGCGGTCGAACACCAGGTTGAATTCGACGTAGCGGCCGCGGCGGTAGGCCTGGAAGTCGCGCTCGCGCTCGCCGTACGGCAGCTCGGCGCGGCGCTCGACGATCGGCAGGTAAGCGTGCAGGAACGCATCGCCGACGCTTTGCATCAGGTCAAACGAGCGTTCGAAACCGGGCTCCGAGAAATCGTCGAAGAAGATCCCGCCGATGCCGCGCGTCTCGTTGCGGTGCTTCAGGAAGAAGTATTCGTCGCACCACTGCTTGAAGCGCGGATAGAGCTCGATGCCGAACGGATCGAGCGCATCCTTGCAGGTCTGGTGGAAATGCCGCGCGTCGTCCTCGAAACCGTAAACCGGGGTCAGGTCCATGCCGCCGCCGAACCAGAACACGGGCGCTTCGCCCGGTTTCGTCGCGATCAGCATCCGCACGTTCATGTGCACGGTCGGGCAGTACGGATTGCGCGGGTGCAAAACGAGCGACACGCCGAGCGCCTCGAAGCCGCGGCCCGCGAGCTGCGGGCGCGCTGCGCTCGCCGACGGCGGCAGCGCATCGCCCGCCACGTCGGAAAAGCCGATTCCCGCGCGTTCGAACACGCGGCCGCCTTCGAGAATCCGCGTGCAGCCGCCGCCGCGCAGGCGTTCGGCCGGCCCGCGCTGCCACGTGTCGGTCGCGAGCGGCGTGCCGTCGAGCGCGCCGAGCGCGTCGGCGATCCGTGTCTGCAGGCCCTGGAGGTACGTGCGCACACGCGCCACGTCGTAGGTCGAATCGGTCATGTCTGGACTGGCTGCCCCCGCCTGACGCGGGGGCCGTAAAAAAAGCGTCTGCCGGGCATTCTATCGAACCCCGGCAGAGGGGCCGCCGCCGCGCGGGCGCGGGGCGGCGATGGCGACGTCACGCGCTCTTGCGGTTGAGCGCGCGGAAGCCGATGTCGCGGCGGTACTGCATGCCTTCGAAGTTGATCTGGTTGATCGTGTCGTACGCATGCTGCTGCGCTTCGCGCACCGAATCGGCGAGGCCGACCACGCACAGCACGCGGCCGCCGGACGTCACGAGCTTGTCGCCGTCGGCGAGCGTCGTGCCCGCATGGAACGTCACGGCCTGTTCGGTTTCGGCCGGGATCCCGTTGATGCGGTCGCCCTTGCGCGGCGCGTCCGGGTACCCGTGCGCGGCCAGCACGACGCCGAGCGCGGTGCGGCGATCCCAGTCGAGCTCGACCGTGTCGAGCGTGCCCGCAATCGCCTGTTCGACGACCTTCGAGAAATCGCTCTTCAGGCGCGCCATGATCGGCTGCGTTTCCGGGTCGCCCATCCGGCAGTTGAACTCGAGCGTGCGCGGATTGCCGTCCTTGTCGATCATCAGGCCCGCGTACAGGAAGCCGGTGAAGCGGATGCCGTCCTTCTCCATCCCGCGCACGGTCGGCATGATGATCTCGCGCATCACGCGTGCGTGCATCTGCGGCGTGACGATCGGCGCGGGCGAATACGCGCCCATGCCGCCGGTGTTCGGGCCGCGATCCTCGTCGAGCAGGCGCTTGTGGTCCTGGCTGGAAGCCAGTGCCAGCGCGTGCTTGCCGTCGACCATCACGATGAAGCTGGCTTCCTCGCCATCGAGGAATTCCTCGATCACGACGCGCGCGCCGGCATCGCCGAGCTTGTTGCCCGACAGCATCATGTCGACGGCCGCATGCGCCTCTTCGAGCGTCATCGCGACGACGACGCCCTTGCCGGCCGCGAGGCCGTCGGCCTTCACGACGATCGGCGCGCCCTTCGCGTCGAGATACGCGTGGGCGGCGGCCGCATCGGAGAAGGTTTCGTAGTCGGCGGTCGGAATGTTGTGGCGCTTCATGAACGCCTTCGCGAAATCCTTCGAGCTTTCGAGCTGCGCGGCTTCGCGGGTCGGGCCGAACACCTTCAGGCCGCGTGCGCGGAACAGGTTGACGATGCCGGCCGCGAGCGGCGCTTCCGGCCCGACGAGCGTGAACGCGACGCCTTCGCGTTCCGCGAAATCGGCGAGTTCGTCGAGCGACGTGATGTCGACGTTCTTCAGACGCTCGTCCTGCGCCGTGCCGCCATTGCCGGGCGCGACGTAGACCATCTGGACGCGCGGCGACTGCGCGAGCTTCCACGCCAGTGCATGTTCGCGGCCGCCGGAACCGACGACGAGTAGTTTCATGGGATTCCCCGCAGACTAGAAAACAGGGCGGCCGGCACGCTCAGGCGCGCCGGCCGCGGAATCGGTCGGGCCGCCGCCGCGACAGGTGCGCGGCGGCCGGCATCTCATTCCTCGACGATGACGGCGTTCGTATACACGTCCTGCACGTCGTCGAGGTTCTCGAGCGCGTCCAGGAGCTTCTGCATCTTCGCCGCGTCGTCGCCGGTGAATTCGACTTCGTTCTGCGGCTTCATCGTCACTTCGGCGAGTTCGGCCTTGAAGCCGGCGGCTTCGAGCGCGTCCTTCACCGCCGAGAATGCCTGCCAGTCGCACAGCACCTCGATCGAACCGTCGTCGTTCGTGTTCACGTCGTTCGCACCGGCTTCGAGCGCGGCTTCCATCAGCGCGTCTTCCGACGTGCCGGGCGCGAACAGGAACTGGCCGACGTGATCGAACATGAACGCGACCGAGCCGTCGGTGCCCATGTTGCCGCCGAACTTCGAGAACGCGTGGCGCACTTCCGCGACCGTGCGGGTGCGGTTGTCGGTCAGCGTGTCGACGATGATCGCCGCGCCGCTGATGCCGTAGCCTTCGTACCGGATTTCTTCGTAGTTCGCGCCGTCCGCGCCGCCGACGCCGCGATCGATCGCGCGCTTGACGTTGTCCTTCGGCATGTTCGCGTCGGCTGCCTTGTCGACCGCGAGACGCAGGCGCGGGTTCGAGTTGACGTCGCCGCCGCCGAGGCGCGCCGCGACCTGGATTTCCTTGATCAGGCGGGTCCAGATCTTGCCGCGCTTCGCGTCGGCCGCAGCCTTCTTATGCTTGATGTTGGCCCATTTCGAATGACCAGCCATACCTTTCTCCGTGCCCGGGCGCGCAGCGCGGGCGATTGTTTCAGTGTGTCGTTGAATCGGCGGCCGTTTCGGCGGGCATGAAGCCGCGGGGCCGCGCATGTCGAGTGGATCGTGATTTTATCACGCGGCGACCGCCGGTTCGGGGCCGCCGCGCATGGCCGAACGGCCGGGGCGGCCGTCGCGGCGCGCCGGGCCGCGCGGCAGGCGGCGCCGGCGAGTCAGTTCTTGGTGCCGAACAGGCGGTCGCCCGCGTCGCCCAGGCCCGGCACGATGTACGCGTGCTCGTTCAGGTGCGAGTCGAGCGACGCGACGAACAGCTTCACGTCCGGGTGCGCGTCCTGGAACACCTGCACGCCCTCGGGCGCGGCGACCAGCGCGACGAACATGATGTTCGCGGCCGGCACGTTGCGGCGCTTGAGCACGTCGACCGCGTGCACGGCCGAATAGCCGGTCGCGACCATCGGGTCGCACAGGATGAAGATGCGGTCTTCCAGGTCAGGCAGGCGCACCAGGTATTCGACCGGGCGGTGGTCGTCGGCGCGATACACGCCGATGTGGCCGACGCGCGCGGACGGCACCAGGTCGAGCAGGCCGTCCGACATCCCGATGCCCGCGCGCAGCACGGGCACGATCGCGAGCTTCTTGCCCGCGATCACCGGCGCGTCGACCGCCACCAGCGGGGTTTCGACCCGCTTGGTCGTGATCGGCAGGTTGCGGGTGATCTCGTAGCCCATCAGCAGCGTGATCTCGCGCAGCAGTTCGCGGAACGTGCGCGTGGACGTGTCCTTGTCGCGCATGTGCGTGAGCTTGTGCTGGATCAGCGGGTGATCGGTGATGAAGAGGTTCGGGAAACGGCTGTCCTGTTTCATGACGGGGTGCCTTGGCGGCAAAAGGGGATCGGGGGCGGCGGCGGGCACGGGCCGGCCGTCGCTTATGGCCGCAATTTTACCAAGGCGCGCCGCGCGATCCGGATATTATCGACGTCTCACGACAATCCGCGTGCCGCGCACGCCCGTTCGCCCGCCCGTCGGTGGCTGCACGGGGCCGCGCCGGCACGCGCGCCACCAGGGAAGCGACGATGGATCTCGGCATTGAAGGAAAGACCGCGCTCGTATGCGCGGCCAGCAAGGGCCTCGGGCGCGGCTGCGCGGAAGCGCTGGCCGCGGAGGGCGTGAACCTCGTGATCGTCGCGCGTACGCGCGACACGCTGGAGGAAACCGCGGAAGAGATCCGGGCCGGCGCAAACGTGTCGGTCACGGCGGTCGCCTGCGACATCACGACGCCGGACGGCCGCGCGGCCGCGCTCGCCGCGTGCCCGCAGCCGGACATTCTCGTGACGAATGCCGGCGGCCCGCCGCCCGGCGACTTCCGCGACTTCTCGCACGACGACTGGATCCGTGCGCTCGAGTCGAACATGCTGACGCCGATCGAGCTGATCCGCGCGACCGTCGACGGGATGATCGGCCGCGGCTTCGGCCGGATCGTCAACATCACGAGTTCGGCCGTGAAGGCGCCGATCGACGTGCTGGCGCTGTCGAACGGTGCGCGCTCGGGGCTGACCGGCTTCGTCGCGGGGCTGTCGCGCAAGGTCGCGGGGCAGGGCGTGACGATCAACAACCTGCTGCCGGGGCTGTTCGACACCGACCGGATCGCGACGACGCTCGCCGCGTCGGCGCAGGCGCAGGGCGTGACGGTCGACGAGATGCGTGCGCGTCGCACCAGGGACATTCCGGCCGGGCGCCTCGGCACCCGCGCCGAGTTCGGCGCGGCCTGCGCGTTCCTCTGCAGCATCCATGCGGGCTACATCACCGGGCAGAACTGGCTGCTCGACGGCGGCGCATATCCGGGTACGTTCTGACCCGCGCTTTTCGATTCACGACGACAACGACAACCGAACGACGAAGGAACTGGAGATGAGCAAACCCCGCATCGCACTGATTGCGCACGACGCGAAGAAGGACGAGATCGTCGCGCTCGCGGGCCAGTATCGCGAGACGCTCGCGCAATGCCGGCTGGTCGCCACCGGCACGACGGGTGGCCGCATCGCGGCCGCGCACGGGCTCGAGGTCGAGCGCAAGCTGTCGGGGCCGCTCGGCGGCGACCTGCAGATCGGCGCGGAACTCGCCGACGGCCGGGTCGACATCGTCGTGTTCCTGCGCGACCCGATGACCGCGCAGCCGCACGATCCCGACATCACCGCGCTGGTGCGCGCGTGCGACGTGCACGACGTGCCGGTGGCGACCAACGTCGCGACCGCGCGGATGCTGCTCGACGATCTGGCGCGGAACATGCAGGACGTTTGCTAGGCGCGGGCCGCGTCCGATTGTCCCTGCCGGTGGCAGGGCCATGCACGGACGGCGGCGACGCGCGAGAATCGTGCGTCGCCACGCGCGCCTGCCGGCTCCTGCACGAATCGGTGCGACGCGCGCATCGGCGCCCCGGGTTTTCCTGACTGACAGACAGAAGAGGAGCAAAACGATGCCGAAAGCAATCCGATACGACCAGCCGGGCGGCCCGGACGTGATGAAGTGGGTCGATGTCGAGGTCGGCGCGCCGAAGGCGGGCGAAGTCCGCATCCGGCAACACGCCGTTGGGCTCAACTACATCGACGTGTATTTCCGCACGGGCCTGTATCCGCAGCCGCTGCCCGGCGGCCTCGGGATGGAGGCGGCGGGCGAGGTGACGGCCGTCGGCGACGGCGTGACCGCGTTCAAGGCCGGCGACCGTGTCGCCTATGTCGGCCAGCCGCCCGGCGCGTATGCGCAAGAGCGCGTGATGCCGGCCGAGCGCATCGTGAAGCTGCCGGACGGCATCGGCTACGACGACGCGGCGTCGGTGATGCTGCAGGGCCTGACCGCGCATTACTTGCTGCGCCGCACGTACCCGGTGAAGGCCGGCGACACGATCCTGATCCATGCGGCGGCCGGCGGCGTCGGCTTGCTCGTATGCCAGTGGGCGAAGGCGCTCGGCGCGACCGTGATCGGCACGGTCGGCTCCGACGAGAAGGCCGAACTCGCGAAGGCGCACGGCTGCGACCACCCGATCGTCTACACGCGCGAGAATTTCACGCAGCGCGTGAAGGCAATCACGAACGGCGCGGGCGTGCCGGTCGTCTACGATTCGATCGGCAAGGACACCTACATCGGCTCGCTCGACTGCCTTGCGCCGCTCGGCTACTTCGTCAGCTTCGGCAATGCGTCGGGCCCGCTGCCGCCGATCGACTCGAAGGAATTCTCGTCGCGCGGCTCGCTGTTCTTCACGCGGCCGACGCTGTTCTCGTACATCGCGAAGCGCGCCGATCTCGAGGCCGCGGCCGCCGAGCTGTTCGACGTGATCCTGTCGGGGAAGGTGAAGACCAGCATCAACCAGCGCTACCCGCTCGCCGAAGTCGGCCGCGCGCATGCCGATCTGGAAGCACGCAAGACCACCGGCTCGACGATCCTCGTTCCCTGACCCGTCCCCGCATGCCGGCGCGACGCCGGCATGCGCCTGTTGCGGGCGGCGCCCCGGCGCCGTCCGTCCCGCGTCGATTCGCATCCGTCCCGCCCCGCGCGTTTACGCGTTTTTTACACCCGCCCCGATACCTTTGACCCGCCCTTTACGCGCGTTCCCATAAGGTTCTAGTCGTCCGATTTCGACGACGGAGAACATAAAAATGGATGGGGTTTTCATCGGCGCACTGGTGCTCTTCACCGCGCTGACCCTCGGTTTGCTTGCCGGTTGCGACACGCTCGCGCAATACGGTCGCGGGGGGCGGGCATGACCTGGATGCTTTGGCTGGCTGGTGCGTCCACCGCGCTGCTGTTCGCGTATCTCGTCTTTGCGCTGCTGCGCGCGGAGGACATCGAATGAACGCGAACAACCTGTTGCAGACGCTGCTGTTCATCGTCGTGCTGCTGGCGGCGGCCGTGCCGGTCGCGCGCTACCTGAGCGCGGTGATGGACGGCAGTTCGCGCGTCGTGCGCGTGTTCGGGCCGCTCGAACGCGCGCTGTACCGCGTGGCCGGCGTCGACGCCGGCACCGAGATGAACTGGAAGCAGTATGCGGTCGCGACGATCGCGTTCAACGCGCTCGGCGTGCTGTTCCTTTACGGGCTGCTGCGCCTGCAGGGCTTCCTGCCCGGCAACCCGCAGCAGTTCGGCGCGATGACGCCCGACGGCGCGTTCAACACGGCCGTCAGCTTCGTCGCCAACACGAACTGGCAGGACTACGCGCCCGAGCAGACCGTCAGCTATCTGTCGCAGATGCTCGGCCTGACGGTGCAGAACTTCCTGTCGGCGGCGACCGGCATCGTCGTCGTGATCGCGCTGATCCGCGGCTTCGCGCGCCACACCGCGCAGACGATCGGCAACTTCTGGGTCGACCTCACGCGCGTGACGCTGTACGTGCTCGTGCCGATGGCGGCGCTCGTCGCCGCGCTGCTGATGAGCCAGGGCGTGCTGCAGAACATGAAGGCGTACCAGGACGTGCCGGTGTTGCAGGCGAGCACCTACGCGGCGCCGAAGCTCGATACGCAGGGCAACCCGGTGAAGGACGACAAGGGCAACGCGGTCACGGTGCCGACCCCGCTCACGAAGCAGACGCTCGCGATGGGCCCGGTTGCATCGCAGGAAGCGATCAAGATGCTCGGCACCAACGGCGGCGGTTTCTTCAATGCGAACTCCGCGCACCCGTACGAGAACCCGACGCCGTTCGCGAACTTCATCGAGATCTTCGCGATCCTGATCATCCCGGCCGCGCTGTGCCTGGTGTTCGGCCGCATGATCGGCGACCGCCGGCAGGGCGTCGCGGTGCTCGCGGCGATGACGGTCGCGTTCACGATCGCGATCGGCGTCGAGGTGAGTGCCGAGCAGGCCGGCAACCCGACGCTCGCCGCGCTGCACGTCGACCAGTCGGCGGGCGCGCTGCAGTCGGGCGGCAACATGGAAGGCAAGGAAACGCGCTTCGGGATCGCGCAGACCGGCATCTTCACGGTCGCGACCACGGCCGCGTCGTGCGGCGCGGTCGACGCGATGCACGATTCGCTGACGCCGGTCGGCGGTCTCGTGCCAATGCTGCTGATGCAGCTCGGCGAAGTGGTCTACGGCGGCGTTGGCTCGGGTCTGTACGGGATGCTCGTGTTCGCGCTGCTCGCGGTGTTCGTCGCCGGCCTGATGATCGGCCGCACGCCGGAATACGTCGGCAAGAAGATCGAGTCGTACGAGATGAAGATGGTGTCGATCGTCGTGCTGCTCACGCCGCTGCTCGTGCTGGTCGGCACGTCGATCGCCGTATTGGCGGACGCGGGCAAGGCCGGCATCGCGAACCCCGGCCCGCACGGCTTCTCGGAAATCCTCTATGCGTTCAGCTCGGCCGCGAACAACAACGGCAGCGCGTTCGCGGGCCTGACGGTCAGCACGCCGTTCTACAACTGGATGACCGCGATCGCGATGTGGTTCGGCCGCTTCGGCACGATCGTGCCGGTGCTGGCGATCGCCGGTTCCCTCGCCGCGAAGAAGCGCATCGCGGTGACGAGCGGCACGCTGCCGACCCACGGCCCGCTGTTCGTCGTGCTGCTGCTCGGCACCGTGCTGCTGGTGGGCGCGCTGACCTACGTGCCGGCGCTCGCGCTCGGGCCGGGCGTCGAGCACCTGATGATGTGGCTGGGCGCGTGATGCGCGCCCGCATGGCGACACGTTGAAAAGACTGAAGAGCTTGAAGAGATCGCAATGACTCAACATTCCGCAACACGGTCCATGTTCGACCCGGCGCTGCTGCGCCCGGCGATCGTGGACTCGTTCAAGAAACTCACGCCGCGCACGCAGTTCCGCAACCCGGTGATGTTCTGCGTGTACGTCGGCAGCATCCTGACCACGATCCTGTGGATCGCGGCGCTCGCCGGCCAGGCCGAGGCGCCCGCGGGCTTCATCCTCGCGGTCACGCTGTGGCTGTGGTTCACGGTGCTGTTCGCGAACTTCGCCGAAGCGCTCGCCGAAGGACGTTCGAAGGCGCAGGCCGCATCGCTGCGCAGCGCGAAGAAGGACGTGATGGCGAAGAAGCTCAACGAGCCGCATCCGAAGTCGCCGATCCGCATCACGACCGCGTCCGACCTGCGCAAAGGCGACGTCGTGCTCGTCGAGACCGGCGACGTGATCCCGGCCGACGGCGAGGTCGTCGACGGCGTCGCGTCGGTCGACGAATCGGCGATCACCGGCGAATCCGCACCGGTGATCCGCGAATCGGGCGGCGACTTCTCGTCGGTGACGGGCGGCACGCGCGTGCTGTCGGACTGGATCGTCGTCAAGGTCACCGCGAACCCCGGCGAGGCGTTCCTCGACCGGATGATCGCGATGGTCGAAGGCGCGAAGCGCAAGAAAACGCCGAACGAGATCGCGCTGACGATCCTGCTCGTCGCGCTGACGATCGTGATGCTGCTCGCGACCGCGACGCTGCTGCCGTTCTCGATGTTCTCGGTCGACGCGATGAAGGCCGGCCACGTGGTGACGATCACCGCGCTGGTCGCGCTGCTCGTGTGCCTGATCCCGACGACGATCGGCGGGCTGCTGTCCGCGATCGGCGTGGCCGGGATGAGCCGGATGATGCAGGCGAACGTGATCGCGACGTCGGGCCGCGCGGTGGAAGCGGCCGGCGACGTCGACGTGCTGCTGCTCGACAAGACCGGCACGATCACGCTCGGCAACCGCCAGGCGTCGACGTTCGTGCCGGCGCCGGGCGTGACCGAGGAAGCGCTGGCCGATGCCGCGCAACTGTCGTCGCTCGCCGACGAAACGCCGGAAGGGCGCAGCATCGTCGTGCTCGCGAAGGAGCGCTTCAACATCCGCCAGCGCGACATGGCGCAACTGCACGCGACGTTCCTCGGCTTTTCCGCGCAAACGCGGATGAGTGGCGTCGACCTGCCCGGTCGCGAGATCCGCAAGGGCGCGGCCGACGCGATCCGCCGCTACGTCGAAACCCACGGCAGCCGCTTCCCCGAAGAAGTGCGCCGCGCGGTGGACGACGTCGCGCGCCGCGGCAGCACGCCGCTCGTCGTCGCCGACCTGCAGGACGGGGCGGCGCGCGTGCTCGGCGTGATCGAGTTGAAGGACATCGTGAAGGGCGGCATCAAGGAGCGCTTCGCGGAACTGCGCAAGATGGGCATCAAGACCGTGATGGTGACGGGCGACAACCGGCTGACGGCCGCGGCGATCGCGGCGGAGGCGGGCGTCGACGATTTCCTCGCGGAAGCGACGCCGGAAACCAAGCTCGCGACGATTCGCGAGCATCAGGCGGCCGGGCGCCTCGTCGCGATGACGGGCGACGGCACCAACGACGCGCCGGCGCTCGCGCAGGCCGACGTCGCGGTGGCGATGAACACCGGCACGCAGGCGGCGAAGGAAGCCGGCAACATGGTCGACCTCGATTCGAACCCGACCAAGCTGATCGAGATCGTCGAGATCGGCAAGCAGATGCTGATGACGCGCGGGTCGCTGACGACGTTCTCGATCGCGAACGACATCGCGAAATATTTCGCGATCATCCCGGCCGCGTTCGTGACGACCTACCCGCAACTGCGCGTGCTCGACATCATGCACCTGACGTCGCCGGCGTCCGCGATCCTGTCTGCCGTGATCTTCAATGCGCTGATCATCGTCGCGCTGATTCCGCTCGCGCTGAAGGGCGTGACCTATCGGCCGCTCGGCGCCGCGTCGCTGCTGCGCCGCAACCTGCTGGTCTACGGCCTCGGCGGCGTGCTGCTGCCGTTCCCGTTCATCAAGCTGATCGACATGACGCTCGCCGCGCTCGGCTGGGCCTGAGCCGGCCGCACTGGAAGGAACCATCATGAAATCGTTGATTCGCCCGCTCGTCGTGCTGTTCGTCATCCTGACCGCCGTGACGGGGCTCGCTTACCCGGCCGTGATGACCGTGTTCGGTCAGGCCGTGTTTCCGTCGCAGGCCAACGGCAGCCTGATCGAGCAGGACGGCAAGGTCGTCGGCTCCGCGTTGATCGGCCAGCCGTTCGATGCGCCGAAGTATTTCTGGGGCCGGCTGTCGGCCACCGCGCCGATGCCGTACAACGCGGCCGGCTCGGGCGGCTCGAACTTCGGTCCGCTGAACCCGTCGCTCCCCGACCAGGTGAAGGCGCGCATCGCCGCGTTGCGCGACGCCGGGACCGACCTGTCGAAACCGGTGCCGGTCGACCTCGTGACCGCGTCGGCGAGCGGCCTCGATCCGGAAATCACGCCGGCGGCGGCCGCGTACCAGGTCGAGCGCGTCGCGAAGGCGCGCCATCTGGCGCCGGACGCGGTCGCGCAACTCGTCGTCGCGAACACGACGGGCCGCCAGTTCGGCGTGCTCGGCGAGCCGCGCGTGAACGTGCTGAAGCTGAATCTCGCGCTCGACGCCGCGCAGGCCGCGCACTGACCGATCGCGCGTGCCGACCGGCGTCCGGCGCGGCCTGAGCCGTGCCGGACGCGCTTTTCCCGACGGCGCTTGCGCCGTCTTTGCCTTTTGCGGCGATTTGGAACCACAATGCTCGTACTCGCGCGCATCCGGGCGCTCCGCTTTCCTCACGCATGAACCGTCCCGATCCAGACCAACTTCTCGACAAGCTGCAGCGAGATGAAGAAAAGCAGCGGCGCGGCCAGCTCAAGATCTTCTTCGGCGCGTCCGCCGGCGTCGGCAAGACCTACGCGATGCTGCAGGCCGCGCGCCAGCGCCGGCAGGAAGGCGTCGACGTCGTCGTCGGCATCGTCGAGACCCACGGCCGCAGCGAGACCGCCGCGCTGCTCGACGGCCTCGACGTGCTGCCGCCCGCCCGCATCGACTATCGCGGCCGCACGCTCGCCGAATTCGATCTGGACGGCGCGCTCGCGCGGGCGCCGCAACTGATCCTCGTCGACGAGCTTGCGCATTCGAACGTGCAGGGCGCACGCCACCTGAAGCGCTGGCAGGACGTCTACGAGCTGCTCGACGCGGGCATCGACGTCTATACGACCGTCAACGTCCAGCACCTCGAAAGCCTGAACGACGTGGTCGGCGCGATCACCGGCATCCGCGTGTGGGAGACCGTGCCCGATCGCGTGTTCGACGCGGCCGACGAAGTCACGCTCGTCGACCTGCCGGCCGAGGAACTGCTCGAGCGGATGCGCGACGGCAAGGTCTATCTCGCGCAGCAGGCCGAGCGCGCGGTGCGCAACTTCTTCCGCAAGGGCAACCTGATCGCGCTGCGCGAACTCGCGCTGCGGCGCACGGCCGATCGCGTCGACGCGCAGATGCGCGAGTACCGCGCCGACCGTTCGATCCAGCGCATCTGGCAGGCGCGCGAGCGGTTGCTGGTGTGCGTCGGGCCCGGCCCCGAAGCGCCGACGCTCGTGCGCGCGGCCGCGCGGCTCGCGGCGAGCCTGAAGGCCGACTGGATCGCCGTGTACGTCGAGACGCCGCGCCTGCAGCGGCTGCCCGACGCGCGGCGGCAGCGCACTCTCGACGCGCTGAAGCTCGCGGCCGAGCTCGGCGCGGAGACGGCCACGCTCGCCGGCGCCGACGCGGTCGCCGCGCTGATCGGCTATGCGAAGGTGCGCAACGTGTCGAAGCTGGTCGCGGGCGGCTCGCCGAAGGTGGGGCTCGCGCGCCGCTTCGCGCGGCCGTTCGGCGAACAACTGGCGGAACGCGCGGGCGACGTCGACCTGATGCTGATTCGCGCATCCGCGAGCGACGAGGCGCGCGCCGCGCCGCTCGACGCGCGGGCGCGCGACTGGCGCGATGCGTTCGCGCAGTTCGGCACGCACCGCTCGCCGCCGCGCCATTACGCGTACGCGGCCGCGATCTGCGCGGCGATCACCGTCGTCGCGAGCGTCGTGTCCGGGCGGCTCGACCTCACGAATCTCGTGATGCTGTACCTGCTCGGCGTGGTGTTCTCGGCCGTGCGGCTCGGGCGCGGCCCGGGCGTGCTGCAGTCGTTCCTGTCGGTGGCCGCGTTCGATTTCTTCTTCGTGCCGCCGCGCATGTCGTTCTCGGTCAGCGACACGCAATACCTGCTGACCTTCTTCGGGATGCTGCTGACGTCGCTCGTGATCAGCCATCTGACATCGACGCTGACGCGCCAGGCGAGCGTCGCGCAGCGCCGCGAGCGCCGCACCGGCGCGATCTACGCGATGGCGCGCGAACTCGGCGCGGCGCTGACGACCGAGCAGATCGTCGAGATCGGCAGCCGCCACGTCGGCGAGGTGTTCCGCGCGCGTGTCGCGTTCCTGCTGCCCGACAGCGCGGACCAGGTGCGGCAGAAGATCGAGGAGCCCGACGCGGCCGTCACGCTGACGGGCGCGGAGCTCGACAGCGACGTCGGCCAGTGGGTGTACGACCAGCAGAAGCCGGCCGGCCGCGGCACCGATACGCTGCCGGCGACGGCCGCGCTGTACCTGCCGCTGAAGGCGCCGATGCGCACGCGCGGCGTGCTCGCAGTCGCGTCGCGCGAGCCGCGCGAACTCGAGGTGCCCGAGCAGCAGCGGATGCTCGACGCATTCGCCGCGCAGATCGCGCTCGCGCTGGAGCGCGTGCACTACGTCGAGATCGCGCGCGACGCGCTCGTCAACATGGAATCCGAACGGCTGCGCAACTCGCTGCTGTCGGCGATCTCGCACGACCTGCGCACGCCGCTCACGACGATCGTCGGCTTCTCGTCGATGCTCGCGAACGGGCGCGCGGCCGCGCAGGCGGGCGACGCCGCGGCGGCCGCGCGGCTCGCGCAGCGCGAGGGCGAACTCGTCGACGCGATCCACGACGAGGCGCTGCGCATGACGGGCATCGTCACGAACCTGCTCGACATGGCGCGGCTGCAGGCCGGCAGCCTGCAGCTCAAGCGCCAGTGGTCGCTGCTCGAGGAAACCGTCGGCGCCGCGCTCGCCGCCTGCCGGCGGGTGCTCGCGCGCCATCCGGCGCGCGTTGCGCTGCCGGCCGACCTGCCGCTGCTGCAGATGGACGCGGTGCTGATGGAGCGGCTGTTCACCAACCTGTTCGAGAACGCGGCGAAGTACACGCCGCCCGATACGGCGCTCGACATCGGCGCCGAGCGCGTGACCGACGACGGGCAGCCATTCGTGCGCGTGCACGTCGACGATCACGGCCCGGGCCTGCCGGCCGGCATGGAAACGCGGATCTTCGACAAGTTCACGCGCGGCGAGAAGGAATCGGCGACGCCGGGCATCGGGCTCGGCCTCGCGATCTGCCGCGCGATCGTCGAGGCGCACGGCGGTAAAATCGGCGCGCTGAACCGCACCGCGCCCGACGGCCACGTGACGGGCGCGCGCTTCTGGTTCACGCTGCCGGTCGACACGCCGCCGGCCGCGCCGGCCGTGCCCGACGACGAACCCGACCTGCCGGGCGCATCGCCCCCATCCGAGTCATTGCCAGACCATGAGTGAACCCAGCCTGACCGTCGTCCTGATCGAGGACGAAAAGCAGATCCGCCGCTTCGTGCGCGCCGCGCTCGAAGAGGAGGACATCGCGGTGTTCGAGGCCGAGACGGGCAAGCAGGGGCTGATCGACGCGGCGACGCGCAAGCCCGACCTCGTGATCGTCGACCTCGGGCTGCCCGATACCGACGGCCTCGACGTGATCCGCGAACTGCGCGGCTGGTCCGAGGTGCCGGTGATCGTGCTGTCCGCCCGCACGCAGGAAGAGGAGAAGGTCGCGGCGCTCGACGCGGGCGCCGACGACTACCTGACCAAGCCGTTCGGCGTGTCCGAACTGCGTGCGCGGATGCGCGCGCAACTGCGCCGGCGCAACCAGGGCGGCGCGAACGAGTCGCCGAAGGTGACCTTCGGCAGCGTGACCGTCGATCTCGCGCTGCGCCAGGTATGGCGCGACGATGCGATCGTGCACCTGACGCCGCTCGAATACCGGCTGCTCGCGACGCTCGTGCGTCACGCGGGGCGCGTGCTCACGCACCGCCAGCTGCTGCGTGACGTGTGGGGGCCGTCGCACGTCGAGAGCCATCACTACTTGCGCATCTACATGGCGCACCTGCGCCAGAAGCTCGAGGCCGATCCCGCGCAGCCCGAGCACATCGTCACCGAGACGGGCGTCGGCTACCGGCTTGTCGGCGCCGTGTGACGACGGGCGCGGCGGCGCACGCGGCCATGACCCCTGGCGCCGGCACGGTTGCGCCGGCGCGACAGTCTCGCGACTGCCGCCGGCCTTGCACACCGGCTGCGCGATCCCCGCTATCCTGACCGTTCCGCGAACGAAAACGAGGAGCGTGCAATGTCCGTCCGTCTGGTCGTCCTCTGTGCGCTCGCGCTGGCTGCGCCCGGCGCGTTCGCCCAGCCGCTGCCGCCCGGGCAGCAGCCGTCCGCGCAGGCGGCGCTGGCCAATCCCGCGTCGGTCAACTGCGAGAAACTCGGCGGTCGCCACGTGGTCCGCAGCCTGCCGCGCGGGCAGGTCGGCATGTGCATGTTCAAGGATGGCCGCGTGTGCGAGGAGTGGGCGCTGTACCGCGACGACCGCTGCGTCGGCGGCGTCGCGCCGAAGCGCGTGGCGAACTGACCGCGCCCGGTCGATCCGGCCCCGGATCGGCTGCCGGCGAGCCCGGCAGCCGGCAGGTCCGTAAGCCTCTTGTTATACTCGGCGCCGCCCGGGGACGACCCCGGGTCATTCGCTTCAACGGGGACGGCCCCATCCGATACGGAGTACGTCGAGATGGCGTGGGTATGGTTGTTGATCGCCGGTTTGCTGGAAGTGGCCTGGGCGGCCGGCTTGAAATCGTCGGACGGCTTCACGAAGCTCGGTCCGTCGGTGTTTACGATCGTGACGGCGCTGGCCAGCTTCGGGCTGCTCGCGGTCGCGATGCGCCAGTTGCCGCTCGGTACCGCGTACGCGGTGTGGACGGGCATCGGCGCGGTCGGCGCGTTCGTGTTCGGCATCGTGATGATGGGCGAGGCGCTGACCGTCGCGCGCGTCGCGAGCGCGGCGCTGATCGTCGCGGGGCTGGTCGGCCTGAAGCTGTCGTCGGCCGCCTGACGACGGTATCCCGGGTGCGCAGGCGCCCGGGCGCCGCCTTGCCCCGCGGAATTGCGCCGGTCGCCCGCCCAGCCTGTCTATAATGGAACGTATTCGGGCCTGAATCCCGTCGTGCTTCTCGCGGCACGCGGTGCCGGTCGCCACGCGCCGCGCGGCCAATCTGTCCGACCCGATCCGATCAATCGGCAAAACGCACGGAAAGTGTAAGGAGAGGGCCATGATCGAAGCCATTTCGCTCGGCGCGGGGCTCGCGTGGGCGAGCGGCCTGCGCCTGTACCTGACGGTCCTGATCGCCGGCGTGCTGGCGCGGTTCGGCTGGCTCCATCTACCCGACACGCTGGCTGTGCTGATGTCGCCGTGGGTGATCGGCGCCGCGGCCGTGCTCACCGTGACCGAGTTCCTTGCCGACAAGATCCCCGCGTTCGACTCGCTGTGGGATGCCGTGCATACCTTCATCCGCATCCCGGCCGGGGCCGTGCTCGCGGCCGGCGCGCTCGGCCATGCCGACCCGACCATGCTGGCGGTCGCGGGTCTCGCCGGCGGCTCGCTCGCCGGCGCCGCGCACGTGGCGAAGGCCGGCACGCGCGCGCTGATCAACCTGTCTCCCGAACCGATTTCGAACTGGGTCGCGTCGTCGACCGAGGACGGTCTCGTGGTCGGCGGGCTCGTCCTCGCGTTCTTCGTTCCGCTCGCGTTCCTCGTGCTGCTCGCCGCGTTCATCGCGGCGTCGGCGTGGGCGCTGCCGCGTCTGTGGCGCGGCGTGTCGGGCGGTTTTCGCGGGATGGCGAACCACATGGTGTCGCGGCTCAACTCGATCGGAGGGAAACGCGATTGAAGGGGCCGCAACACGCGGCGCAGCCGCCGGCCGGGCCATCCGGCCATGACGGGCGCGCGCATGCGGGCCGCTTCGGTCTGCGCGACCTGATCCACCAGGCTGCCCGGATGACCGCGCGCGACTGGCGCGCGGGCGAACTGACGCTGCTCGTCCTCGCGCTGGTGCTCGCGGTCGCGGCGCTGACGAGCGTCGGCTTTCTCGCCGATCGCCTGCGTCAGGGGCTCGAGCGCGACGCGCGCCAGATGCTCGGCGCCGATTTCGTCGTGCGCGCCGATCATCCGGTCGATCCGTCGTTCGACCGGCAGGCCCGCGCGCTCGGCCTGCGTACCGCGACGACCGCCATTTTTCCGAGCATGATCGCGGCCGCCGCGGGCGGGCAGGCGGCCGACGCGGCGCCGTCGCGCCTCGCGGCCGTGAAGGCCGTGTCGCCCGGGTATCCGCTGCGCGGCGCGGTCGAGATTCTGCCGGCCGGTGCCGCCACTGCGCAGAAGGCGGCCGCGATTCCCGCGCCCGGCACCGTATGGGCCGACCCGGTGCTGCTCGACGCGCTGCACCTGAAGGCCGGCGATACGGTGCGGGTCGGGCTGCGTACATTTACGGTCGCCGCCGCGATCAGCCGCGAACTCGATCGCGGCTTTTCGTTCGTCAATTTTTCGCCACGGCTGATGATGCGCGCGGACGAGCTCGCCGCGACGGGGCTCACCGGCTACGGCAGCCGCGTCACGTACCGGCTGCTGGTCGCCGGCGATGCCCCGGCCATCGCGCGCTTCGAAACGTATGCGCACACGCGCGTCGACGGCGGGAAGCTGCGCGGCGTCGGGCTCGAGTCGTTGCAGGAAGGGCAGCCGCAGGTGCGGCAGACGCTGGATCGCGCGCGCCATTTCCTGACGCTCGTCGCGCTGCTGACCGCGCTGCTCGCGGCGGTCGCGATCGCGATGGCCGCGCAGCGCTACATGCGGCGTCATCTCGACGGCTGCGCGACGATGCGCTGTCTTGGCGTGAGCCGCCGCACGCTCGGCGCGCTGTTCGCGCTGGAATTCGCCGGCGTCGGCATCGTGTCGGGCGCCGCGGGCGCGGTGCTCGGCTATACCGGCCACTGGGCGTTGCTGGCCGCGCTCGGCAGCCTGATCGACGTCGTGCTGCCGCCGCCGACGTTGTGGCCGGCGCTGATCGGCATGGGCGCCGCGCTCGTGCTGCTGCTCGGTTTCGCGCTGCCGCCGCTCGTGCCGCTCACGCGCGTGCCGCCGGTGCGCGTGCTGCGGCGCGAGTGGGGCGACGCGTCGCGCACCGCGTGGGCCGCGTACGCGATCGGCGTCGTGCTGTTCGCGGGGCTGCTGATCGTGGCCGCCGGCAACCTGAAGCTCGGCCTGATCGTCGCGGGCGGCTTTGCCGGCGCGCTGGTCGGGTTCGCGCTGATCGCCCGGCTCGTGCTGTTTGCCGCCGCGCGCGCGGTGCGCAATGCGCGCGTGGCCGCGAGCGTCGGCTGGCGTTACGCGCTGGCGTCGCTGCACCGACGCGGCACGGCCAGCGCGCTGCAGATCACCGCGCTCGCGCTCGGCCTGATGTGCCTGCTGCTGATCGCGATCACGCGCAACGACCTCGTGGCGGGCTGGCGGCAGTCGACACCGCCCGATGCGCCGAACCAGTTCCTGATCGACATCCAGCCCGACCAGCGCGCCGATGTCGCGGCCTATCTGGCCGCGCACGGCGTGCGCGACGCCGAGCCCGCGCCGATGGTGCGCGGCCGCCTCGTCGCGATCAACGGCAAGCCGGTGAATCCGGACGCGTACCCGTCCGAAGAGGCGCGCCGGCTCGTCGATCGCGAGTTCAACCTGTCGTATACGACCGAGCTGCCGTCCGACAACCGGATCGTCGAAGGCGACTGGTTCGGCACCGCGGCCACGCCGCAGATCTCGATCGAAGCCGGCCTCGCGAAGACGCTGAACGTGAAACCGGGCGACACGCTGCGCTTCGACGTGACGGGACTGACGGTCGACGCGCCCGTCACCAGCGTGCGCAAGCTCGACTGGGGCTCGTTCCGCGTCAACTTCTTCGTGCTGATGCCGCCGCCCGTGCTGAAGGATTTCCCGGCCGTCTACCTGACCAGCTTCCATCTGCCGGCCTCGGACGCCGCGCTGCTCGATCCGCTGATCGCGCGCTACCCGAACCTGACCGCGATCGATGTCGCGCCGATCCTCGCGCAATTGCAGCGGATGATGCTGCAGGTGGTCGGGGCGGTGCAGTTCCTGTTCGCGTTCACGCTCGCGGCCGGGGTGCTCGTGCTGTACACGGCGCTCGCCGGCTCGCGCGACGAGCGCGTGCGCGAGGCCGCGCTGCTGCGCGCGCTCGGCGCGTCGCGCGCGCAGGTGAACGCGGTGCAGCGCGCGGAATTCGTCGTGGTCGGCGCGCTGGCCGGCGTGCTGGCATCGGCGGGCGCGATCGCGGTCGGCTGGGTGCTCGCCGCGCGCGTGTTCGACTTCCAGCTCGCCGTCGATCCGTGGCTCGTGCCGGCCGGCATCGCGGCCGGTGTCGTCTGCGCCGGTGCGGCCGGCTGGCTGAGCCTGCATAATGTGTTGCGGCGCCCCGCGCTGCAGTCGCTGCGCGACGCCTGAGCGTCGCCCGCGGCCCCGAAGATCCCGTTTCCCGACTATCCGTATGACCGATGTGAATGACGATGCGCCGTCGCAGCCGACGGCGTTCGAGCTCGTGGGCGGCGAAGCCCGCGTGCGCGAAATGGTGGACCGCTTCTACGACCTGATGGACCTCGAGCCGGAGTTCGCGCAGATTCGCGCGCTGCATCCGCCGTCGCTCGACGGTTCGCGCGACAAGCTGTTCTGGTTCCTGTGCGGCTGGCTCGGCGGCCCCGACCACTACATCAGCCGGTTCGGCCATCCGCGGCTGCGCGCGCGGCACCTGCCGTTCCCGATCGCGTCGGTCGAGCGCGACCAGTGGCTGCGCTGCATGGCGTGGGCGATGGAGGATGTCGGGTTGCCGGAGCCGCTGCGCGAGCGGCTCATGCATTCGTTCTACGACACGGCCGACTGGATGCGCAACCGGCCCGGTTGATCGACCGGTACGCCGCTGCCCGCGCGCGGGACGATCTGCGTCTGGGCGCCCGTGCCGCCCGGCGCGACACTGGCCGTTTCCGTTCCCCCATCGATACGAGGCTCGCCCGATGACGACACAAGCGCTGTTTCGCGAAGACGCGTACCTCACGCAATGCGAGGCGATCGTCCAGGCCGTCGGCGACGACGGCATCCGGCTCGACCGCACGGTGTTCTATCCGCTCGGCGGCGGCCAGGCCGGCGACACCGGCACGCTGACGCTGCCCGACGGCAGCACGATCGCGATCGCCGACACGCGCAAGGCGAAGTTCGACGGTGCGACGCCCGACGACGCCGTGCACGTGCCCGCGCCGGACCAGGAGGCGAGCGTCGCGACGCTGGCCCCCGGCACGCGCGTGGTCGCGGAGATCGACTGGCTGCGCCGCTACCGGCACATGCGCCTGCATACGGCCGCGCACCTGATGTGCGCGGTGCTGCCGTATGCGGTCGACGGCTGCAGCGTGACGGCCGACTACGTGCGGCTCGATTTCGCGACGTCCGACGCGATCGACCGCGACGACGTCGAGCGGCGCCTCGCGGGCTTCGTCGTCGGCGCGCATCCGGTCACGACCGAATGGATTACCGACGACGAGATGGCCGAGCGGCCCGAACTCGTGCGCACGATGAGCGTGAAGCCGCCGATGGGCCTCGGCCGCGTGCGGCTGCTGCGCATCGAAAACGTCGACCTGCAGCCGTGCGGCGGCACGCATGTGCGCAACACGTCCGAAATCGGTGGGTTGCGGGTCGCGAAACTGGAAAAGAAGAGTGCGCGTACACGGCGCCTCGTACTGGAGTTTGCATGACGATCGATACCGGGAAAGCAGGCGCGGCGGCGCTCGATCCGCAGGCACGGGAGATTCTCGATTTCTGGTTCGGCGCGCCGGGCTCGGCCGAATTCGGGCAGAACCGCACGGTCTGGTTCAATGGCGGCGCGGCATTCGACGACGTGCTGCGTACGCGCTATGGCGCGCTGCTCGACGCTGCATGCGACGGCGCTTGCGATCACTGGGCCGATTCGCCGTCGGGCGCGCTCGCGTTGATCGTCGTGCTCGACCAGTTCTCGCGCAACATCCATCGCGGCACGCCGCGAGCGTTTGCCGCCGATTCGAAGGCGCTCGCGCTCGCGCGCCGCGTCGTCGCGGCCGGCTGGGACGCGCGGTTGCCGAGCGGCCATCACCGTGCGTTCGCGTATCTGCCGTTCGAGCACGACGAGTCGGTCGAGAGCCAGCGCGAGGCCGTGCGTCTGTGCGCGGGCATCCGCGACGAGGCCGGGTGCGAGAGCTATCACCGCTTCGCATTGCTGCATGCGGCGGTCGTCGAGCGCTTCGGGCGCTTTCCGCACCGGAACGCGATTCTCGGCCGCGCGTCGACCGACGAGGAAACGGCGTTTCTGCGAGAGCCCGGCTCGTCGTTCTGACGATCCGGATGTCGACGTGATGACGGAAGGGGCGGCGACCGTTGGGGCGCTGGCGGGCTCGGACCGGCGCCGGTATCGCGCAAGGGCTGCGCACCGGCCGGGCGGATGAGCGCGGCCATTGCCGAAGAAGAAAACGAAGGCGGGCAGGACGGCGCATCGCGCCGCCCGGTGTCACTGCAGGTGCTGTTCGGGCGTGCGCACGTAAACGCGCAGCAACTCGTCGTTGTCGCCCGGGCGGGCGCCCGTCCAGAACAGCTTCCACTCGCTGCCGGGCGCCGGCTCGACGGCCCGCACGCCCTGCACGATCATCCACGTGCAGCGCGTCGTCTTCGCGTCGTCGATCGGCGTGTGCTGGATGCCGGAGAAGTAGTACATCATCGGCGCCTCCGATTCGCCGAAGCCGGGCAGGCTCGCCATGCAGTCGCCGTCGTTCCATTCGAGCGCCAGATGCGCGTTCAGGTCGTCGAACACCGAGCGGTAGCTCTTCGCGGCATCGAGCCACGGCAGCAGCAGCGTGTAGACGAGCCCCCACGCGACGAGCGCGCCGACGCCCCACGACAGCGCGCCGCGCCACCGGCCCGTCGTGCGCAACTTCGGCAGCAGCGTCAGCCAGCCGACCGTCAGTGCGAGCGCGCCGGTCACGAGCGCGGGCTGGATCGGCATCGTCCAGTCGAGCGGCAGCCAACGGCCGAGCAGCGCGAGATCGGCGCGCGACGCGGCCGGATCGGCCATCACCGCCCAGATCGCCCACGCGAGCACGACGACCGTGCCGAACAGGAGGCGGCTCAGGTAATCCCACGCAAGATGCAGCCGGCGCGGCAGGCGCTCGATCGCCTGCGCGGCGACCAGTGCGAGCGGCGCGAAGAACGGCAGGATGTAGAGCTGGCGCGACGTCGCGGATATTTGCAGCACCACGAGCCCGATACCGGCGAACAGCACGGGCAGCGCGACAGACGGCACGCGCCAGTCACGCCATGCGCCGCGTGCGAGCGCGACGATCGCGAGCGGTGCGATCGGGAAACCGACGGTGAGGAACGCGCGGAGAATGAAGAGCGGCTTGTCGTTTTCTGCCCCGAGCTCGGGGACGGAGAAACCGAAGAAGCGGCCGACGTTGTTGTCCCAGAACCACTTCATGAACAGCGTCTCCGAGCGCAGGAACAGCGCGGTCGGCCAGATCAGCGCGAACGGCGCGAACACGAGCGCGGCAATGCCGAGCGCGCGTGCGAACGAGCGGGTGCGGCAGGCCGGGTAGAGCACCAGTGTGCAGACGAGCGTGGCCGCGAACACGAGCGGCACGAACAGCCCCTTCGCCATCAGCGCGATGCCGACGCCCGCGCCGAAGAGCGGCGCGGCCCAGCGGCTCGCCGGGTGCACCGGCAGCCCGTGCCGCATCTGCTGCGCGCGCGCGACGTGCTGCATCACGAGTTCGAGCAGTCCGCAGAACCCCATTGCCGTACCGGCAAACAATGCGACGTCCGTCATCATGTCGTGCACGTGCTTGATGACGACGAGCGTGCCCGCGCTCAGCACGACCGGGCCGAGCACGCCCAGGTCGAACCAGTTCTCCGTCCGGCTGGCCACGCGGGCCGCACGTGCGATGAAGCCGAATGCGAGCGCGGCGAACAGGGCGCTCGCCAGGCGCGCCGCGTCGTGCAGCGGCATCACGCGCTGCAGCAGCCACGCGAGGCTGGTCGCGACCCACGCGTAAAGCGGCGGCTTTTCCATGAAGGGTAGGCCGGCATTGGTCGGCACGACGAAGTCGCCGGTCTCGAGCATGTGCTGGATGATGCCGAACGTGTAGGTTTCGTCCTGTTTCCACGGATCGTGGCCGAGCACGCCGGGCAGCGTGTACGCGCACACCAGGGCGGCAACGAACAACCAGGCGCGCCAGCCGAGCAGCAGCGCGCGGTCGCGCGCGGGGCTGGCGGCCGCGGTCGATGCGGCAACGGGCGTGCCGGCAACGGGCGTGCCGGCAACGTCGAGCGTCGCGATGACGTCGGTATCGGCGGTCGAGCGGGTGTGCGCGGCCGAGGCGGGCACGGACGTGCGTCGCCGGCTGGGCGCTGCGGTTCCAGGCATGGAAAAGATCTCGGGTCGAGTCGAGCCGGTCCGGCGACATGGGCTGGACCGATAAGGGGATTACATCCGGCTAACGGACAGGATGTTTAAGACACCTGTCTGAATGACCGCTAGTAGAGCACGGAATTGTTACGGATGTTTACTGAAACTGTCACGGAATTGTGGAGATTTGTGGCGGCGTGACCACGCGGCGTTGTCGACCGCCGTATTGTTGCGCGGCGCGTCAGCTCAGCGGCCGCCGCCGACGTCGAGCAGGGCGCCCGTCGTGTAGGAGGCCGTATCGCCGAGCAGCCAGACGATCGCCTCGGCGACTTCCTGCGCTTCGCCCGCGCGGCCGAGCGGCGTTTGCGCGCCGAGGCGGGCCGCACGGCCCGGCTGGCCGCCGCTTGCATGAATGTCGGTCTCGATCAGGCCGGGGCGTACCGCGTTGACGCGCACGCCGTGCGGGCCGAGTTCCTTGGCGAGGCCGATCGTCAGCGAATCGACCGCGCCTTTCGAGCCCGCGTAGTCGACGTACTCGTTCGGCGAGCCGAGCCGCGATGCGATCGACGACACGTTGACGATCGCGCCGCCGCGGCCGCCGCGGTCGGTCGACAGCCGGCGCGCGGCTTCGCGCGCGCACAGGTAGGCGCCGAGCACGTTGGTATCGAACATCCGCCGCAACCGGTCGACCGGCATGTCGGCGAGCGGCATCGACGGCGCGACGATGCCCGCGTTGTTGACGAGCGCGTCGAGGCGTCCGAACGCGGCCGCAACGGTATCGAACATCGCGACGACGTCCGCCTCGTTCGCGACATCGCCCGCGACGATGCACGCGCGGCCGCCCGCGTCGCGCACGGCCTGCGCGGTCAGTTCGGCCGCCGCCGCGTCGCGCGCGTAGTTGATGCCGACGTCCCAGCCGCGTTCGGCCGCGAGCACGGCGGTCGCGCGGCCGATGCCGCGGCTCGCGCCGGTGATGAGGACGGCCTTGCGGTCGGACGATGCGGTCATCGCGTGCGGGTTCCGGTGAGGGTCACTTCGCTGCGTCGGGCGCCCACTTGTCGCGGGCGGGCGGCTGGTAGCGGCGCAGCCGCTCGATCAGCGCGACGGGTTCGGATTCGACGCACAGCGCGTCGAAATAGGCCGGCCGCATGAAGCCTTCGTCGACCGTATGGCGCAGCAGCGCGATCAGCGGATCGTAGAACGAATCGATGTTGTAGAGCGCGACGGGCTTGCGGTGATAGCCGAGCTGCGCCCACGTGTAGACCTCGAAGAGCTCCTCGAGCGTGCCGGCGCCGCCGGGCATCGCGACGAACGCGTCGGAGAGGTCGGCCATCATTTTCTTGCGATGGTGCATGTCGGGCACGACGTGCAGTTCCGACAGCCCCGTATGGCCGACTTCCTTGTCGACGAGCAGCTCGGGGATCACGCCGACCGCACGGCCGCCGGCCGCCATCACTTCGTCGGCGATCACGCCCATCAGGCCGACGCGGCCGCCGCCGTACACGAGCGTGAGGCCCGCGCCGACGAGCGCGCGGCCGAACGCGCGCGCGGCATCGGCATAGACCGGCCGCACGCCGGACGACGAACCGCAGTAAACGCAGACTGCCTTCATTGCTTCGCGTCCTTGGCGGGGGCCTGCCCACCGGAGACGGGGCTGCCGGCCGGGCGCGGCGAACCGTCGCGCGGCGGCAGGTAGTCGGTGAACTGGCGCTTGGGCAGCTTGCCGGAGACGAGGTCGTCGAACAGCTGGCGCGAACGGCCGCGCAGGTACGGGGCCATGATCGAGATCACGTGCATGCTCACCTGGTGCAGCTCTTCGCGGATCGCGTCCTGGTCGTTGTATTTGCGCGGATGCATCACGTACTGATACGACAGCCAGTACGTCGAGATCACGGCCATGTTGGTGGCGATGACTTCGATCTCGGCGGGCGTCGCGACCATTTCGGCATCGGAGACGAGCAGCTCGCACATGTCGTGTGCGAAGCGCACCTTGTGGCTGATGATCTGCTTGAAGTGTGTCTCGAGCGTGCGGTTGCGTGCGAGCAGGTCGTTGAGGTCGCGATACAGGAACCGGTAGGTCCACATGAAATCGGCCATGTACTGCAGGTACGACCAGGTTTCGTCGATCGTCGGACGGTGATCTTCGGGGAAGCGCAGCCGCCGTTCGATCTGCTGCTCGAACTGCGCGAAGATGCTGTTGATGATGTCGTCCTTGTTGCGGAAATGGTAGTACAGGTTGCCTGGACTGATTTCCATTTCCTCGGCGATCGTCGTGGTGGTGACGTTCGGCTCGCCGATCTCGTTGAAGAGTTTCAACGACAACTCGAGAATCCGTTCGCGGGTGCGGCGGGGAGGTTTCGCTTCCATGTCGTCCGGCCCTGTGTGTGCCGGACTGGCGGGCGCTGCAATCGATGCTGCGTGATTCGTCCGGCGCGGGTTGCTGTTCTATGTCTAGCGGACGATTATAAACCGGGGTTTCGCCACATCGGGGCATTTCGTGATCGCGGCCCCGCGCGGCGCATGGTGCAGCGCCGCACGCGGGCAGCGGGAATGGCGCCGGGCGGTTGCCTAGAAGCCGAGCCAGCGTGCGACGACCGGCCCGAGCACGAAGCCCCAGGTCGTCACGCACGCGAACAGCGCGACCGTCACGGCCGCGCTGCCGAGGTCCTTCGCGCGTTTCGACAGTTCGTGACGTTCGAGCGAGATGCGGTCGATCGCGGCTTCGACGCTCGAGTTCAGCAGCTCGACGATCAGCACCAGCAGCACCGAGCCGATCAGCAGCGCGCGCGACGCGGCCGGCACCGGCGCGAATGCGCCGATCGGCAGCATCAGCGCGGCGAGCGTGAGCTCCTGGCGAAACGCGCTTTCCTCGCGGATCGCGACGCGAAACCCGTTCAGCGAATGCTTGAGGGCGAACCACGCGCGCGTGATGCCGCGGTGGCGCTTGTACGGGTTCGGCGGCAGCGGCGCGAGCCGGTCGTCGGGGCCGAGCGGTTCGTGCGCGTGCACGTCCGCGTCGGCGTGCGGCTCTTCCTCGTCGAACGGGCGGTGCCGCGGCGTCGCGGCGGGGGGCGGGATCTTGTCGTTCAGGTCTCGTTTCAAACGGCGGCACCTTCGGCTGGCGAGTACGCGGTCTTCGGCAGCGGCTTCAGATGCGACGCGAACTGCTCGGATGCCGCGCGCCACGAGAAGCGTTCGGCCCACGCGCGCGCAGTCGTGCGTTCGATCTTCAGCGCCTCGAGGCAGGCTTCCTGCAGATCCTCGTGCATCGCGCCGGCATTGCCTTCGCCGAGCACGTCGATCGGACCCGTGACGGGATACGCGGCCACCGGCGTGCCGCAGGCGAGGGCTTCGAGCAGCACGAGGCCGAACGTGTCGGTGCGACTCGGGAATACGAACACGTCGGCCGCAGCATACACCTTCGCGAGCTCCGCCTGTGACAGCACGCCGAGATAGTTCGCCTCCGGGTAGCGCGACTTCAGTTCCGCGAGCGCGGGGCCTTCGCCCGCGACCCACTTCGAGCCGGGCAGGTCGAGGCGCAGGAACGCCTCGACGTTCTTCTCGATCGCGACGCGGCCCACGTACAGGAAGATCGGCCGCGCGGTGTTGAGCACCTTCGACTCCATCGGCCGGAAGATGTCGAGGTCGACGCCGCGGGTCCACAGCACGACGTTCGTGAAGCCGAATTTCTCGAGGTCCTGCTTGACGACCGGGGTCGGCGCCATCACCGCGAGCGACGGGCCGTGGAACCAGTGCAGGAAGCGGTAGGTCGCCGCGAGCGGGATGCCGAAGCGCGCCTGCACGTATTCCGGAAAGCGCGTGTGATACGCGGTCGTGTACGGCAGCTTGCGGGCGCGCGCATAGCGCCGTGCGGCGAGGCCGAGCGGGCCTTCGGTCGCGATGTGCAGCGCGTCGGGTGCGAACGCATCGATCCGTGCGCGCAGCTTGCGGTACGGCAGGATCGACAGGCGGATCTCGGGGTAGGTCGGGCAGGGCACCGTGCGGAATTCCAGCGGCGTCAGCAACTCGACGCGGTGGCCGAGCGCCGTGAGTTCGCGCGCAGTGCTCTTCAGCGTGCGCACGACGCCGTTGACCTGCGGTTCCCACGCGTCGGTGACGATCATGATCTTCATCGCGGCATGTCCTGTAAGTAGGGTTGTGTCAGGCAGCGGCCTTGGCCTTGCGCGACGTGGTCTCCGACGGTGCGGTGCGCATCACCGTCCAGTAGACGATCTTCAGTTCGCCTTCCATCGTTTCGACGAGCGCGGACAGGCTTTCGACCCAGTCGCCGTCGTTGCAGTACAGCACGCCGTCGATGTCGCGGATCTCGGCCTTGTGGATGTGGCCGCACACGACGCCGTCGCAGCCGCGGCGGCGTGCCTCGTCGGTCATCACGGTCTCGAACTGCGAGATGAAGTTGACCGCGTTCTTGACCTGGTGCTTCAGGTACTGCGACAGCGACCAGTACTGGAAGCCGAGCCGGCTGCGGATCCGGTTGAACCAGCGGTTCAGCACGAGGATCAGCGTGTAGAGCGTGTCACCGAGGTACGCGAGCCATTTCGCGTGCTGGATCACGCCGTCGAACAGGTCGCCGTGCACGATCCACAAACGTTTGCCTGCGAGCGTCGTGTGAAATGCCTCGCCGCGCACCTGGATGTCGCCGAACGCGAGATCGCAGAACTGCCGCGCGCCTTCGTCGTGGTTGCCGGGGATGTAGACGACCTGCGTGCCCTTGCGCGCCTTGCGCAGGATCTTCTGCACGACGTCGTTGTGCGCCTGCGGCCAGTACCAGCCTTTCTTCAGCTGCCAGCCGTCGATGATGTCGCCGACGAGGTACAGGTATTCCGAATCGTTGTGACGCAGGAAATCCAGCAGGTAGGGCGCCTGACAGCCGCTCGAGCCGAGGTGGATGTCGGACAGCCAGATGGTGCGGTAGCGGTGGGCGGACGGCTCCGGGTCCTCGTGCTGGGTGGTGTGCGCAACGGGCGGCTTGTGCGACACCACGCCGTCGGTTGCCCCCGAGCCGGACAGGAACGCAGTGGCGGCGCGGGCGCCGATGGGGTGACGAAACAGTGAGGTCGCGGACGTTTTCTGGCCCATGCATGACTCGCGCCGGTTGACATTACCGGCATTCCGCCATGCGGGCGTGACTGTGCCGTGACAGTCACGAGACGTTCTTATTACGACCGTCGAAGGGTGTTTAGCAGTGAATGAACGGGCGTTGCGTAACCTGTCGCACTGAACGCTCGGGGCGTGTCAGGTCAGGCTCCGCGGCTCGATGAGGGCGCCGGGCGAGGGCTTTCGTCTGGTGAATGCGGCGACGCGTCAGCGTGGTATCGCGACGACGCGCGTGCGGGCGATCCGGTCGTGCGGGAACTGGCGTCCGGCGTGCAACCGGGCGGCGCCGGCCCACACGACGACCCATGCGGCGGCGAGCGCAAGCGTGACGGGTACCGACAGGCCCAGGAGCGGATGCAGCGCGAGCGGCGGCAGGAACCACAGCCAGCCGAGCACGTAGCGGACGAGCGCATGGCCGGCGCTCAACGGCCGGCCGTTCGCCGATTCGAGCCGCAGCCGCCAGGTTTTCATCGGCAGCGTCTGGCCGCCGTGTGTCCAGAACCAGACGAAATACGCGCCGACGACGAGCGCGATCCACGCGGCAAGCAGGTTGTGATGAACGAGGCCGTTGCGTTGCTGCGTCGCGAGGCTGAACGCGAGCCCCGCGAAGAACACGACGCCGAACAGCAGCACGCCTTCGTAGAGCAGCGCGGCGAGGCGCCGCCGCACGGACGGCGCGGCGGCCGGGGTCTCGGAAGCGCGGGCGTTCGCCACGGCCGCTCAGGAGCCCTTGAACAGCGAAGGCGCGTCGGCGGGCGACACCGGCGCCACGGCGGCCGGGGCCGATGCGGTGCCGGACGTCGACGACGCGGGCACCGGCTGCGCGGCGGCGCCGGTCGACGCGGGCGCCGGAGCGGCGGCCGCGCCGCTCGCCGGGTGTTCGTGCGAGTTGACGAGGCGGCGGACGTCGCGGTCCGCGACGGTCGGCGGCGCGCTGACGACGCTCGGCTTGCGGCGGCGCTCGGCGGCGGCAAGCCGTTCCTTCTGCTCCTCGGGGAGTTGCTGGTAGGCCTTCCATGCGCGCTCGCGCGCCTGCGCGGACAGCTCCTTCGCGCTCTGGTAGTTCTCGCGCGCGACGCGGCGCTGCTCGGGCGTCATCTTCGCCCACTCGGCCATGCGCTCCTGCAGGCGCTTCTGGTCATCCGGCGACAACTTCGCGAAACGCGATGCGATCTTCAGCCATTTTCGCTTGCGAGCATCGCTGAAGCCGTCCCACTGGTCGGCGAACGGCGCGAGGGCCGCGTGCTGCGCCGGCGTGAGGCGCGCCCACGCCAGCGGGCCGGCGGCGGCCGGCAGCGGCAAGGGCAGGGGCAGCGGGGGCAGTTCGGTGGTGAGTCCGGCCGCGGCCGATGCCGGCGCGGCAGGGTTGGCGGTCGCGACGGGCGTCGTCGCGGGGGCCGGGTGGAATCGGGGATACGTGGCGACGTAGGAAACGGCGATCGCGATCACGCATCCGAAAAATACGGCCAGGCCGCGCTTCTGACTCACCCGTACGATCCCCTCGTTATTGTCTGTTAGTGAGCGCGTGAAAGATACGCGTTGAACCCGTGGTCGAGATACGCGTTGAGCGGCAGGTCGTCGCTGAGCATCGCCGCGTCGATGTCGGCGAGTTCGGCGGTGCGCTGCATGTCTTCCCAGTACGCGATGCCGACGAGCCCCGCGAGCAGCAATGCGAGCGGCCACGCGCGCAGCAGGCGGCGCGCGAACGACGTCGGCCGGCGATTCGCGGGCGTCGGGCCGTAGGCACCGGCCGCGCCGGCGAAGGCCGGCACGAACACCGGCGCGGTCGCGGCTTCGGGCTTCTTGCGCGCGAGCGCGGCCCGGCGGGCGACGGCCAGCCGATCGGTGGTCGCGGCAGGCAGGGCGGCCGCGCGCTCGTCCAGCGCGCGGCGCACCTTCAGCGCGAATTCGTGTTCTCGGTTTGCGGAGCTCATAGCGTGATTCCTTTGGCCTTGAGCGCTTGCGCCAGGGTGTGAGTGGCTCGCGAGCAGTGCGTCTTCACGCTGCCCTCGGAGCACCCCATTGCGGCGGCAGTCTCGGCGACATCCATATCTTCCCAATAACGCATCAGGAACGCTTCCCGTTGACGCGTCGGAAGCTTCTGGATTTCTTCGTCGATCAGGGCCAGAACCTGCTCTCTTTCGAGGCGGTGTTCGCTGCTTTCGACGCCCGCGTTGTCATCCGCGGATTCGAGCGTTTCGAGCGGGTCGAAGTCGTCGTCGTCGGTGTTGTTCAGCGACGAGAAGAGCGTCACCCACGTATTGCGGACCTTCTGCCGGCGGAACCAGTCGTGGATCGCGTTCTGCAGGATCCGCTGAAACAGCAGCGGCAGCTCGGCCGACGGCCGGTCGCCGTACTTCTCCGCGAGCTTGATCATCGCGTCCTGCACGATGTCGAGCGATGCATCGTCGTCACGCACGGCGTACGCAGCCTGCTTGAACGCGCGCCTTTCGACGCCCGCCAGAAAGTCGGCGAGTTCCTTGTCTGATGCCATTCCGTGAAGGTATGCGCTGCGGCCCGCTGCGTGGTGTAAAAGGTCGAAAAATTTCGTAAAACCCGCGGATGCTATCAAATTTTCGCGCGGCTTGGCACCGGGTCGGGCGCCGCAGTTGCGCGCGAGCCGCGCCGGCGGGGCGCCGGGCGGCGCGCATGATGCGCTGCGGGATATTTTGCTTGACGGCCCCATCACGACCCGCTATCGTCAGCGATTCGCAACATGAAGTGATGGTCTCATTTGAGGCTGGCCCAAGAAGCCCGCCCTTCAAACTGGACGCGCCGCTTGAACCCGAGCCACAAGCCCGGCAGAGAGCACCCGATCAATTTTTTGCCGAAAATTCGAAAGGTCAAAATGAACATGCCCAGCGCGGAATTCTCCACGTCGGAACCCCTTTCCCCTCCCGATAGCGACTCCATCGGCGGCACCGTGCTCATGAAGGCACTGGCCGACGAAAACGTCGAATTCATCTGGGGCTACCCCGGCGGCTCGGTTCTCTACATCTACGACGAGCTGTACAAGCAGGACAAGATTCAGCACGTGCTGGTGCGCCATGAACAGGCGGCCGTGCACGCAGCCGATGCGTATGCGCGCTCCACCGGCAACGTCGGCGTCTGCCTCGTGACGTCGGGCCCCGGTGTCACCAATGCGGTGACCGGCATCGCAACGGCCTACATGGATTCGATCCCGATGGTCGTGATCAGCGGCCAAGTGCCGACGGCCGCGATCGGTCAGGATGCGTTCCAGGAATGCGACACCGTCGGCATCACGCGTCCGTGCGTGAAGCACAACTTCCTCGTGAAGGACGTGCGCGACCTCGCGGAAACCGTCAAGAAGGCGTTCTATATCGCCCGCACCGGCCGTCCGGGCCCGGTGCTGATCGACATCCCGAAGGACATCTCGAAGACGCCGTGCCAGTACGAGCCGATCAAGAGCGTGTCGCTGCGTTCGTACAACCCCGTCACGAAGGGCCATTCGGGTCAGATCCGCAAGGCCGTGTCGCTGCTGCTGACGGCGAAGCGTCCGTACATCTACACGGGGGGCGGCATCATCCTCGCCGACGCGTCGCGTGAACTGAACCAGTTCGCGGACCTGCTCGGCTACCCGGTCACGAACACGCTGATGGGCCTCGGCGGCTATCGCGCGTCGGACAAGAAATTCCTCGGCATGCTCGGCATGCACGGCACCTACGAAGCGAACATGGCGATGCAGCACTGCGACGTGCTGATCGCGATCGGCGCCCGCTTCGACGACCGCGTGATCGGCGACCCGGCGCACTTCGCGTCGCGCCCGCGCAAGATCATTCACATCGACATCGACCCGTCGTCGATCTCGAAGCGCGTGAAGGTCGACATCCCGATCGTCGGCGACGTGAAGGAAGTGCTGAAGGAGCTGATCGAGCAGCTGCAGACGGCCGAGCATGGCCCCGACACCGAAGCGCTCGCGCAATGGTGGAAGGACATCGAAGGCTGGCGCGCGAAGGACTGCCTGAAGTACGACCGCGAAAGCGAGATCATCAAGCCGCAGTACGTGGTCGAGAAGGCGTGGGAGCTGACGGACGGCAATGCGTTCGTGTGCTCGGACGTCGGCCAGCACCAGATGTGGGCCGCGCAGTTCTACCGTTTCAACAAGCCGCGTCGCTGGATCAACTCCGGCGGCCTCGGCACGATGGGCTTCGGCCTGCCGGCGGCGATGGGCGTCAAGATGGCCCATCCGGACGACGACGTGCTGTGCATCACGGGCGAAGGCTCGATCCAGATGTGCATCCAGGAACTGTCGACCTGCCTGCAGTACGACACGCCCGTGAAGATCATTTCGCTGAACAACCGCTACCTCGGCATGGTCCGCCAGTGGCAGCAGATCGAATACAGCAAGCGCTATTCGCATTCGTACATGGATGCGCTGCCGGATTTCGTGAAGCTCGCCGAAGCGTACGGCCATGTCGGCATGCGGATCGAAAAGACTTCGGATGTGGAGCCGGCGCTGAAGGAAGCGCTGCGCCTGAAGGACCGCACCGTGTTTCTCGACTTCCAGACCGATCCGACCGAAAACGTCTGGCCGATGGTACAGGCCGGCAAGGGCATCACCGAGATGCTGCTCGGATCGGAAGATCTGTAACGGCGCGACGCGCGCCCGGCCCGATGCGGCCGCCTTCACGAAGGGCGGTGCGGCACGCGGCGGCGCGCGGCGCGAGTGAATCGACACGGACACATTCTGGAAGAAGCGAACATGAGACACATCATTTCCGTCCTGCTGGAGAACGAACCGGGCGCGCTGTCGCGCGTGGTCGGCCTGTTTTCCGCACGCGGCTACAACATCGAAACCTTGACGGTGGCGCCGACCGAAGATCAATCGCTGTCGCGGCTCACCATCGTTTCCATTGGCTCCGACGACGTGATCGAACAGATCACGAAGCATCTGAACCGCCTTATCGAGGTGGTGAAAGTGGTGGACCTGACCGACGGTGCACACATCGAACGCGAGCTGATGCTGATCAAGGTACGTGCAGTGGGCAAGGAGCGCGAAGAAATGAAGCGGATGTCGGACATTTTCCGCGGCCGCATCATCGACGTGACCGAGAAGACCTACACGATCGAATTGACGGGCGCGAGCGACAAGCTCGACGCATTCATCCAGGGGCTGGACGCGGGCGCGATCCTCGAGACCGTGCGCACCGGCAGCTCCGGCATCGGACGCGGCGAGCGCATCCTGAAGGTGTGATGCCGACATAGCCAAAGAGGCACGCCGGGTGCGCCGTCATGTCCCGGCCCGCAGTACTCCATCCGAACGAATTATTGAATTTTTTGAATTAGCGAAGGAACCATCATGAACGTTTTCTACGACAAAGACGCTGACCTCTCCCTCATCAAGGGCAAGCAAGTCACGATCATCGGCTACGGCTCGCAAGGCCATGCACACGCGCTGAACCTGAAGGACAGCGGCGTGAACGTGACGGTCGGCCTGCGCAAGGGCGGCGCGTCGTGGAGCAAGGCCGAGAACGCCGGCCTGTCGGTCAAGGAAGTCGCGGAAGCGGTGAAGGGCGCGGACGTCGTCATGATGCTGCTGCCGGACGAGCAGATCGCCGACGTGTACGCGAAGGAAGTCCACGCGAACATCAAGCAGGGCGCGGCGCTCGCGTTCGCGCACGGCTTCAACGTCCACTACGGCGCGGTGATCCCGCGCGCCGACCTCGACGTGATCATGATCGCGCCGAAGGCACCGGGCCACACCGTGCGCGGCACGTACTCGCAAGGTGGCGGCGTGCCGCACCTGATCGCGGTTGCGCAGAACAAGTCGGGCGCGGCGCGCGACATCGCGCTGTCGTACGCGGCAGCGAACGGCGGCGGCCGTGCCGGCATCATCGAGACGAACTTCCGTGAAGAAACCGAAACCGACCTGTTCGGCGAGCAGGCCGTGCTGTGCGGCGGCACGGTCGAGCTGATCAAGGCAGGTTTCGAGACGCTGGTCGAAGCCGGCTACGCGCCGGAAATGGCGTACTTCGAGTGCCTGCACGAACTGAAGCTGATCGTCGACCTGATCTACGAAGGCGGCATCGCGAACATGAACTACTCGATCTCGAACAACGCCGAGTACGGCGAGTACGTGACGGGCCCGCGCATCGTCACGGAAGAGACGAAGAAGGCGATGAAGCAGTGCCTGACCGACATCCAGACGGGCGAGTACGCGAAGAGCTTCATTCTCGAGAACAAGGCAGGCGCCCCGACGCTGCAGTCGCGCCGCCGCCTGACGGCCGAGCACCAGATCGAGCAGGTCGGTGCGAAGCTGCGTGCGATGATGCCGTGGATCGCGAAGAACAAGCTCGTCGACCAGACGAAGAACTGAGCATCCCGTGCTGTTCCGGCCCTTCGAGCGAAGGGCCGGCATCAAAAAGCCGTCCGAAGGCAGCAGTGCCCCGGGCGGCTTTTGTTATGCTACGGGCTTTGCAATTCACCGAACACAGAACGAATCCATGAACTATCCTCATCCGATCATCGCGCGCGAAGGCTGGCCGTTCATCGCGATTGCAGCCGTCATCGCGCTGTTGATCCATGCCGTCGGGGGCTTCGGCTTCGCGTGGCCGTTCTGGCTGCTGCTCGTCTTCGTCGTCCAGTTCTTCCGTGACCCGCAGCGCCCGATCCCGGCGCAGCCGAACGCGGTGCTGTGCCCGGCGGACGGCCGCATCGTCGCGGTCGAGACCGCGCAGGATCCGTACGCGAACCGCGAAGCGCTGAAGATCAGCGTGTTCATGAATGTCTTCAATGTCCATTCGCAGCGCTCGCCGGTCGATGGCGCGATCAGCAAGGTCGAGTACTTCCCGGGCGCGTTCCTGAATGCGGCGATCGACAAGGCGTCGACCGAGAACGAGCGCAATGCGGTCGTGATCCAGACGGCGAGCGGCAAGACCGTCACCTCGGTGCAGATCGCCGGCCTGATCGCGCGCCGGATCCTCTGCTACGTGCGCGCCGGCGAGCCGCTGTCGCGCGGCCAGCGCTACGGTTTCATCCGCTTCGGTTCGCGCGTCGACGTGTACCTGCCGCTCGGCAGCCGCGCGAAGGTGTCGATCGGCGAGAAGGTCTACGCGTCGTCGACGATCCTCGCCGAGCTCGAGCAGTAAGCGGCGGGGCGCACGATGGCCGCATTCAAACCGCGTCGGCCGCGCAACGGCTCCGGCCAGACGCCACGCCCGTTCCGCCGCAACAAGGTGATGGCGCCCGATCCGGCGCCGCTCGAAAGCCGCCGCGCCGCGCGCCAGCGGTTCCTGAAGACGCGCGGCATCTATCTGCTGCCGAACGCATTCACGACCGCCGCGCTGTTCTGCGGCTTCTTCGCGGTCGTGCAGGCGATGAACGTGCGCTTCGAGATCGCCGCGATCGCGATTTTCGTCGCGATGGTGCTCGACGGGATGGACGGGCGCGTCGCGCGCATGACCCATACGCAGAGCGCGTTCGGCGAGCAGTTCGACAGCCTGTCGGACATGGTGTCGTTCGGCGTCGCGCCCGCGCTCGTGATGTACGAGTGGGTACTGAAGGATCTGGGCCGCTGGGGCTGGCTCGCCGCGTTCGTCTATTGCTCGGGCGCCGCGCTGCGCCTCGCGCGCTTCAACACGAACATCGGCGTGGTCGACAAGCGCTTCTTCCAGGGGCTGCCGAGCCCGGCCGCCGCCGCGCTGATCGCGGGCTTCGTGTGGCTCGCGACCGACAACCGCGTGCCGATGAAGCTCGGCTGGCTGCCGTGGGTCGCGTTCGCGCTGACGATCTACGCGGGCGTGACGATGGTGTCGAACGCGCCGTTCTACAGCGGCAAGGCGCTCGACGTGCGGCACCGTGTGCCGTTCGCGGCCATCCTGCTCGTCGTGGTCGCGTTCGTGCTCGTGTCGTCCGATCCGCCGCTGATGCTGTTCTGCCTGTTCGTGTTGTACGGGCTGTCCGGCTACGTGTTCTGGGCCTACCAGGCCATCCGCGGGCGCGCCAATCCGGCGCGCTCGTCGCAGCGCGATCACTGACTCCGGCGCGCGATTTGCCCGAAAACGGCGGCCTCGGGGCCGCCGTTTTCATGTGCCCCTTTTTCGAGCCGGGGGCGCGTCGATCCCCGGGTGCCGTCCGATTGCGCGGCCAACCGAATGTCGCTATAGTCTTTGGCATGACTGCATTTCCCCGCCTCTCCCTCCTTCTAGCCGGTGCGCCGCTACGCGCGCCAGCTTTGGCGCGCCTGCCGCGCTGACCGTTCTCGCCCTCCGTCTCAAGCCTCGTCTGTTGTTGAGCGTCGCCAGCGGTGGCGCGATCTCGTTACGTTTGACTTCCGTATAAAAGAGCCCTGGAGCCCCCCATGACAGACAAGCTGATCATTTTCGATACGACGTTGCGTGACGGCGAGCAATCGCCCGGTGCATCGATGACGAAGGAAGAGAAAATCCGTATCGCGAAGAATCTCGAGCGGATGAAGGTCGACGTGATCGAGGCCGGCTTCGCCGCCAGCTCGAACGGCGATTTCGACGCGATCCACACGATCGCCGGTCTCGTGAAGGACAGCACGATCTGCTCGCTGGCGCGGGCCAACGACAAGGACATCCAGCGCGCGGCCGACGCGCTGAAGCCGGCCAACAGCTTCCGGATCCACACGTTCATCGCGACGTCGCCGCTGCACATGGAGAAGAAGCTGCGGATGACGCCCGACCAGGTGTTCGAGCAGGCGCGCCTCGCGGTGCGTTTCGCACGCAAGTTCACCGACAACGTCGAGTTCTCGCCGGAAGACGGCAGCCGCTCGGACATGGATTTCCTGTGCCGCGTGCTGGAAGCCGTGATCGCGGAAGGCGCGACGACGATCAACATCGCCGATACGGTCGGCTACGGCGTGCCGGAACTCTACGGCAACCTCGTGAAGACGCTGCGCGAGCGCATTCCGAACTCGGACAAGGCGATCTTTTCGGTGCACTGCCACAACGACCTCGGGATGGCGGTCGCGAACTCGCTCGCCGGCGTGAAGATCGGCGGCGCGCGTCAGGTCGAGTGCACGATCAACGGTCTCGGCGAGCGCGCGGGCAATACGTCGCTCGAGGAAATCGTGATGGCCGTGAAGACCCGCAAGGACTATTTCGGCCTCGACGTCGGCATCGACACGTCGCAGATCGTGCCGACGTCGAAGCTCGTGTCGCAGATCACCGGCTTCGTCGTGCAGCCGAACAAGGCGGTGGTCGGCGCGAACGCATTCGCGCACGCGTCGGGCATTCACCAGGACGGCGTGCTGAAGGCGCGCGACACCTACGAGATCATGCGCGCGGAAGACGTGGGCTGGACCGCGAACAAGATCGTGCTCGGCAAGTTGTCGGGCCGCAACGCGTTCAAGCAGCGCCTGCAGGAGCTCGGCGTGTCGCTCGACAGCGAAGCGGAATTGAATGCCGCGTTCATGCGCTTCAAGGATCTGGCCGACCGCAAGGCGGAGATCTTCGACGAGGACATCATCGCGATCGTGTCCGAGGAGTCGGCGCTCGCGCAGGAGCAGGAGCACTTCAAGTTCGTGTCGCTGTCGCAGCGTTCGGAAACGGGCGAGCAGCCGCAGGCGAAGGTCGTGTTCGCGGTCGAAGGCAAGGAAGTGACCGGCGAGGCGCGCGGCAACGGCCCGGTCGATGCGACGTTCAATGCGATCGAGGGTGAGGTCGGCAGCGGGTCCGAGCTGCTGCTGTACTCGGTGAACGCGATCACGACCGGCACGCAGGCGCAGGGCGAAGTGACCGTCCGGCTGTCGAAGAGCGGGCGGATCGTCAACGGCGTCGGCACCGATCCGGATATCGTCGCCGCGTCCGCGAAGGCGTACATTTCCGCGCTGAACAAGCTGCACTCGAAGGACGACAAGGTCAACCCGCAGCGCTCGTAAGCGCCGCGCGTCACGTTGCCCGAAACGCCCCGTGCGGCCCTGCGCCGCCGGGGTGTTTTTTCATCGGCCGCTCATTCGGCGGCCGGCGCGCGGAACAGCCAGCGGCGCGCCGCCGTGCGTGGCGCCGGCTGGCGCCGGCGGAACTCGACCGCGATCCCGCGCCGCGGCGCATCGGCGACGAACGCATCGAGCAGTTCGAGCACGTCGTGATCGATGTAGTCGGCGCGCGTCGCGTCGATGATCACCGCCGCGCGGTCCGGAATGTGCCGCAGATGGTGCTTGACCTGTACCTTGCCCAGAAACGACACGTCCTTGCGGAACGACAGCAGGAAGTGGTCGTCATGCTGCGCGAGCGTGACGGGGCTCTTCAGGTTCGCGACGGCGACGGCGAGCACGCTGCACGCGAGGCCGAGCGCGATGCCGAACAGCAGGTCGACCGCCAGCACGCCGACGATCGTCGCGGCGAACGGCACGAACGCGGCCGGCCCCTGTTTCATCACCGAGCGGAACAGCGCCGGCTTCGCCAGCTTGAAGCCCGTGTGGATCAGGATCGCGGCGAGGCTCGCGAGCGGGATCAGGTTGATCAGCCCGGTGAGCGCGAACACGCTGGCGAGCAGCAGCACCCCGTGGACGATCGCCGACATCCGGCTTTGCGCGCCCGCGTTGACGTTCACCGAGCTGCGCACGATCACCGACGTGATCGGCAGGCCGCCGACCGCGCCCGCGACGAGATTGCCGACGCCCTGGGCCTTCAGTTCGCGGTCGGGTTGCACCGGCCGGCGCTTCGGGTCGATCTGTTCGACCGCTTCGAGGCTCAGCAGGGTTTCGAGACTGGCGACGACCGCGAGCGTGATCGCGACGCGCCACACGTCCGGATTGACGAGCTGCGCGAAGTTGGGGCCGAGCTCCGCGTGCTTGAGCGATGCCGCGAAGGCGGTGAACGATCCGAGTTCGGGCAAGGTGACGCGGTGGGCGGCGCCCGGCGCGACCGCGGGCGCGACGACACCCAGCACCAGCGTCGCGCCGATGCCGAGCACGACCACCGCGAGCGGCGCGGGCACCGAGCGCACCAGCGCGAAGCGGCGCAGCGCGGGGGTGTCCCATGCCACCAGCAGCGCGAGCGACGCGAGCGCGATGGCCGTGGCGGCCCATGCGACCGGCAGCCCCGGCCAGTTCGCAAACGATTGCGCGGCCGAGCCGCCAATGCCGAAGGCGAACGGAATCTGCTTCACGATCAGCAGCAGGCCGATCGCGGCGAGCATGCCCTTGATGACGGGCGACGGCACGTAGGCGGCGAAGCGGCCGGCGCGCAGCATGCCGAAGCCGAACTGCAGCACGCCGGACAGCAGCACCGCGAGCAGGAACGCGGAGAAGCTGCCGAGTTGCGCGATCCCTTCGACGACGATCACGACGAGGCCGGCGGCCGGTCCGCTGACGGACAGCGACGAGCCGCTCAGCAGCGCGACGACGATGCCGCCGACGATGCCCGACACGAGCCCGGCGAACGGCTCGACGCCGGAGGCGTTGGCGATACCGAGACAGAGCGGTAGCGCAACGAGGAAAACGACGATGCCGGCGACGATGTCGCGCGGCAGGGTGGACAGGCGCTCGTTCAGTTTCATGGTTGGGGTGGTTTCGTTGGCAGGGAGGGCAGGGCGCGGGTCAACCGAGCGCGGCGGCGGTCGCGACAGGTTCGGGCTCGGCTTCGGTCGGCAATGCCGCATAGCCGGAATCGAGCTCCTTCAGGCGGCCGTCGGCGAGCGAAAAGATCCAGCCATGCACGAGCGGCGGCCGTTCGCGACCGCGCACGATCGGCGACGCGCGCAGCAGCCGCACCTGTTCGAGCACGTTCAGCTCGGCGAGGCGGTCGGCGGCGGCCATGTCGTCGAGCCCGTCGAGCGTGTCGCGATGGCGCCGCGCGAGCGCGCAGAGCGGTGCGATGCGGCGCGCGACGTGCGGCAGGTCGGCGGGCGGCGGCAGCAGCGATGCGCGCACGCCGCCGCATCCGTAGTGGCCGCACACGATCACGTGATCGACCTTCAGCACCCGCACCGCGTACTCGAGCACGCTGGCGGAATTGTCGTCGTCGGGATGGAACAGGTTCGCGATGTTGCGATGGACGAACAGCTCGCCGGGCGCGCAGTGCGTGATGGTTTCCGCCGGCACGCGGCTGTCGGCGCAGCCGATCCACAGGACGCGCGGGTTCTGGCCGCGCGCGAGTGCGTCGAAGAAGCCGGGCGTGTGTTCGCGCGTCTCGCGGGCCCAGGCAATGTTGGCAACCAGCATGCTCTTGGGGCGATTCATGAGGACTCCTTTGTGATAAAGGCAAATAAATATCGGCCGAAATGGCGCAAGCGCATTCTTTCTAAATTGAAAGGTTGAATTTCGACTGATATTAGGGGTATGCCCTAGCACTCCGGGTGAACTGAAACAAATTGTTTCAAATTGATTGGGCATAGTGCATTGCATGCACCAGCGCGACGCATGACATGCACGGCCCATGCCTGTATGCGCGCAGTGGCCCGCATGACGGGGCGTTCAGCGGCTTGCCATCGGAATGTCAGGAATCGGAAAAGATTTCCGTCTTGTTCTTCGAATTAAATAAGACGACGGAAAAAATGAAATGGCCATTCACGCAATAATTCGTAAATGGCCATTGCGACAATTGCGCTTGAATGCGCAATCGGTCAGAACAGGGTGCGGCGATCGGGATCGTGCAGCGGGTCCGGCGTTTTCTGCGTGGTGCGCAGGATGCCCTGCGGATCGAAGTAGAAGCTGTACATCATGTACCAGACGTTGTCCTCGAGATACCGGTACGTCCACACCTCGCGTTTCATCAGCGGGAAGTAGGACGTCTCGACCGGGCGTCCGAAATTGACGAGGACGTCGGTCTTCGTCCACTTGCCGATCTCCGCGCGATAGAACTCGCTCGGCTGCAGCACCTGACGCACGTTGACGATCCGGTGGGCCGCATCGACGTCGGCCGCGACCGTGATTTCGCCCATTGGCTGGGTCGGCCACATCAGGCGCTTGCCGCCGCCGGGCAGGTCGTAGATCTCGCGCGGCGGGCCCATGCGTGCGACGATCGCCGACTCGTCCTGGCCGGCCTGGTATTGCTGCCACGGTTGCGCGCAACCGGCCAGCAGCGCGGTAGCGCAGACGGCCAGCACCGGCAGGCGCGCGGGAATGCGAATGCGCATCGGATTCTCCAGAACACGGAAACAAGTCCCGTTTTATCACGGACGGCGCGCGACGGCGCATCGCATGCGAAAAATCGGTGCGGATCGCAGCTGTCACGCTTGCGGGCGGCGGTCGCGGCGGCCTATGATCCGCGCTTCTCGGGCAGATTGAAGGGCAGGTGGCCGATGCAGGGTTGGAAGCGGTGCGCGCTCGCGTGGAGCGCGGGGTGGATGCTGGCGTCGTCCGCGTTTGCCGGTGGCGAGCCGGTGCGGATCGCGCTGATCGAAGGGATGTCGGGCCCGTTCGCGAACGCGGGGGCGGCGGTCGAGCGCAATCTGCGTTTCGGTGTCGAGCAGGTCAACGCGGCGGGCGGCGTGAAGCTGCGCGATGGCGCGCATCCGCTCGAACTCGTCGTGCTCGACAGCAAGGGCAGCCCGGAGGAGGCGCTCGTGCAGTTGCGCGCGGCGGCCGACCGCCATATCGGCTTCGTCGCGCAGGGCAACAGCTCGGCCGTCGCGGCCGCGCTCGTCGCGGCGCTCGACAAGCTGAACGCGCGCAATCCGGACAGCCGGATGCTGTTCCTGAACTATTCGGCCGACGATCCGGCGCTGACCGGCGCGCGTTGCAGTTTCTGGCATTTCCGCTTCGATGCGCATGCCGGCATGCGGATGGCCGCGCTCGCGGACGTGATGGCGCGTGATCGCGCGCTGCGCAAGGTCTATCTGCTGAACCAGGACTACAGCTTCGGCCACGACGTCAGCACCCTCGCACGGCAGGCGCTGGCCGCGCGGCGCCCGGACGTGACGATCGCGGGCAACGAATTCCACCCGATCGGCCGGATCAAGGATTTCTCGCCGTATATCGCGAAGATCCGCGCCAGCGGCGCGGACGCCGTCGTGACCGGCAACTGGGGCAACGACCTCACGCTGCTCGTGAAGGCGGCGCGCGAACAGGGGCTCGACGCGAAGTTCTATACGTTCTATGGCAACAGCCTCGGCGCGCCGGCGGCCCTGGGCGACGCGGGCGTCGGCCGCGTGGTGGCCGTGGCCGACTGGCATCCGAACGCGGGCGGGGCCAAATCCGACGCGTTCTACCGCGCGTTCCGGACCCGTTTCCCGGCCGCGCAGGACGACTATCCGGTGCGGCGGATGAGCCAGATGATCGAGATGCTGGCCGCCGCGATGACCCGCGCGGGGTCGGCCGACCCGGTCGCGGTCGCGCGTGCGCTCGAAGGCCTGTCGTTCGACGACGGCTTCCACGCGTCGCGGATGCGCGCGCAGGATCACCAGCTGATCCAGCCCCTTTACGTGATGGACATGGACAAGGTCGGCGCGCCGGGCGTGCGCTTCGACAACGAAGGGTCGGGCTACGGCTTCCGGACGGTGCTCGCGGTGCCGGCGCAGCGCACGGAAATGCCGTCGACGTGTTCGATGACGCGTCCGTGACGGGAGGCGGTAAGAACGGCATCGAGTTGTGCTACAATGCGCGCCGGTTGTAAGTCACGGCACGGCCATTCTTCCGTGTCCGCCTGTTCAGTTAGAAAGGAAATCACATGTCTGTTGCAGATATCAAGAAGTCGGAAGTCGTTGCTCAGTTCGCCCGCGGTACCAACGACACGGGGTCGCCCGAAGTCCAGGTCGCACTGCTGACCGCACGTATCGTCGAACTGACGGGTCACTTCAAGACCCACGCGAAGGATCACCACAGCCGCCGCGGCCTGCTGCGCATGGTGAGCCGCCGCCGCAAGCTGCTCGACTACCTCAAGGGCAAGGATGCCGACCGTTACCGCGCACTGATCGAGAAGCTGGGTCTGCGTAAGTAATCGAGGCGATTGCCGCCAGCAAGATGCCTGTGTCAGTCCGCTGATACAGGCATTTTGTTTTTGCGCGGTGCGTAGCGTCACACGCATCGCAGGCTGTCCGGCACGTTCGTGCCGGCCTGCCGCAACGATCGATACCGGGGCGGGATTTGTGTCATTCCAGCGCGTCGCTGCCTGAGCGCCGCGCTGGAATGGCATAAAAAACACACCTTGCTCCGGGTGATTCGGTCGGGACGCCGCCGCGCGGGATCGCCGGCGCGGCGAATGAAATGCATGAATACAAAGGAGCAACCATGTCCATGTTCAACAAGGTCGTGAAGGAATTCCAGTGGGGCCAGCACAAGGTGCGCCTCGAAACCGGTGAAGTCGCTCGCCAGGCGAGCGGCGCCGTGATCGTCGACGTCGAAGACACCGTCGTGCTCGCGACCGTCGTCGGCGCGAAGTCGGCGAAGCCGGGCCAGGACTTCTTCCCGCTGACCGTCGACTACCTCGAGAAAACCTATTCGGCCGGCAAGATCCCGGGCGGCTTCTTCCGCCGCGAAGGCCGTCCGTCGGAGCACGAGACGCTGACGTCGCGCCTGATCGACCGTCCGCTGCGCCCGCTGTTCCCGGAAGGCTTCTACAACGAAGTCCAGGTCGTGATCCACGTGCTGTCCGTGAACCCGGAAATCCCGGCGGACATTCCCGCGCTGATCGGCGCATCGGCTGCGCTCGCCGTGTCGGGCCTGCCGTTCAACGGCCCGGTCGGCGCCGCACGCGTCGCGTACATCGACAACGCGTACGTGCTGAACCCGACGCGTGACCAGATCAAGGCATCGAGCCTCGACCTCGTCGTCGCGGGTACCGAGCGCGCCGTGCTGATGGTCGAATCGGAAGCCGACCAACTGTCGGAAGACGTGATGCTGGGCGCGGTGGTGTTCGGCCACGAGCAGATGCAGATCGCGATCGACGCGATCCACGAACTGGTGCGCGACGGCGGCAAGCCCGAGTGGGACTGGCAGCCGGCGCCGAAGAACGAGGCGCTGATCGCACGCGTGACCGAGCTGGCGCAGAACGATCTGCTCGCCGCTTACCAGCTGCGCGACAAGCAGGCACGTTCGGCGAAGCTGAAGGAAGTCTACGCGGCGACCTCGGCGAAGCTCGAGGAAGACGCGCTGGCGGCCGGCACGGTCGCGGCCGACAAGGCCACCGTCGGCAATATCCTGTTCGACATCGAAGCGAAGATCGTCCGCTCGCAGATCCTGAACGGCGAGCCGCGCATCGACGGCCGCGACACGCGCACCGTGCGCCCGATCGAAATCCGCACCGGCGTGCTGCCGCGTACCCACGGCTCGGCGCTGTTCACGCGCGGCGAGACGCAGGCGCTGGTCGTCGCGACGCTCGGCACGAAGGGTGACGAGCAGATCATCGACGCGCTCGAAGGCGAATACCGCGAGCGCTTCATGCTTCACTACAACATGCCCCCGTTCGCGACCGGCGAAACGGGCCGCGTCGGTTCGCCGAAGCGCCGCGAAATCGGCCACGGCCGGCTGGCCAAGCGCGCGCTGGTCAAGTGCCTGCCGAGCGCCGACGAATTCGGCTACTCGATCCGCGTCGTGTCGGAAATCACCGAATCGAACGGTTCGTCGTCGATGGCATCGGTGTGCGGCGGCTGCCTCGCGCTGATGGACGCCGGCGTGCCGATGAAGGCGCACGTCGCGGGTATCGCGATGGGCCTGATTCTCGAAGGCAACAAGTTCGCGGTGCTGACCGACATCCTCGGCGACGAAGACCACCTCGGCGACATGGACTTCAAGGTGGCCGGCACCGAGCAAGGCGTGACGGCGCTGCAGATGGACATCAAGATCCAGGGCATCACGAAGGAAATCATGCAGGTCGCGCTCGCGCAGGCGAAGGAAGGCCGCATGCACATCCTCGGCAAGATGACCTCGGCGGTGTCGGGTGCGAACACGCAACTGTCGGAATTCGCGCCGCGCATGATCACCATCAAGATCAATCCGGAAAAGATCCGCGACGTGATCGGCAAGGGCGGTTCGGTGATCCGCGCGCTGACGGAAGAAACGGGCACGACCATCGACATCTCGGATGACGGCGTCGTGACGATCGCGAGCACGAGCAGCGACGGCATGGCCGAAGCGAAGAAGCGCATCGAGCAGATCACGGCCGAGATCGAAGTCGGCCAGGTGTACGAAGGCACGGTGCTCAAGCTGCTCGATTTCGGCGCGATCGTGAACCTGCTGCCGGGCAAGGACGGCCTGCTGCACATCTCGGAAATCGTCAACGAGCGCGTGAAGGACATCAACGACTACCTGAAGGAAGGTCAGCAGGTGAAGGTCAAGGTGATCCAGACGGACGAGAAGGGTCGCGTGCGTCTGTCGGCCAAGGCGCTGCTGAATGAAGCAGCGGCTGCAGCGCAGTCGGATACGCCGCCGCAGCAGTAAGCGGACAGGCGGATCAACGGCCGGCAGTGCGAAAGCGTGCCGGCCGTTTTTTCTGTAGCATCGTTGTGCGGCGCAGCAGCGCCGGCGAGGCGTCCACGCCGTGCGCGCGGCCGTGCCATCCGATTCCGATCCTGGAGCGATTTTCACCATGAAAGCCATCGAAATCACCGAATTCGGCGCCCCCGACGTGCTGAAGCTCGCGGAGCGTCCGCGCCCCGAACCGAAGCGCGGCGAGGTGCTGATCAAGGTGGCGGCTTCCGGCGTGAACCGGCCCGACGTGTTCCAGCGCAAGGGCGCCTATGCGCCGCCGCCGGGTGCGTCGGATCTGCCGGGCCTCGAGGTCGCGGGCGAGATCGTCGGCGGCGATCTGTCCGATGCGGTGCTGAACCCGTTCGGCCTGAAGCTCGGCGACCGCGTGTGCGCGTTGCTCGCGGGCGGCGGCTATGCCGAATATGCGGTCGCGCCGCTGCCGCAGTGCCTGCCGGTGCCGGGCGGCCTCACCGATATCGAGGCCGCGTCGCTGCCCGAAACGTTTTTCACCGTGTGGAGCAACGTGTTCGACCGTGCGCAGCTCGGCGCGGGCGAGGGCGGCGAGCACGAGACGCTGCTCGTGCAGGGCGGCTCCAGCGGCATCGGCGTGACGGCGATCCAGATCGCGCATGCGCTCGGTTTTCGCGTGTTCGCGACGGCCGGCACCGCCGACAAGTGCCGTGCGTGCGAGGCGCTCGGCGCCGAGCGCGCGATCAACTACAAGACCGAAGACTTCGTCGAAGTCGTGAAGTCGCTGACGCACGATCGCGGCGTCGACGTGATCCTCGACATGGTGGCGGGCTCGTACGTGCCGCGCGAGCTGTCCGCGCTCGCGGACGGCGGCCGTCTCGTGCTGATCGCGCTGCTTGGCGGCGCGAAGGCCGACGTCAACCTCGGCGAGATCCTGCGCCGCCGGCTGACGATCACCGGTTCGACGCTGCGCCCGCGCCCGGTCGAATTCAAGGCCCGTATCGCCGCGCAGCTGAAGGCGCGCGTATGGCCGCTGCTCGCCGACGGCCGCATCAAGCCGGTGATCTATCGCGTGCTGCCCGCCGCGGACGCCGCGCAGGCGCATGCGCTGATGGAAAGCAGCGAGCATACCGGCAAGATCGTGCTCGATTGGGGGTCGAACGCCTGGCGCCCCGTGCGGCGGGCTTGACATGCGCGGTTTGACCGGTTCAAGCCCCGCGCAGTAAAATCGCGGGTTTGCTTCGCCAGATCCAACCTGACGGCCGGGTTCCGGCACGTTAATGACAAGATAGTGACGAGACGGACACGATGTCGAAACAACGAACAAAGCGAGTGATCGGCAACTGGAAGATGCACGGCCGGCTGGCCGGCAACCAGGCGCTGCTGAACGAAGTGGTGCAGGGTGCGGGCGCGGTGGCGGCTGAAACGTCGATCGGCGTGTGCGTGCCGTTCCCGTATCTCGCGCAGGTTCAGGCGCAACTCGGCGGTGGCCGTGTCGCGTTCGGTGCGCAGGACGTGTCCGCGCACGAGCAAGGCGCGTTCACCGGCGAAGTGGCGGCCGCGATGGTGGCGGAGTTCGGCGCGCGGTACGCGATCGTCGGCCATTCGGAGCGTCGCGCGTATCACGGCGAAAGCAGCGAGACGGTCGCGGCGAAGACGCAGCGCGCGCTCGCGGCGGGCCTCACGCCGGTCGTGTGCGTCGGCGAGACGCTCGACGAGCGCGAGTCGGGTGCGACCGAGCAGGTCGTCGGTGCGCAGCTCGACGCGGTGCTGGCCGTGCTGACGGCTGACGAGGCCGCGCGCATCGTCGTCGCGTACGAGCCGGTCTGGGCGATCGGCACGGGCAAGAGCGCGACGTCGGCGCAGGCGCAGGACGTGCACGCGTTCCTGCGTACGCGTCTTGCGGCAAAGGGGGCGGCGGACGTGTCCGTGCTGTACGGCGGCAGCGTGAAGCCGGACAACGCGGAAGAGCTGTTCGCGCAGCCGGACATCGACGGCGGCCTGATCGGCGGCGCGTCGCTGAAGGCGGAAGATTTCCTGGCGATCTGCCGGGCCGCGCGTTGAGCGGTCCGAGATCGAATTGAACCATGACGGCGGCCGGTCGGTCCGGTCGCCCGATCCAATCGGGTGGGTGTGATGCTGTTATTCAAGACGCTGATTATTGTGGTGCAGGTGCTGTCTGCACTCGGTGTGATTGGGCTCGTGCTGCTGCAGCACGGCAAGGGGGCCGACATGGGTGCCGCGTTCGGCAGCGGCGCGTCGGGCAGCCTGTTCGGTGCGACGGGCTCGGCGAACTTCCTGTCGCGTACGACGGGCATTCTCGCGACGATCTTCTTCGTCGCGACGCTCGCGCTGACGTACCTCGGTTCGTACAAGTCGACGCCGTCGGCGGGCGTGCTCGGCACGGCCGTGACCGCGCCGGCATCGGCACCTGCAGCGTCGGCACCGGCCGTCGCGGCGTCCGCTGCCGCCGGTTCGGCCGCAAGCGCGCCGGGCCAGGATGTCCCGAAATAAAAAGTTAAATTTTTTGCGTTTGTGCGTTGAACAAATCTGGAACTCGGGTTAGAATTTAATTCTTGAAGCGATTCGCGGGAAACGAGCAGCACAACCCGAGTTGCATGCAGTGCCGACGTGGTGAAATTGGTAGACACGCTATCTTGAGGGGGTAGTGGCGAAAGCTGTGCGAGTTCGAGTCTCGCCGTCGGCACCAAAGTTACTCAATGCCAGCCGCTTCTAGTGGCTGGCATTTTTCATTTCTGGGGTGTGCTTGCGGTTGTCTTGCGATCGCCTGTACTCCGAAATGATTCCTTCCGCCGGAAGTGGTATTCTCCGGACGCTCAGAACCAACCGATAGAGGATTGCCTTGAACCTCGCAGCCTATTACCCCGTCTTGTTGTTCCTCCTCGTGGGCACTGGTTTAGGTATAGCGCTGGTCAGCATCGGCAAGCTCCTTGGTCCCAACAAGCCGGACGTCGAGAAGAACGCACCGTACGAGTGCGGCTTCGAAGCCTTTGAAGACGCCCGGATGAAATTCGACGTTCGGTATTACCTCGTCGCCATCCTGTTCATCATCTTCGATCTCGAAACCGCATTCCTGTTTCCGTGGGGCGTCGCGCTCCGGGACATCGGCTGGCCGGGTTTCATCGCAATGATGATTTTTCTGCTCGAATTCCTGCTGGGCTTTGCCTATATCTGGAAGAAAGGCGGCCTCGACTGGGAGTGATGGGTTAATCGCCGGTTTGCATGGGCGGCCACGCTCGGTCGCTCGTCTGGAGTGGAAAGCAAATGAGTATCGAAGGGGTCTTGAAGGAAGGGTTTGTCACCACGACGGCTGACAAGCTGATCAACTGGACGCGTACCGGCTCGCTGTGGCCGATGACGTTCGGGCTCGCGTGTTGCGCCGTCGAGATGATGCATGCGGGTGCGGCCCGTTACGATCTGGACCGGTTCGGGGTCGTGTTCCGTCCGAGCCCGCGTCAGTCGGACGTGATGATCGTGGCCGGCACGCTGTGCAACAAGATGGCGCCCGCGCTGCGCCGCGTGTACGACCAGATGGCCGAGCCGCGCTGGGTGATCTCGATGGGGTCGTGCGCAAACGGGGGGGGTTACTACCACTACTCGTACTCGGTGGTCCGCGGCTGCGACCGGATCGTGCCGGTCGACGTTTACGTGCCGGGCTGTCCGCCCACGGCCGAGGCGCTGGTCTACGGCGTGATCCAGCTTCAGGCGAAGATCCGCCGCACCAATACCATCGCCCGTCAATAAAGCCCCGAGCGTCCCCTCAATATGGCAAGCAAAATCGAGACCCTCAAGGCAAACCTCGAAGCCGCGCTCGGCGCGCGCGTGGTGAGCCTCACCGAAGCGATCGGTGAACTGACGCTCGTCGTGAAGGCGAGCGATTACCTCGAAGTCGCAAAGACGCTGCGCGACGATCCGAAGCTCCGTTTCGAGCAACTGATCGACCTGTGCGGCGTCGACTACCAGACCTTCGGCGACGGCGCCTACGACGGCCCGCGCTTCGCGGCCGTGTCGCACCTGCTGTCGGTCACGAACAACTGGCGCCTGCGCCTGCGCGCATTCGCGCCGGACGACGATCTGCCGATCGTGGCGTCGCTGGTCGACATCTGGACCTCGGCGAACTGGTACGAGCGCGAAGCGTTCGACCTGTACGGCATCGTGTTCGAAGGCCACCCCGACCTGCGCCGCATCCTCACCGACTACGGCTTCATCGGTCACCCGTTCCGCAAGGACTTCCCGGTGTCGGGCTACGTCGAAATGCGTTACGACCCGGAAGAGAAGCGGGTCGTGTACCAGCCGGTGACGATCGAGCCGCGCGAAATCACGCCGCGCGTGATCCGCGAGGATCGCTATGGCGGTCTGAAACATTAAGGGGGCGTCATGGCAGAAATCAAGAACTACACGCTCAACTTCGGCCCGCAGCACCCGGCAGCGCACGGTGTGCTGCGCCTCGTGCTCGAGCTCGACGGCGAAGTCATCCAGCGTGCCGATCCGCACATCGGCCTGCTGCACCGCGCGACGGAAAAGCTCGCGGAATCCAAGACCTTCATCCAGTCCGTGCCGTACATGGACCGTCTCGACTACGTGTCGATGATGGTCAACGAGCACGGCTACGTGCTCGCGATCGAAAAGCTGCTCGGCATCGAAGTGCCGGAGCGCGCGCAGTACATCCGCGTGCTGTTCGACGAAATCACGCGCGTGCTGAACCACCTGATGTGGATTGGCGCGCACGCACTCGACGTCGGCGCGATGGCCGTGTTCCTGTACGCGTTCCGCGAGCGCGAAGACCTGATGGACGTGTACGAAGCGGTGTCCGGCGCCCGGATGCACGCGGCCTACTATCGTCCGGGCGGCGTCTACCGCGATCTGCCTGACGCAATGCCGCAATACAAGGCGTCGAAGATTCGCAACGAGAAGGCGCTCGCGAAGATGAACGAAGCGCGCAGTGGTTCGGTGCTCGACTTCATCGACGATTTCTTCACGCGCTTCCCGAAGTGCGTCGACGAATACGAAACGCTGCTGACCGACAACCGGATCTGGAAACAGCGTCTGGTCGGGATCGGCGTGGTGAGCCCGGAACGTGCGCTGCAGATGGGCCTGACGGGCCCGATGCTGCGCGGCTCGGGCATCGCATGGGACCTGCGCAAGAAGCAGCCCTACGAAGTGTACGATCGGATGGATTTCGACGTGCCGGTCGGCGTGAACGGCGATTGCTATGACCGCTATCTGGTGCGCGTCGAAGAAATGCGCCAGTCGATCCGCATCGCGAAACAGTGTATTGAGTGGCTCCGCAAGAATCCGGGCCCGGTGATGACGGACAATCACAAGGTTGCCCCGCCGTCGCGCGTCGGCATGAAGACCAACATGGAAGACTTGATTCACCACTTCAAGCTCTTCACCGAAGGTTTCCATGTGCCGGAAGGCGAAGCGTACGCGGCGGTCGAGCATCCGAAGGGTGAATTCGGCATCTACCTCGTGTCGGACGGCGCCAACAAGCCGTATCGCCTCAAGATTCGCGCACCGGGTTTCGCGCACCTGGCGTCGCTCGACGAAATGGCGCGCGGTCACATGATCGCCGACGCCGTCACGATCATCGGTACGCAGGACATCGTGTTCGGCGAAATCGATCGCTAATGGTTGCGCCGTCCGCGAGCGCGGGCGGCGAGCAGTAAGTCACACGCGATGCGCGCTGAACCGGCGCGGCTTCGCAAGCTGTCAACAGAGTGAGCGCCAGGTCTGCCGTCCATGCACCCCAGTGTGCGGCAGGTTGTTCGTTCGGTAGGAATTGAAAGAGTCGTGTCTGAAAATGATCTCAGCTGAAGGCCTGAAGGAAATCGATCGAGCGTTGACGAAGTATCCCGCCGATCAGAAACAGTCCGCCGTGATGTCGGCGTTGGCCGTGGCTCAAGAAGAGCACGGCTGGCTGTCGCCCGAACTGATGCAGTTCGTTGCGGACTATCTCGGCATGCCGGCCGTTGCCGTGCAGGAAGTCGCGACGTTCTACACGATGTACGAGCTCAAACCGGTCGGCAAGCATAAGATCACGCTCTGCACGAACCTGCCGTGCCAGCTCGGCCCGCACGGCGGCGCGGAAGCGACTGCCGACTACCTGAAACAGAAGCTGGGCATCGGCTTCGGCGAGACCACGCCCGACGGCAAGTTCACGCTGAAGGAAGGCGAATGCATGGGCTCGTGCGGCGATGCGCCGGTGCTGCTGGTGAACAATCACAGAATGTGCAGCTTCATGAGCCGCGAGAAGATCGACCAGCTGCTTGAGGAGCTCTCGAAATGACGTCCCTCCACGACCGTCACATCAAACCGCTGATCCTCGCTGGTCTGAACGGCGAGAACTGGCACCTCGAAGACTACGTTGCGCGCGGCGGCTACAAGCAGCTGCGCCGCATTCTCGAAGAAAAGATTCCGCCCGAGCAGGTGATCGCCGACGTGAAGGCGTCGGGCCTGCGCGGTCGCGGCGGTGCGGGCTTCCCGACCGGCCTGAAGTGGAGCTTCATGCCGCGCCAGTTCCCGGGGCAGAAGTACCTCGTCTGCAACTCGGACGAAGGCGAGCCGGGCACGTTCAAGGATCGCGACATCCTGCGCTGGAACCCGCATGCGCTGATCGAAGGCATGGCCATCGGCGCGTACGCGATGGGCATCACCGTCGGCTACAACTACATCCACGGCGAAATCTTCGAAGTGTATCGACGCTTCGAAGCAGCGCTCGATGAGGCACGCGCCGCCGGGTTCCTCGGCGACAACATCATGGGCTCGGAATTCTCGTTCCAGCTGCACGCGCACCACGGTTACGGCGCGTACATCTGCGGCGAGGAAACGGCGCTGCTCGAGTCGCTCGAAGGCAAGAAGGGCCAGCCGCGCTTCAAGCCGCCGTTCCCGGCGAGCTTCGGCGTGTACGGCAAGCCGACCACGATCAACAACACCGAGACGTTCGCCGCGGTGCCGTTCCTGCTGTCCATCGGGCCGCAGAATTACCTCGAGATCGGCAAGCCGAACAACGGCGGCACGAAGATTTTCTCGGTGTCGGGCGACGTCGAGCGCCCGGGCAACTACGAGGTGCCGCTCGGCACGCCGTTCGCGACGCTGATGGAGCTCGCCGGCGGGATGCGCGGCGGCAAGAAGATCAAGGCCGTGATTCCGGGCGGTTCGTCGGCGCCGGTGATCCCGGGCGACATCATGATGCAGACCGATCTCGACTACGACTCGATCGCGAAGGCGGGCTCGATGCTCGGTTCCGGCGCGGTGATCGTGATGGACGAGACGCGCTGCATGGTGCGCTCGCTGCTGCGCCTGTCGTACTTCTACTACGAGGAATCGTGCGGCCAGTGCACGCCGTGCCGTGAAGGCACCGGCTGGCTGTATCGCGTCGTGAACCGTATCGAGCACGGCGAAGGCCGCCAGGAAGATCTGGACCTGCTGAACTCGGTGGCCGAGAACATCATGGGCCGCACGATCTGTGCGCTCGGCGATGCGGCGGCGATGCCGGTACGCGGGATGCTGAAGCACTACTGGGACGAATTCGCGTACCACGTCGAGCACAAGCACTGCATGGTCGGCGGCCACGCGCACGCGGCGGCAGCCTGAAGCGCACCCGGTTGCGGAATTTGAGCGCACGGTCGGGCGAAGGCGCGAACGGGCGGAAATAGGTTAAGGACCATTCACCATCATGGTTGAACTTGAAATAGACGGCAAGAAGGTCGAGGTGCCCGAAGGCAGCATGGTGATCCAGGCTGCGCACAAGGCGGATACGTACATTCCTCACTTCTGCTATCACAAGAAACTGTCGGTTGCGGCCAACTGCCGGATGTGTCTCGTCGAAGTCGAGAAGATGCCGAAGGCCGTGCCTGCCTGCGCGACCCCCGTGTCGGCCGGCATGATCGTCCGCACGCAGTCCGACAAGGCTGTGAAGGCGCAGCAGTCGGTGATGGAATTCCTCCTCATCAATCACCCGCTCGATTGCCCGATCTGCGATCAGGGCGGCGAATGCCAGCTGCAGGATCTGGCGGTCGGCTACGGCAAGTCGTCGTCGCGCTACTCGGAAGAAAAGCGCGTGGTGTTCCACAAGAACGTGGGCCCGCTGATCTCGATGGAAGAAATGTCGCGCTGCATCCACTGCACGCGCTGCGTCCGCTTCGGCCAGGAAATCGCCGGCGTGATGGAGTTCGGCATGCTGGGCCGCGGCGAGCATTCGGAAATCACGACGTTCGTCGGCAAGACGGTCGACTCCGAAATGTCGGGCAACATGATCGACCTGTGCCCGGTCGGCGCGCTGACCAGCAAGCCGTTCCGCTACAGCGCCCGTACCTGGGAACTGTCGCGTCGCAAGTCGGTGAGCCCGCACGATTCCGTCGGCGCGAACCTCGTCGTGCAGGTGAAGAACAACCGCGTGATGCGCGTGCTGCCGTTCGAGAACGAAGCGATCAACGAATGCTGGATCTCGGACAAGGACCGTTTCTCGTATGAAGGCCTCAACAGCGAAGAGCGCCTGACGAAGCCGATGCTGAAGCAGGGCGGCCAGTGGATCGAGACCGACTGGCAGACCGCGCTCGAATACGTCGCGAAGGGCATGAAGGGCATCGCCGCGGATCACGGCGCGAACGCGCTGGCGATGCTCGCGAGCGCGCACAGCACGGCCGAAGAGCTGTTCCTCGTGAAGCAGCTCGCCAACGAACTGAAAACGCCGAACGTCGACTTCCGTCTGCGTCAGCAGGATTTCTCGGCACCGGTCCAGGGCGCGCCGTGGCTCGGCATGCCGATCGCCGATCTGTCGAACGTGGACGCCGCGTTCGTCGTCGGGTCGTTCCTGCGCCGCGACCACCCGCTGTTCGCATCGCGCCTGCGTCAGGCTGCGAAGAACGGTGCGAAGCTGCACTTCCTGCACGCGACCGGCGACGATTCGCTGATCCCGACCGCGCAACGCATCGTCGCCGCGCCGTCCGCATGGCTCGACGAGCTGGCCGGCATCGCCGCGGCCGTCGCGCAACTGCGCGGCGTCGCGCTGCCCGACGCGCTCGCGGGCGTCACGGCATCGCCGGCCGCGCAGGCTGTCGCGCAGTCGCTCGCGAACGGCGAACGCCGCGCGGTGCTGCTCGGCAACGTCGCGGTCCGTCATCCGCAATTCGCGAAGCTGCACGCCGTCGCCCAGTGGATCGCCGACAACACCGGCGCCACGTTCGGCTTCCTGACGGAAGCGGCGAACACGGTCGGCGCGCATGTGGTCGGCGCACTGCCGGGCGAAGGCGGCCTGAACGCACGCGAAGCGTTCGCGCAGCCGCGCAAGGGCTACGTGCTGCTGAACGTCGAACCGGAATTCGATACGGCCGACCCGGCGCAGGCACTGGCCGCGCTGAACCAGGCGGAGATGGTCGTCGTGATGTCGCCGTTCAAGCACGGCCTCGACTACGCCGACGTGCTGCTGCCGGTCGCGCCGTTCACGGAAACGGCCGGTACGTTCGTCAACGCGGAAGGCACCGTGCAGAGCTTCAACGGCGTCGTGCGCCCGCTCGGCGACACGCGTCCGGCGTGGAAGGTGCTGCGCGTGCTCGGCAGCCTGCTCGGCCTGCCGAACTTCGAATACGAGACCGCGGAAGAAGTGCGTGTCGCCGCGCTCGGCGACGCCGGCGTCGCGGGTCGCCTGTCGAACCAGACGTCGGTCGCGCCGGCCCGTGCCGCGGCGAATGCCGCGAACGGCGGTTTCGAGCGCCTGGCCGATGTGCCGATCTATCACGCCGACGCACTCGTGCGCCGCGCGGGTGCGCTGCACCTGACGGCCGCCGCGAAAGCGGCGAACGTCGCAGCCCTGCCGGCCGCGCTGTTCGACAAGCTGGGCTTGAAGGAAGGCGACGCGGTGCGCGTGCGCCAGGGCGAGCGTGCGGTGCAATTGCCGGCCGTGCGCGACGCGAATCTTGCGGAGACGGTCGTTCGCGTGTCGGCGGCGACGCCTGCCGGCGCAGCGCTCGGCAGCCTGTCCGGTGAACTGGTGGTGGAGAAGGCGTAAATGAGCTTGTTCGATACGATCAACGCGGGCGGGGCCCAGCTTCTCGGCTTCGCGTGGCCGACGGTGTGGGCAGTCGTGCGCATCCTCGTCGTCTCCGTCGTCATCCTGCTGTGCGTCGCGTACCTGATTCTGTGGGAACGCAAGCTGATCGGCTGGATGCACGTACGTCTCGGCCCGAACCGCGTCGGCCCCGGCGGCCTGCTGCAGCCGATCGCCGACGTGCTGAAGCTGCTGCTGAAGGAAGTCATCCAGCCGACCGCCGCCAGCCGCTGGCTGTACCTGATCGCGCCGATCATGACCGTCGTGCCGGCGTTCGCCGTGTGGGCGGTGATCCCGTTCCAGGCCGAAGCCGTGCTCGCGAACGTGAACGCGGGCCTGCTGTACGCGATGGCGATCTCGTCGATCGGCGTGTACGCGGTGATTCTCGCCGGCTGGGCGTCGAACTCGAAGTACGCGTTCCTCGGTGCGATGCGCGCCGCGGCACAGATGGTGTCGTACGAAATCTCGATGGGCTTCGCGCTGGTGCTGGTGCTGATGACGGCCGGCAGCCTGAACCTGTCGGAAATCGTCGGCTCGCAACAGCACGGCTTCTTCGCCGGCCACGGCGTGAACTTCCTGTCGTGGAACTGGCTGCCGCTGCTGCCGGCGTTCGTCGTCTACTTCATCTCGGGCATCGCCGAAACGAACCGTCACCCGTTCGACGTGGTGGAAGGGGAGTCGGAGATCGTCGCGGGTCACATGATCGATTACTCGGGTATGGCGTTCGCGCTGTTCTTCCTCGCCGAGTACATCAACATGATCGTGATCTCGGCGCTCGCTGCGACGCTGTTCCTCGGCGGCTGGGACGCCCCGTTCGAATTCCTGTCGTTCATCCCGGGCATCTTCTGGCTGGTGCTGAAGGTCTTCGCACTGCTGTCGGTGTTCATCTGGGTGCGCGCGACGTTCCCGCGCTTCCGTTACGACCAGATCATGCGTCTGGGCTGGAAGGTGTTCCTGCCGGTCACGGTGATCTGGGTGGTCGTGGTCGGCTGCTGGATGATGTCGCCGCTGAACATCTGGGTGAAGTAAGGACGAAATCATGACGGCTATCCAACACTTCTTTAAGACTTTCTTCCTGACCGAGCTGCTGAAGGGGCTCGCGCTGACCGGTCGTTACACGTTCAAGCGCAAGTTCACCGTGCAGTTCCCGGAAGAGAAGACCCCGATTTCGCCGCGTTTCCGCGGGCTGCACGCGCTGCGCCGCTATGAGAACGGCGAAGAGCGCTGCATCGCGTGCAAGCTGTGCGAGGCCGTGTGCCCCGCGCTGGCGATCACGATCGAATCGGAAACGCGCGCGGACAACACGCGCCGCACGACGCGCTACGACATCGACCTGACGAAGTGCATCTTCTGCGGTTTCTGCGAAGAGAGCTGCCCGGTCGATTCGATCGTCGAGACGCAGATTCTCGAGTACCACGGCGAAAAGCGCGGCGACCTGTATTTCACGAAGGATATGCTGCTCGCGGTGGGCGACCGCTACGAGAAGGACATCGCCGCGGCGAAGGCTGCCGACGCGCCGTATCGTTGATTGTGTTTGCAGTGCCGGCCCGGCATGAACGGGCCGAGCCGCCGCGACGGGTGCGGGCGTCCCGCAAGCCGCGCCTGACTATGGCCTAACGATGAACCGGTAATCATGGAATTCACGACCGTACTGTTCTACATCTTCGCGCTGCTCCTGGTGGTATCAGGGCTGAAGGTGATCACTTCGCGCAACCCGGTGGCGTCTGCGCTTTTCCTTGTGCTGGCGTTCTTCAACGCCGCCGCGATCTGGATGCTGCTGGAGGCGGAGTTCCTCGCGATCCTGCTGGTGCTGGTCTACGTGGGCGCGGTGATGGTGCTGTTCCTGTTCGTCGTGATGATGCTGGACATCAACATCGACTACCTGCGCCGCGATTTCAAGCGCTTCGTACCGATGGCCACCGTGGTCGGCGCGATCATCGTGATCGAAACCGCGCTGATCCTGTGGCGCGGTTACGGCGACACGCACACCGTGCATGCGATGGCGACGGGCGAGATGGCCAACTGGTCGAACACGCGCCTGATCGGCAAGGTGATCTACACCGACTACATCTTCGCGTTCGAAATCGCCGGCCTCGTGCTGCTGGTCGCGATCATCGCCGCGATCGGGCTGACCGAGCGCAAGGGCAAGGACAGCAAGCGCCAGCGTGTGTCGGATCAGGTCAAGGTGCGCCGCAACGACCGCGTGCGCCTCGTGAAGATGGAAGCGGACAAGCCGCAGCCGGAAGCGGCGCAAAGCGAAGCCGGTTCGGGCACCAACGGCTAAGCGGAGGAAAAGAAAACCATGCTGACTCTTGCTCACTACCTTGTGCTCGGCGCGATCCTGTTCGCGATCGCGATCGTCGGGATTTTCCTGAACCGCCGCAACGTCATCATCATCCTGATGTCGATCGAACTGATGCTGCTGGCGGTGAACACCAACTTCGTCGCGTTCTCGCACTATCTGGGTGACGTGCACGGCCAGATCTTCGTGTTCTTCGTGCTGACCGTCGCCGCAGCGGAAGCCGCGATCGGTCTCGCGATTCTGGTGACCCTGTTCCGTAAGCTCGACACGATCAATGTCGAGGATCTCGATCAGCTCAAAGGTTAATTTCAGGCAACGCTGTTATGTCAACGACACTCAATGAAAACCTGCTGCTGGCGATTCCGCTCGCTCCGCTGGCCGGCTCGCTGATTGCGGGGCTGTTCGGGAACGCAGTCGGGCGCAAGGGCGCACACCGGATCACGATCCTCGGCGTATTGATCGCGTTCCTCCTGTCGGCGAAAGTCTTCTTCGACGTGATGGGCGGTGCGAGCTTCAACGCGACCGTCTACGAATGGATGAACGTCGGCTCGCTGAAGCTCGAAGTCGGCTTCCTCGTCGATTCGCTGACCGCGATGATGATGGTCGTCGTGACCTTCGTCTCGCTGATGGTGCACGTGTACACGATCGGCTACATGGCGGAAGAGGACGGCTACCAGCGCTTCTTCTCGTACATCTCGCTGTTCACGTTCTCGATGCTGATGCTCGTGATGAGCAACAACTTCCTGCAGCTGTTCTTCGGCTGGGAAGCGGTGGGTCTGGTGTCGTACCTGCTGATCGGTTTCTACTTCACGCGTGAGAGCGCGATCTACGCGAACATGAAGGCGTTCCTCGTGAACCGCGTGGGCGACTTCGGCTTCCTGCTCGGCATCGGCCTGCTGCTCGCGTTCGCTGGCTCGATGAACTACGGCGAAGTGTTCGCGAAGCGCGCGGAACTCGCGAGCCTGCACTTCCCGGGCACCGACTGGGGCCTGCTGACCGTTGCCTGTATCTGCCTGTTCATCGGCGCGATGGGTAAGTCGGCGCAGTTCCCGCTGCACGTGTGGCTGCCGGACTCGATGGAAGGCCCGACCCCGATCTCGGCGCTGATTCACGCGGCGACGATGGTCACGGCCGGCATCTTCATGGTCTCGCGCATGTCGCCGCTGTTCGAGCTGTCGGATACCGCGCTGTCCTTCATCACGGTGATCGGCGCGATCACGGCGCTCTTCATGGGCTTCCTCGGCATCGTCCAGAACGACATCAAGCGCGTGGTCGCGTACTCGACGCTGTCGCAGCTCGGCTACATGACCGTCGCGCTCGGCGTGTCCGCTTACCCGGTCGCCGTGTTCCACCTGATGACGCACGCGTTCTTCAAGGCGCTGCTGTTCCTCGGCGCCGGCTCGGTGATCATGGGCATGCACCACGACCAGGACATGCGCAACATGGGCGGCCTGCGCAAGTACATGCCGATCACGTGGATCACGTCGCTCGTCGGCTCGCTCGCGCTGATCGGTACGCCGTTCTTCTCGGGCTTCTACTCGAAGGACTCGATCATCGACGCGGTGAAGCTGTCGCACCTGCCGGGTTCGGGCTTCGCGTACTTCGCGGTCGTCGCGAGCGTGTTCGTCACGGCGCTGTACTCGTTCCGCATGTACTTCCTGGTGTTCCACGGCGAAGAGCGCTTCCGCCAGCCGAAGCATCCGGAATCGCCGATGGGCATGGCGGCCGCGCACGGCCACGACGATCACGGCCATGGCCACGGTCATGACGACCACGCGCACGAGCCGCACGAGACCCCGTGGGTCGTGTGGGTGCCGCTGGTCCTGCTGGCGATCCCGTCGGTGATCATCGGCGCGATCGCGATCAGCCCGATGCTGTTCGGCGATTTCTTCCAGCACGGCGTCGCATTCGACAAGGTGATCTTCATCGGCGAAAACCATCCGGCGCTGGCCGAGATGGCCGAAGAGTTCCACGGCTGGGTCGGCATGGGCCTGCACTCGGTGTCGGGCCTGCCGGTGTGGCTGGCGCTCGCCGGTGTCGTCGTCGCGTGGTTCCTGTACCTGAAGCGTCCGGAGCTGCCGGCGTCGATCCGCCGCGCGTTCGGCCCGATCTACACGCTGCTGGACAACAAGTACTACATGGACAAGATCAACGAAGTGGTGTTCGCCCGCGGTTCGGTGGCGATCGGCCGCGGCCTGTGGAAGGAGGGCGACGTCGTCGTGATCGACGGCCTCGTCAACGGCAGCGCCCGGTTCATCGGCTGGTTCGCCGGCGTGATCCGCTTCCTCCAATCCGGTTACATCTATCACTACGCGTTCGCCATGATCATCGGCATGCTGGGGCTCCTGACCCTGTTTGTAACGCTCGGCGGCAAATAAGGCGGGGGGACAACTAATGCACGCTTTTCCGATTCTCAGTACCGCGATCTGGCTGCCGATCGTTTTCGGCCTCCTCGTGCTTGCGGTAGGTAACGACAAAAATCCGGGGACGGCCCGCTGGGTTGCGCTGATCGGTGCGCTGCTCGGCCTCGCGGTCACGATCCCGCTGATCACGGGCTTCGACTCGAGCACGGCTGCGCTGCAGTTCGTCGAGAAGTCGACCTGGATCGAACGCTTCGACATTGCGTATCACCTCGGCGTCGACGGCATCTCGATGTGGTTCGTCGTGCTGACCGCGCTGATCACCGTGATCGTCGTGATCGCCGCGTGGGAAGTGATCACCGAGAACGTCGCACAGTACCTCGCGGCGTTCCTGATCCTGTCCGGGATCATGATCGGCGTGTTCTCGGCGGCCGACGGCCTGCTGTTCTACGTGTTCTTCGAGGCGACCCTGATCCCGATGTACATCATCATCGGCGTGTGGGGCGGCCCGAACCGCGTGTATGCGGCGTTCAAGTTCTTCCTGTACACGCTGGCCGGCTCGCTGCTGATGCTGGTCGCGCTGATCTACCTGTACACGGAAACGCACTCGTTCGACCTCGCGACGTGGCAGAACGCGAAGATCGCGATGACGCCACAGATCCTGCTGTTCATTGCGTTCTTCCTCGCGTTCGCGGTGAAGGTGCCGATGTGGCCGGTGCACACGTGGCTGCCGGACGCGCACGTGGAAGCGCCGACGGGCGGCTCGGTCGTGCTGGCCGCGATTATGCTGAAGCTCGGCGCGTACGGTTTCCTGCGCTTCTCGCTGCCGATCACGCCTGACGCGAGCCACTTCCTGGCACCCGTCGTGATCACGCTGTCGCTGATCGCGGTGATCTACATCGGCCTCGTCGCGATGGTGCAGGCCGACATGAAGAAGCTGGTCGCGTATTCGTCGATCGCGCACATGGGCTTCGTCACGCTCGGCTTCTTCATCTTCAACCAGCTCGGCGTCGAAGGCGCGATCATCCAGATGATCTCGCACGGCTTCGTGTCGGGCGCGATGTTCCTCTGCATCGGCGTGCTGTACGACCGCGTGCACTCGCGCCAGATCGCCGATTACGGTGGCGTCGTCAACGTGATGCCGAAGTTCGCGGCATTCGCGATGCTGTTCTCGATGGCCAACTGCGGCCTGCCGGGTACGTCGGGTTTCGTCGGCGAGTTCATGGTGATTCTCGCGGCCGTCCAGTACAACTTCTGGATCGCATTCGGCGCGGCATTCACGCTGATCCTCGGCGCGGCCTACACGCTGTGGATGTACAAGCGCGTGTATTTCGGCGCGGTCGCGAACGATCACGTTGCCAAGCTGAAGGACATCGGCCGTCGCGAATTCCTGATGCTGGCCGTGCTCGCCGCGTTCACGCTGCTGATGGGCTTGTATCCGAAGCCTTTCACCGACGTGATGCACGTTTCCGTCGAAAACCTCCTCTCCCACGTCGCGCAGTCGAAGCTGCCGCTGGCCCAGTAATCGCGAGCGGAGGAAATCAAGATCATGAACGCTCCTATGAATGTCCTGTTGCCTGACGCGCTGGTGATGGCCGCCATCGTCGTCGCATGGCTGAACGACACCTTTACCGGTGCTTCCGGCCGCCGCCTGACCTATCTGATCGCGGTCGTCTCGTCGGTCGTCGCCGGCGTGTGGTTCGCGGTCCAGGCGCTCGACCCGCACCAGTACTACTTCTTCTCGAAGATGGTCGTCGTCGACTCGTTCGCGAGCATGATGAAGGCGGTCGTGTCGTTCGGTTTCGCGGTCTCGCTCGTCTATTCGCGCAAGTACCTCGAAGACCGCGACATGTTCCGCGGCGACGTGTTCCTGCTCGGCATGTTCTCGCTGCTCGGTCAGCTGGTCATGGTGTCGGGCAACAACTTCCTGACGCTGTACCTCGGTCTCGAACTGATGTCGCTGTCGCTGTATGCGGTCATCGCGCTGCGTCGCGATGCCGCGCAGTCGAGCGAAGCCGCGATGAAGTACTACGTGCTGGGCGCGCTCGCGTCGGGCTTCGTGCTGTACGGCATCTCGATGCTCTACGGCGCGACCGGCTCGCTCGAACTCGGCGAAGTGTACAAGGCGGTCGGCGGCAACACCGACGCGGCCGTGCTGATGTTCGGCGTGATCTTCATCGTCGCCGGTATCGCGTTCAAGCTCGGCGCCGTGCCGTTCCACATGTGGGTGCCGGACGTCTACCAGGGCGCACCGACCGCGATGACGCTGTTCGTCGGCGGCGGCCCGAAGGTTGCCGCGTTCGCGTGGGGCCTGCGCTTCCTGGTGATGGGCCTGCTGCCGCTCGCGCAGAACTGGCAGACCGCGCTCGTGATCCTGGCCGCGCTGTCGCTGATCGTCGGTAACATCACCGGTATCGTCCAGCGCAACATCAAGCGGATGCTCGCGTACTCGGCGATCTCGAACATGGGCTTCGTGCTGCTCGGCCTGCTCGCGGGCATCGTGAAGGGCGACGCGGCGGCACCGGCGAACGCCTACAGCTCGGCGATGTTCTACGCGATCGTCTACCTGATCACGACGCTCGGCTCGTTCGGCGTGGTGATGCTGCTCGCGCGCCGCGATTTCGAAGCGGAAACGATCGACGACTTCAAGGGCCTCAACAAGCGCAGCCCGGTGTTCGCGTTCGTGATGATGGTCATGATGTTCTCGCTGGCCGGCATCCCGCCGACCGTCGGCTTCTACGCGAAGCTGGCCGTGCTCGAGGCGACCGTCAACGCGGGCCTCACGTGGCTGGCCGTGCTGGCCGTGATCACGTCGTTGTTCGGCGCGTTCTACTACCTGCGCATCGTGAAGCTGATGTACTTCGATGCGCCGCAGGATTCGACGCCGATCTCGGGCGACTTCTGCAAGCGCACGATCCTCGTGCTGAACGGCCTGGCGGTCGTCGTGCTCGGCCTGATCCCGAGCCCGCTGCTGACCGCCTGCCTGCAGGCAATCCGTCACACGCTGCCGCTGTAATGTCGGCAGCCGGCTGGTTCATCGTGCTGTTGGCGCTCGTCTGCGCCAACCTGCCGTTCCTGAACCAACGCCTCTTCGCCGTCGTGCCGTTCGGCGCGACGAAGAAGAACGCGTGGGTGCGGATCGGCGAGCTGATCGTGCTGTACTTCATCGTCGGCGCGCTCGGCTTCTGGCTCGAGTCGCGCGCCGGCAACCGCTTCGAACAGGGCTGGCAGTTTTACGCGATCACGTTCAGTCTGTTCGTCGTGTTCGCGTTTCCCGGCTTCACGTTCCAGTATCTCGTCAAACGACGCTGACGGCTTCGGCCGTCCGTCGTGCTCATCCAGGAGCCGCCGATGGCCGAACTACCCAATCACGACGCCGCACTGACCGAAACCTGCCTCGAGAGCGAGGCAATCTTCGACGGCGCGTTCCTCAAGCTCAAGCGCGATACCGTCCGTCTGCCGGACGGCAAGAAGGCCACGCGCGAGTACGTGCAGCACCCGGGCGCGGTGATGGTGATCCCGCTGTTCGACGACGGCCGCGTATTGATGGAAAGCCAGTATCGCTATCCGATCGGCAAGGTGATGGCCGAATTCCCGGCCGGCAAGCTCGACCCGAACGAAGGCGCGCTCGCGTGCGCGGTGCGCGAACTGCGCGAGGAAACCGGCTACACGGCACGCGAATACGTGTTCCTCGCCCGCATTCACCCGATCATTTCCTATTCGACCGAATTCATCGACCTGTACCTCGCGCGCGGGCTGACGGCCGGCGAGCGCAAGCTCGACGAAGGCGAATTCCTCGAAACCTTCACCGCGACGCTGGCCGACCTGCAGGAATGGGTGCGCACGGGCCAGATCTCCGACGTGAAGACGATCATCGGCACGATGTGGCTCGACAAGGTGCTGTCCGGCACGTGGCCGCTCGGCCCGGTCGTCACGCCCTGAGTGCAGCGTCAGCGGCGAGCGGGGCACCGCGTTACAATCTGGTGACGCGGCGCACCCGTGCCGCGCGATCGGGATTTAGCACGATCGTTCACAAAATCGTTTTTTGCGCTACACTCGTCACACGCCCTGATTCAGCATGAAGGTCCTCGATTTACAGTGTCCGCACGGTCATCGGTTCGAAGGCTGGTTCGCTTCCGCCGATGAATTCGAAGCGCAGTTGTCCCGCAAGCTGGTCGAATGTCCGGTGTGCGGGACGACCGAGGTCAACCGTCTGCCGTCGGCGCCGCGCCTGAATCTGTCGGGGGCGACGCAGGCCCGGCCGGCCGATCCGCGTGCGCTGCAGGCGCAGGTGATGCGCGCGCTGCGCGAGGTGCTGGAGAAGACCGAGAACGTGGGCGAGCGCTTCGCCGAGGAAGCGCGGCGCATCCATTACAACGAGGCGCCCGCACGCAGCATTCGTGGCGTCACGACGCCGGAAGACGCGCAATCCTTGGTCGAAGAAGGCATCGACGTGATGCCGCTGCCGATTCCTGCCGCGCTGAAAGAACCGCTGCAATGACGTATGCAGTGAGTCCTGGCCGGGCCGGACGGCCGCGGTCAGGAGACACTGCGCATGGATCTGGACTATTCCCCTGCCGACGACGCGTTCCGCGTTGACGTCCGCGCCTGGCTCGAGGCCCACCTGCCTCATGCTCTGCGCGCCAAGGTACTCGATCACAAACGACTCGACCGCGAGGATTTCGCGAGCTGGCACCGGATTCTCGGCCAGCGAGGCTGGTCCGCACCCGCATGGCCGGTCGAATATGGCGGCCCGGGCTGGAACGCGACGCAGCGACACATCTGGGACGAGGAATGCGCGCGGATCGGTGCGCCGACCGTGCTGCCGTTCGGGGTGTCGATGGTCGCGCCGGTTTTGATGAAATACGGCAGCGAAGCGCAGAAGCGCCACTATCTGCCGCGTATTCTCGACGGCTCGGACTGGTGGTGTCAGGGTTACTCGGAGCCGGGTTCCGGGTCCGATTTGGCGTCGCTGCGCACGCGCGCCGAGCGCCACGGCGATCACTACGTCGTCAACGGCCAGAAGACCTGGACCACGCTCGGCCAGTACGCCGACATGATGTTCTGCCTCGTGCGCACCGATCCGGCCGCGAAGAAGCAGGAGGGTATCTCGTTCCTGCTGATCGACATGAAGACGCCCGGCATCACGGTGCGTCCGATCGTGATGCTCGACGAAGACCACGAGGTCAACGAGGTGTTCTTCGAGGACGTGAAGGTGCCGGTCGAGAACCTCGTCGGCGACGAGAACCGCGGCTGGACCTACGCGAAATACCTGCTGGGCCACGAGCGCACCGGCATCGCGCGCGTCGGTGCGTCGAAGCGGGAGCTCGCGTTCCTGAAGCGTGTCGCATCGAACCAGCGCAAGAACGGCAAGCCGCTGCTCGCCGATCCCGTGTTCGCCGCGAAGGTCGCGGCGCTCGAAGTCGAGCTGATGGCGCTCGAGGTGACGGTGCTGCGCGTCGTCAGCCGCGAGACGAGCGGCAAGGGGCCCGGCCCCGAAGCGTCGATGCTGAAGATCAAGGGCACCGAGGTGCAGCAGGCGCTCACCGAGCTGATGGTCGAGGCGATCGGTCCGCTGGCCGCACCGTTCGACGTGCCGTTCCTCGATGGCGAGCGCGAGCACAGCATCGCGGGCGACGACGATGCGGCGCCGCTCGCCGCGTACTACTTCAATTACCGGAAGACGTCGATCTACGGCGGTTCGAACGAGATCCAGAAGAACATCATCGCGCAGATGATTCTGGGGCTGTGATCAGGGAACGGAGACAACCATGGATTTCAGCTTTACCGATGAGCAGCAGCAGTTCGCCGACGCGCTGCGCCGGTATCTCGGCGAGCAATACGGTTTCGAAGCGCGCCAGGCGATCGTGCGCAGCGATGCCGGCGTATCGGACGCGCAATGGAGCGCATTCACCGAACTCGGGTTGACCGCGTTGCCCGTGCCGGACGCGCAGGGCGGCTTCGGCGGCGGCCCGGTCGACATGCTGGTCGTGATGCAGGAGCTCGGCCGCGCACTCGTGATCGAGCCGTACTGGGCCACGGCAGTCGGCGTCGAGGCGTTGCGGATCGCCGGCTCCGGCGCAGGCGAAGATGCCGCGTTGCTGGAGGCGGTTGCGCAGGGGCACAAGCGCGTGGCGGTCGCGTTCCACGAACCGCGAGCGCGCTACGACCTGTACGCACTCGACACGCATGTGCGCGAGCACGGCGGCACGTACCGGCTGACCGGCGCGAAGTCGGTGGTTCAGCACGGCGCCCAGGCGCATGCGTGGATCGTGCCTGCGCGGGTCGACGGCGGCGGCATCGGCCTCTTTGTCGTCGAACACGATGCAGCGAACACGAAGGTGGTCGACTACCGGACCATCGATGGCCAGCGTGCCGCGACGATCTCCTTCGACGACACGCCGGCCCGATTGCTGACGGGTGGCGCGCGCGACGCGGCGGCACTCGAGCAGATTGCCGATTACGCGACTTTCCTGCTGTGCGCGGAAGCGGTCGGCGCGCTCGACGAACTCAATCGCGCGACGGTCGAATACACGAAGACGCGCGAGCAGTTCGGCGTGCCGATCGCGCGTTTTCAGGCGCTGCAGCACCGGATGGTCGACATGCTGATCCATGCCGAGCAGGCGCGTTCGCTGACCTATCTCGCGGCGGTGCGCTACGCGAACGGCGACGCCGATGCGCGGCGCAAGGCCGTGTCGGCCGCGAAGGCGCGGGTCGGGTCGGCCGCACGCTTCGTCGGCCAGCAGGCGGTCCAGCTGCACGGCGGCATGGGCGTGACCAACGAGGTAGCCGCCGCGCACCTGTTCAAACGGCTGTCGATCATCGAGACGACACTCGGCGATACCGATCATCACCTCGCCCGCATCGCGGCGCTGCCCGATTTCGCGCAGACCGACGTAGCATGATGGCGACGCGCGAGCGCGCGAGACAAGGAGACTTATCAGTGGGCATCAGTTACGAAGATCTGGTGGTCGGCAGTACCACCGAAGTGGGCCGCTATACGTTCGAGCCTGACGACATCAAGGCGTTCGCGAAGCGCTACGATCCGCAGCCGTTCCATCTCGACGAGGAAGCGGGGAAGGCGTCGCATTTCGGCGGCCTCGTCGCGAGCGGTTGGCATACGTGCTCGGTGTTCATGAGCCTGCTGATCCAGAAGCTCGGACCGGATTCGACCAGCATGGGCTCGCCCGGCATCGATTCGATCCGCTGGCTGAAGCCGGTGCGCGCCGGCGACACGATCACGATGTACCAGAAGGTGCACGACAAGCGCGTGTCGGAGAGCAAGCCCGATCGCGGCATCGTATCGACGGAATGGGTTGGCGTGAACGAAGCCGGCGAGACGGTGATCACCGTGCACACCAAGGTGATTTTCGGGCTGCGCCATCCGGGAGGCGCGAAGATATGACCGACGTGACCTTGCCGCTGATCGCATCGGCGCAGGCGCTGCAGGCGCGGGTCGGCGCGGAGCCGCTCGCGAGCGGCTGGATCGAGATCGACCAGCCGCGCGTCGACGGTTTCGCCGACGCGACCGGCGACCATCAATGGATTCACGTCGACCCCGAGCGCGCGCGGCGCGAGTCGCCGTTCGGCGGACCGATCGCGCACGGGTTCCTGACGCTGTCGCTGATTCCCGCGTTGATGACCGACGCGATGCGCTTCGAGCAGAAGATGGGCGTGAACTACGGGCTGAACCGCGTGCGGTTTTTGAAGCCGGTGCCGGTCGGTGCGCGCGTGCGTGCGCTGTTCGCGGTGAAGGAAACCGCCGACGCTGCGCGTGGCGGCATTCAGGTGACGTGGTCCGTATCGGTGCAGGTCGAGCGCCCCGACGCGCCGCTGCCGGTGTGCGCGGCGGAGTTCATCACGCTGCATTACTTCTGAGGCACGGAGCGGCATGCACGGATGCCGCTCCGCCCGCCGCGTGCGGGTCAGTGCTTCGCGTATTGCGTCGCGCCGAACAGCACCTCGCGTGCCTTGTCGTCCTGCAGCGGCTTGCGCATCGACGCGAGCACCTCGACGCCGCGCTGCACGGCCGGTCGCGCGGCGATCGCCTCGTGCCAGCGCTTCACGTTCGGCAAGGCGTCGAGCACGATGCCCTGGTTCTGCCACGAACGTGTCCACGGGAACGTCGCAATGTCCGCGATCGTGTACGTGTCGCCCGCGAGATACTCGGATTCGCCGAGGCGCTTTTCCATCACGTTGTACAGGCGCTTCGCTTCGTTCGTGTAGCGGTTGACCGCATACTCGATCTTCTCCGGCGCATACAGGCGGAAGTGGTGCGCCTGCCCGAGCATCGGGCCGACACCGCCCATCTGGAACATCAGCCACTCGAGCGTCGCATAGCGTGCGGCCGGATCGGTCGGCAGGAACTTGCCGGTCTTCTCCGCGAGGTAGATCAGGATCGCGCCCGATTCGAACAGCGAGATCGGTTGGCCGCCGGGGCCGTCCGGATCGACGATCGCGGGGATCTTGTTGTTCGGGCTGATCTTCAGGAACGCGGGCTCGAACTGGTCGCCCGCGCCGATATCGATCGGATGGGCACGATATGCGAGGCCCGTTTCCTCGAGCATGATGTGCACCTTGTGGCCATTCGGGGTCGCCCAGCTATAGACGTCGATCATCGTCAACTCCTGTGAGGCTTGCGCGAAAACGGCGCCGGCGGCGCCGCGACAGGCGGTCATTAGAGCATGGATCGACACGGGCTGCTGGCGATGCAAACGCGCGTGCCGACGGGCAGGCAAGGCCGGGCGGGAGATCGCCGTCGGCATTGCGTGCGACGGCGACATGCCGCATCGGAGGGACGCGGCGGCGTGGCGTCGGTTCGAAGGCCGACGCGGCGGATCAGCGCTTGTAGCGCGGCGGGCGCTTCTCGAGAAAGGCGGTGATGCCTTCGAGCCCGTCCGCATGATGCAGCGACGCGACGAAATGATCGCGCTCGGTGCCGAGGTGCGCGTCCAGCGGTTGCGCGGTCGCGTCGTCGAGCAACGACTTGATGCGCGTGAGCGCATTCGGCGAGATGCCGGCGAGCGTGTCGGCCCATGCCAGTGCGTCGCTCAGCGCCGTGCCGGGCGTGGCGAGCCGGTTGACGACGCCGAGCGCATGCAGGCGTTCGGCGGCAACCGGCTTGCCTTCGAACAGGATCTCGGCCGCGATCGCGCGCGGCAACGCACGGGCGAGAAACCACGAGCCGCCGCCGTCGGGCGTCAGGCCGACGCGCGCATACGACATCACGAATTTCGCATCATGTGCGGCGACGATCAGGTCGCACGCGAGCGCGAGCGAGAAGCCCGCGCCGGCCGCGGCGCCTTCGACGGCTGCGATCACCGGCTTCGTGGCTGCGCGGATCGCCGTTACCCATGCCGCGAGCTGATCGATGCTGTCGGCCTGAAAGGACGGCTCCTTCGAGCGATTCTCGAGCAGCCGGTTCAGGTTGCCGCCTGCGCAGAAGAAGCGGTCGGCACCTGTCAGCACGACGGCGCGAATCGCCGGATCGCGCTCGGCGGTGGCGAGCGCTTCCATGCCGGCCGCGTACATGTCGGGATGCAGCGCGTTGCGCGCGCCGGGATTGGACAGTGTGAGGACGAGCGTCGATTCGCTCTCGGGCGGACGCGAGGCCAGCAGTTCAGCACTCATGGGAGCGTGTCTCCATCGGATGGCGCGGCTGTGACGCCGCGTGTGTCGCGTGGACAGGCGGCGCCGTCGCCGCAGCGGCGGTAATGTTGTCGTGACGAACGCAAAACTTGCTTTAGACTAGCACGAACGTGCTTTTCAGCGCGATGAATCCCGATGCGGCCGGCGTCGAGGCGGCCGCGCTTCAGCCAGGAAGGAGACTCCGATGCTACAGCTGTGCGGTATCCCGTTGTCCAACTACTACAACAAGGTGAAGTTCGTCCTGCTCGAGCACGACATTCCGTTCGAGGAGTCGGTGTGCGGTTTGCCGATCAGCGATCCGGCGCAGCTTGCCGATTCGCCGCTCGGCAAGATTCCGTTCCTGAAGACCGAAGAGGGCGCGCTGTTCGAGTCGCAGGTGATCGTCGAATACCTGGCGGCGCGCTATCCCGAAAAAGGTATTTTGCCCGCAAGCCCGTTCGCGGCCGCGAAGGTGCGCGAACTGGTCGAGACGCTCGAGTTGTATCTCGAATGGATGGCGCGCGAGGTCTATACGGAAGCGTTTTTCGGCGGCAAGGTCAGCGACGGGATGAAGGCGCACGTCGAGAAGCGTCTGCCGCGCGCGATCGATGCCTTCAAGCAGATGACGCGGTTTTCGCCGTATGTGCTCGGCGAATCGTTCGGCCTCGCGGACATGGCGGCGTGGGTCCATCTGCCGGTCATCGGCATGGCGACGAAGGCCATATTCGGCCGCGACTTCCTGCTCGATGCAGGCATCGACTGGAAGGCGCACGCGAAGACGGTGGGTGAGCGCCCGGCCGCGCAACGCGTGGCAGCCGAGCGCAAGGCGTATATCGAAGCGGCGAACGTCGTGCGTTCGTAAGCGTTTCTGACGGGCGGCGTGCGGCCGCCCGTGGCGGTCTTACAGGCGGGCGAGCCGTTCGAGCGCGGAGGCGAGCGTGCTTTCCTGCTTCGCGAAGCAGAAGCGGACGACGCCCGATTCGTGCGGCTCGTGATAGAACGCCGACACCGGAATGGCGGCCACGCCGATCTCCGACGTGAGCCACTTCGAAAATTCCGCTTCGGGCAGGTCGCTGATCGCCGAGTAGTCGACGCACTGAAAGTACGTGCCCGTGCACGGCAGCAGCTTGAAGCGCGTGCGTTCGAGGCCGGCCCGGAAGAAATCGCGCTTGTGCTGATAGAAGCCCGCGAGCGACAGGTACGGCGCCGGGTCGCGCAGGTAGTCGGCGAGCCCGATCTGCATCGGCGTGTTCACCGTGAACACGTTGAACTGGTGGACCTTGCGGAATTCCGCGGTCAGCGCGGCAGGCGCCGCGACGTAACCGACCTTCCAGCCCGTCACGTGATAGGTCTTGCCGAAGCTCGACACGATGAAGCTGCGCGCGGCGAGTTCCGGGTAGCGCGCGGCGCTCTCGTGGCGCGCGCCGTCGTAGACCATGTGCTCGTACACCTCGTCGGACAGGATCAGCACGTTGGTGCCGCGCACGATGTCCTCGAGCTTGCGCATGTCGGCCTCGCGCCACACGGTGCCCGTCGGGTTGTGCGGCGTGTTGATCAGGATCATCCGCGTTTTCGGCGTGATCGCGGCCGCGAGGCGGTCGAACGGGATCGCATAGTCGGGCGCCTCCAGCGTGACGAACACCGGCTTGCCGCCCGCGAGCTCGATCGACGGCAGGTAGCTGTCGTAGGTCGGCTCGACGACGATCACTTCGTCGCCCGGATGCACCGCGCACAGGATCGCCGTCAGCAGCGCCTGCGTCGCGCCGGCCGTCACGGTGATTTCGCTGGCCGGATCGTAGCGCCGGCCGTACACCTGCGCGATCTTGTCGGCGATCGCGTCGCGCAGCGGCGCGACGCCGGCCATCGGCGGATACTGGTTGTGCCCGTTGCGCATCGCGGCCGAGACCGCATCGACGATGCGCGGATCGCAATCGAAATCCGGGAAACCCTGGCCGAGGTTCACCGCCCCTTTTTCGGCGGCAAGCGCGCTCATGACCGTGAAGATCGTCGTGCCGACGTTCGGCAGGCGCGAGGGGAAAACGGGCGTCGTTGGCATATCTGAAGGAGCGTTCATCGATACGGTCGAAATCGGGTGGGGCCGTGTGCGTCAGGCTGGCGTGGTCGGGGCGGCCGGCGTCGCGTCGAGCGCGCAGGCCTCGGTAAAGGGAGCGGGCTGCGCGATCCGGAAACCGAAGTCGCGTGCGGTGCGTTTCGCGAGCTTCAGCAGCGCGCGGTCCTTCGACACGAGCCAGTCGGCCTGCGCGGCGCGGGCGAGCTCGAGAAATTTCTGGTCGTCGCGGTCCTTGCACTTCGGCAGCGGCGGCGCGCCGGCGTCGACGGGCGGCGGTTCGACGAGGTTCGCGAGACGGGCGACGGTCGCGAGCGCGGCCGCCTTGTCGATCGCGCGCGACTGAAACTGCGGATAGTCGAGCACGTATTCGAGCTCGGTCAGGCAGCGGCCGTCGATCACGGCGGCCAGCGTGCCGCATTCCAGCGCGGCGCGGATCGGGCGCGTAGCGGGGTCGTCGAATACGAGGATGTCGATCCAGACGTTCGAGTCGAGCACGACGCGGTGCGCGGCATGCGGGGCGAGAGAGCGGCTCATTCGTTACAATCGGTGGTTTTCGTCTGACCGCAAGGCACGGCGTGCCAGCGAGCCTCTATGATAATCGTTCTCTCTCCCGCCAAATCCCTCGACTACGATACGCCCGCGCACGTCCCGTCTTACACGTTGCCTGCATTCGTCGACGACGCGTCGGAACTGATCCACGGCCTGCGCAAGCTGTCGCCGCAGGACATCGCGACGCTGATGGATATCTCCGATCCGCTTGCGCGCCTGAATTTCCAGCGCTACGCCGACTGGTCGCCGACCTTCACGCCGGCCAACGCGAAGCAGGCCGTGCTGGCGTTCAACGGTGACGTCTACGAAGGTTTCGACGCAAAATCGCTGTCGTCCACCGATCTCGACTATGCGCAGCAGCACGTGCGCGTGCTGTCGGGCCTGTACGGGCTGCTGCGTCCGCTCGACCTGCTGCAGCCGTACCGGCTCGAGATGGGCACGCGGTTCGCGAACGCACGCGGCAAGGATCTGTATGCGTTCTGGGGCGACCGCATCACGCGGGCGCTGAACGAGCAGCTGGAGACGCGCAGCGGCGCCGCACGCGTGCTGGTCAACTGCGCGTCGACCGAATACTTCAAGTCGGTCAAGCCGAAGCTGCTGGCCGCACCGGTCATCACGCCGGTATTCGAGGACTGGAAGGGTGGCCGCTACAAGATCATCAGCTTCCATGCGAAACGCGCGCGCGGCCTGATGGCGCGTTTTGTCGTCGAGAACCGTATCACCGACCCGAAGGCGCTGAAGGCATTCGCGACCGAAGGCTATGCGTTCGATGCGGCGGCGTCGAACGATTCGACTTACGTATATCGCCGGCGCATCGGCGAGTGACCCTGCCGGCCGTTCACGAGACGGCCGGCGCCTGCATGAGGCCGGACAGGCGGTACACCGCGTGCTTCGGTCAACCGCTTTGCATGGGGCCGGCGTAAGCGCTAAAGCGCTAACGCCGGTCGATAACGGAGAGAGACAGATGACCCTTTCGATCACCAGTAATTTCGACGCGGGCGCCATCGACGTCGTGTCGTGCGAGCGCCCCGACGCGATCCGGCTGCGCGTGCGCGGCGACAATCGGTCGGAGTTCGCGCAATGGTTTTACTACCGCTTGACGGGCGCGCGCGGCGAGCGGTGCGTGATGACGTTCGAGAACGCAGCCGAATGCGCATACCCGTCGGGCTGGCGCAACTATCACGCGGTGGCGAGCTACGACCGGGTCGACTGGTTCCGCGTGCCGACGACGTTCGACGGCAAGACGATGACCATCGACCATACGCCCGAGTTCGACAGCATCTACTACGCGTATTTCGAACCGTACTCGGAAGAGCGTCACGCGGCGTTTCTCGGCGCGGTCCAGCAGTTGCCGCAGGCGAGCGTCGTCGAGCTCGGCCGCACGGTCGAAGGCCGTCCGATGTCGCTGCTGACGCTCGGCACACCGGAAACCGACGATGCGCCGAAGAAGAAGGTATGGATCATCGCGCGCCAGCATCCGGGCGAGTCGATGGCCGAGTGGTTCGTCGAAGGCCTGGTCAAGCGGCTGGCCGGATGGGGCGACTGGGCCGGCGATCCGGTGGCGCGCAAGCTCTACGATCGCGTGACGTTCTACATCGTCCCGAACATGAATCCGGACGGCAGCGTGCACGGCAACCTGCGCACCAATGCGGCCGGCGCGAACCTGAACCGCGAGTGGATGGCGCCCGATGCCGAGCGCAGCCCCGAAGTGCTGGCCGTGCGCGATGCGATCCACGCGATCGGCTGCGACATGTTCTTCGACATTCACGGCGACGAGGATCTGCCGTACGTGTTCGTCGCCGGCTCGGAGATGCTGCCGAGCTTTACCGAGCAGCAGGGCAAGGAGCAGGCCGCGTTCATCGACGCGTTCAAGGTCGCCAGCCCCGACTTTCAGACCGAGCATGGCTACGCGGCGAGCAAGTACAAGGAAGATGCGCTGAAGCTCGCGTCGAAGTACATCGGCCATCAGTTCGGCTGCCTGTCGTTGACGCTCGAAATGCCGTTCAAGGACAACGCGAACCTGCCCGACGAGCGCGTCGGCTGGAACGGCGAGCGCAGCGCGGCGCTCGGCGCGGCGATGCTGGCTGCGATCCTGGTGCACGTCGACACGTTCGCGTAAGCGCAGCCGTTCGTCGTCGCATGAAAAAAGCCGGCGCATCTCGTGATGCGCCGGCTTTTTTGCCGCTGTCGTTGCTGCTCCGTCGTATCAGGACTTCTTCGCGGTTTTTTTCTTCACGGCCTTCTTCTTGCCGCTGGATTTCTTCGTCGCGACGGCCTTCTTGCTGCCGGCGCGGCTCGATGCCTTCGCCTTGGCTTTGCCGCGGTGCGACTTGCCCTTGAACTTCTTCGTCGAAGACGACGAGCGTTCGACGCGCGGCTTCAGCGGCGGGACCGGGTCGTTCCAGCTGAACGCGAGCATTTGCTGGCCGACATAGCCGCAACGGAATTTCAGCGGCGTCGGATCGCTGCCGTTGCTGTGGATGCCGAGCCCGTCGACGGTGACGATGTTGTCGACCTTCACGCGCTGCTTGCCCTGGTCGAACGAGTCGTTCCACGGCGTGATGGTCGCGTTGCCGCTGTCGAATGCGTTCGGCGCGAAGTCGACGCGGTCGAACGCCGTCGACGTACTGGCGATGAAGCTGCCGTGCGCCGCACAATCGGCGGCGAGCGGATCGGCATGCATCTCGTTGACGAATTTGTTGATCAGTTCGGAGCGCTGGTCGAGCAGGTCGGCGAATACCGGAGCGGGAAGCGCAAGCGACAGGCCCGCGATACAGGCTGCCAGCTTGCCGAGCGCCCGGAAAATCCGGAGCGAGGCAGGTGAGCTGTCCATCTGGTTATTGGTGAGGAGCGAAGGAGACATCGGGCACGTATAGATGCCCGATGAAGAACAGGAGTTCAATCTTAGCGTAAAAAAGTTGTGCGGCAGTAGGTGGCGTATTCGGCGCGCGTCGTGGAGGGTGCCGCCGGCACATGTGTGCGCCGAGCTGGTCCGGAGGGGAAAGTCAGGCGCGCGGGCCGCCGAGGCGGTAGCGCCGGACGTCGAAGGTCGTGACCCACGCGGGGCGATAGACGGCGATGAGTGCCGTCGCCATGCCGGTGAACCACGCTTCGCCGAGCGCGAGCAGCGCGGTGTTCAGCAGATAGCCTGCCGGAATCACGACGGGCACGCCGTCGGCGAGCGCGAGCTGGACACCGGCCGCCGCAGCGGCGACCGCGACGATCGCGATGGCCGGCGACAGGAAGCCCTGCCCGGTGATGAACGATGCGAGGTTGTGCGGCAGCCACGCGAGCGCGGCGCGTTGCAGCAACGCCGACACGGCGACAGGCAGCGCACCGTAGATCAGATAGGTCAGGCCGATGCCTTGCCACGGCGCGTCGAAAATGACCGCGGCAATCGCCGTGACGGCGCCCATCGCAACCAGGGCGAGCGTCCAGTCGAACAGCGTGACGAGCAGCGTTGCGCCAAGCAGATGCATGACGATGCCGTCTTCGAGCCATGCGTTCGAAGCCCACAGGACCGTGATCGCAGTGACGAGTGCGAGCCACACGTGCTGAAGCGTGGCGTCTTGCAGGCGTACGAACGGGCGATTCCAGATCGCGAGCGCGAGCAGGGCCACGGCGGCGATCCAGCCACCGATGCCAACCCAGAGCGGAAGCGGTGTGAAAAGAAAACCCATGCGTCCATATTACTCGTTGAGCATCAAAGGTGGGAACCGGCGCATGCGCGACCGTCGCAATATCGAGACTGTTTGCCTAGCGTCCGCGCCGGAACCGTGCCGGTGGCTCGGCGGCGAGCGGCAGATCGTGCGTGCCGGCATTCGCGGTAGGCAACGGGTACGGACGGTCATGCCGTTGTGTTCGCAGCGGAACCGGGCCGTGTTCGCCGATGGCCGGCTTGCGGGCGCGGTTGCGGTTCGCCAGCAGCACCTCGAGATGGGGCGACAGCCAGCCGTTGTAGATCGCGACCGCGGCGGCGCGGTTTGCGGCGCCAAGCTGCTGGAAGATGCTCGCGAGGTGGATCTTCACGGTGCCTTCGCTGATGCCGAGCGTACGCGCGATCATCTTGTTCGTGCTGCCCATGTGGACGAACCGCATGATCTGCGCTTGTCGCGGCGACAGGAGGCCGCTCGGCGGGCGGCGGGGCAGCGAGCCGGCGAGCGTCTGGAAATGGGCATCGTGGCGCGCCGTCGCCGTGGACGGCAGCAGGCTGAGGGCGATCGGCGGAATGTAGTGCCCGCCCAGCAGGACGATCTCGAGCGCGCGCACGATGAGGTGCGGCCGCGTGGAATGCGGGATCACGCCCGCGACGCCGTAGTTGAAGAAACGCTGGATGGCTTCGGGCGAGATCTCGTCGACCAGGACGGCGACCGGTGTCGGCGAGCACGCGTTGCCGAGCGCCTGAAGCTCGCTGAGCCGGCCCACGTCGAGCCAGTCGATCGCGAGGAGGTCGAAACGCTGGGTGCGCAGCAGCCGGCGCGCCTGGAAACCGTCAGGCGCATCGTTGATGCTGGCGTGCCGGTCGATCTGCCGCAACAGGGCCTTCAGTCCGTCACGCCGTTCGGCGTCTGAGTTAAGCACCAAGAATCGCATATTCAATCTCCATAAGGTGAGTCATTGACTGCTGTCGGGGGGATATAAGCTGGCCCCGATAATGACAAAGACCTTACACGATGTCTGCTTGGCTGAAAGGCTTAGGAAAAGTTCGAAATTTTGAGCGACAGAACATCGGACAAGAAAAAAGCCGCTTCGGCAGGCACCGGAAGCGGCTTTTGGCGGGGCAGGCTGCAGGGCCTGCGGGGGCGAGTCAGTGGAAATGCGGCTGCGCGGGCGACGCGTCTTCCGGCATTTCCGCATGGACGATTTCGCCGAGCGGATCGGCGTACAGCGGCACACCGCAGTCGTCGCAGTATTCGGGTTCGAAGCGGCCCGCGTGCCGGCGGACGTCGGTTACGCCGCATTCCTTCAGCAGGCTCACGATTTCCTCGAGCGGCCCTTCGATCGGCGCTTCGCCTTCGAGCGTCGCGCTGTCGATCGAAACGTCGCCGTTTTCACGGCCGTAGAGCGGCCACACGACGCCGTAGATCACATCGTTGCTGGCACGCCGCGTGAAGCCGACCCGATACTCGTCGATACGGCGTTCGCCGAAGCCGGCGACCACCGCGCGCAACTCCTGCGGCGCTGCACCAAGTGTGTCGAATAGATAACGAATGGCCGTTCGGACGGTGTGTGGACGCACGCGTTCGTCCGCATCGCGACAGGCCGAGTAGTACGCGTCCGGAAGCAGGCATTCGAACTCGCAGCCGGGCAGCGCGATCGACAGGTTCGGGCCGCCTTGTGCCGTCCACTGTTCGAGGCACTGGCCGCGCTCGATACGGCTGCCGTTTTCTTCTTCCTGCCAACGGAACAGCGCCGCGCCGGTCGGCGCGGCGACGACCGCCAGCAGGAAGCGCGGATCGGCCAGGATCGGCGAGGTTTCCGGCAGGTCGCCGAAGCTCAGCTTCGGGGTGTGCTGACCGATCGCCGCATGCGCGAGCTGCTGGGCCAGCCGGTAGGTTTCCACGTGGTGCCGCGGCAGTTGGTCGATGCTGTAGAGGAAGGGAGCAAGCCCGACGAGGGTGCCGTTTGCGAGCACGTGCGCCTGCAGGTGCGTGCGCAGCGCGTCGGTAACGTCGCCCTTCAGTGGGCCCGACGGAATCATATAGCGCGTCCAGGCGAGCACCGGGACGGCGACCAGCAGCGCATCGTACGGTTGGCCGTCGTGGTCGATCACCATCGACTCGCTGTGTGTCTCGGCCATGTCGGCGAGCGCGCCGTAGGCGTCGGGATGATTCTGCTGAAGATGGTCGAGCGCGGCGTCGAGCGTGGTCTGATTGCCGTTGCGGACGATCTTGGCGAGCAGCGCGTCGAGCTTCGCTTCCCAGAAGCGATCCTCGATGCGGCTGCCCGACGCGAAGAGCGCAAGCGACAGACCGACCAGTTTGTCGGCATCGGGGGGGAGGCGTTTGGCGATTCGCTGGCGCATATTAAAGACGTATATAGAAAGAGGCGAAGAACCTCACATTCTAGTCCGTTCTTTGCACCATAAGCGGCCTCGTGCCCAGGCATGGCCGGACGGCCGAATTGCGGCGCTCGTAAAAAAGTTGCTTCAAGCCCCTTGCGCGATCGCCGTGAGCTGCATAGAATCACGCCTCTTTCGCGCTAACGGAAACGCGGCGCGGAAGGAAGGGAAGCAGTGCCGTTGGAGTTCGGAAGTAGCGAGCCTTGGCGGTACGGAAGTTGAGCCCCGCAGTCGCAACGAAGTCGTTCAGAAAGTTGTTGACGAACTGCGAAACACGGTTCATAATCTCGCTTCTCTGCTGCTGAAAACGCAGCGCTGCTGAGGGGGTTCAGATCACTCGCAGACATGCTCTTTAAAAATTAACAGCCGATAAGTGTGGGCGCTTGATGGCAGCGAGCTGATCCTCGGATCAGATGGCAAAAGTATCAAGAGTCTCACACTAAAGTAAGTCAGGTTTATGAAGTGATTCATATTCCTGTCAGCTTTGAGTGAGCGACCGGTTCTTAACTGAACCGAAAACAGTAACAGGTTTGAACTGAAGAG
>NZ_JACCQC010000069.1:0-1374 GCF_015712225.1 Burkholderia sp. 9775_39 | reverse complement strand
GAACCTGTCCGCATTTTTGTGGGTGAGGCGGTTGAACAACGCGTTATCCGCGCGCCTTCATAAATCGCTCTCCGAACAGGATAGCAAACTGGTTCATCGCTGATTTCCAGTCGAACGCAGTCCGCACGGTTTTGGCCAGTACGTTGCGCAGCGCCAGCCAGAGCAGCTTGATGGCCGCCTCGTCATTGGGGAAGTGACCACGGGTCTTGATGATCTTGCGCAACTGCATATTCAAACTTTCTATCGCGTTCGTGGTGTACACGACCCGTCGAATCTCCGGCGGAAACACGTAGAACGGCACGACGTGCTCCCACGCGCGTTGCCACGACTGCACGATCGTCGGGTACTTCGCGCCCCAAGGGCCGTCGGCGAAGTCTTGCAGCGCCTGCCGCGCCGCCTCTTCGCTGGCAGCCGCGTAGATCGGGCGCAGCGCTGCGGCGAGCACCTTACGGTCCTTGTAGCTGGCGTATTCGAGGCTGTTGCGGATCAGATGCACGATGCAGGTCTGAACGGTGGTCCGCGGATAGGCCGCGCTGATGGCCTCGGTGAGCCCCTTCAGGCCATCGACCACGGCGATCAGGATGTCCTGGCAGCCGCGCGTCTTCAGTTCGTTGAACACCTTGAGCCAGAACTTGGCGCCCTCGGTTTGCTCGATCCAGAGGCCCAGCACGTCGCGCTGGCCGTCGGCCTGGATGCCCAAGGCCAGATAGACGGCCTTGTTGCTGACCACGCCGTCGTCGCGGATCTTGACCCGCAGCGCATCGAAGAACACCACCGGATACATCGTCTCAAGCGGGCGGCTTTGCCAGCTCAGCGCCTCGGCCATCACCTCGTCGGTGACCGAGCTGATGAAGTCGGCAGACACCTCGGTGCCGTAGCTCTCGGCCAGAAACGCCTGAATCTCCCGCACGCTCATGCCGCGGGCGTACATCGCGATGATACGTTCGTCGAAGCCGGTGAAGCGGCGCTCATGCTTGGGAATCAGGATCGGTTCGAAGCTGCCGTCGCGATCGCGGGGGACTTCGACCCGAACCGGACCACGATCGGTGATGACCGTCTTGCCGCTGGCGCCGTTGCGCTCGTTGGCTTGCCCGGCCGGCTTGGGCTGGCCCGACGGGTAGCCCAGATGCAGATTCATCTCGGCGCCCATTGCGCGTTCGATGATCGCTTTGTTGAACGCCAGCATCAGGTCCTGCACTTCGGTCGGCGTCATCGGCCCCTTGACCAGTTGGTCCAGCAGTTCCTTGGGCAGTTCAGGCAGCGGCCCGCGGGCCGCTGCCTGACGCGCTACAGTTTGCCTTTTCTTCTTCATCGGCATATCCATGACTTTTACACCTCATGATATGCCTCGCCCACGAAATCACGGATAGGTCC
>NZ_JACCQC010000068.1:0-1451 GCF_015712225.1 Burkholderia sp. 9775_39 | reverse complement strand
GGCGGATTCAACTGGTCGTCGCAACATCTCCAGATTGGAGGTGTTGAATGGGACGACCACTGGGATGGGGCTCGGAACAAACGGGAAGGCCCGTCATGCGATCACCTGGCAGACCGGGTGTCAATCAACTCGACTCGAAGCGAGCATTCTGGAAGTGCATCGCACTTGGTATGGAGACCGAGGCCGCAGCGCTGGCATGTAACGTATCGCAACCGTTGGGTCCGCGATGGTTTCGTGAAGCGGGCGGCATGGCACCGATCGACCTGGCGCCCCACTCTGGGCGGTACCTGTCATTCGCGGAACGCGAGGAGATCGCGCTGCTGTGGGCCCAGGATTGCAGTGTCCGTGAGATTTCGCGGAGGCTGCAACGATCGCCGTCAACGATTTCACGCGAGCTACGCCGTAACGCAGCGACCCGCGGTGGTACTCTGGTGTATCGGGCAACGGTTGCCCAATGGAAAGCTGAACGCGCAGCCGAGCGTCCGAAGGCTTCGAAACTGGCAGAGAACGACCAGTTGAGGACATATGTGCAGGATCGCCTGGCTGGAACGGTCACGGATTTTCGGGGCAAGCCGATTCCCGGACCTAACGTTCCGTGGAAAGGACGAAGACAAGGACGTCGTGCGGACCGTCGCTGGGGCACCTGCTGGAGTCCGGAGCAAATCAGTCGGCGAATTCAGATTGACTATCCCGATGATCAATCTATGCGGATCTCCCACGAAGCCATCTATCAGGCACTCTACATTCAAGGCCGGGGCGCTTTGCGACGGGAGCTTACTGCTTGCCTGCGTTCGGGCCGCGCACTTCGCGTGCCGCGGGCCAGGACGCAACAGCGTGGAAGGCACTTCCTCACACCGGAGGTTATGATCAGTGAACGCCCCGCAGAAATTGCTGATCGTGCTGTTCCAGGGCATTGGGAAGGCGACCTGATTATTGGCCTTAACCGCTCGGCGATTGGCACTCTGGTTGAGCGCACCACCCGGTTCACGATGCTGCTGCATCTTCCTCCGATGGAGGGCCATGGAGTCGGGGTGCGCGTCAAGAACGGCCCAGCGCTGGCAGGTCACGGGGCAGAGGCTGTTCGTAATGCTATCGCAACAAAGATCGCGCTACTACCCGAGCATTTGCGGCGATCACTGACATGGGATCAAGGCGCAGAGATGGCCCAGCATGTACAGCTACGAATCGACACGGCTTTGGAAATCTACTTCTGTGATCCCCAGAGTCCATGGCAACGCGGAACGAATGAGAACACGAACGGCCTACTGCGACAGTACTTTCCGAAAGGCACAGATATGAGTCGATACACCGAGCGTGAACTCGACGCGGTCGCGAACACACTGAACTCTCGACCACGTAAAACGCTCGGATGGAAAACGCCAGCGGAAGCATTCCACGAACTGTTATCCGCAACATAACGATGGATGTTGCGACGACTCCTTGAACCTAAG
>NZ_JACCQC010000067.1:0-1560 GCF_015712225.1 Burkholderia sp. 9775_39 | reverse complement strand
TGGCCGCCGAGAAAGGCGCCGAGATCGGCGTGTGCGTGCTCGAGAAGGGTTCCGAGATCGGCGCGCACATCCTGTCGGGCGCGGTGATGGACCCGCGCGCGATCACCGAGCTGTTTCCCGACTGGAAGGAGCGCGGCGCGCCGCTCGACGTCGAGGTGACGGAAGACCGCTTCCTGTTCCTGTCCGAGAAGAGCGCGGTCACGACGCCGAACTGGGCGCTGCCCGACAACTTCAAGAATCACGGCAACTACGTGATCTCGCTGGGCAACGTCACGCGCTGGCTGGGCCAGCAGGCGGAAGCCTTGGGCGTCGAGATCTTCCCCGGCTTCCCCGCCGCGGAGATTCTCTACAACGACGACGGCTCGGTCAAAGGCGTCGCGACCGGCAACATGGGCGTGGGCAAGGACGGCGAGCCGACCGAGAACTTCCAGCTCGGCATGGAGCTGCACGCGAAGTACACGCTGTTCGCCGAAGGCTGCCGCGGCCATCTCGGCCGCCAGCTGATCTCGAAGTTCAAGCTCGACGCGAACGCCGATCCGCAGGCGTACGGGATCGGCATCAAGGAGCTGTGGGAAATCGATCCGGCCAAGCACAAGCCGGGCCTCGTGATCCACACGGCCGGCTGGCCGCTGAAGTCCGATACGTACGGCGGCTCGTTCCTGTATCACATGGACAACAACCAGGTCGTGGTCGGCTTCGTGGTGGGCCTGGGCTACACGAACCCGTACCTGTCGCCGTTCGAGGAATTCCAGCGCTACAAGACGCACCCGTCGATCCGCGCATTCCTCGAAGGCGGCAAGCGCGTGTCGTACGGCGCGCGGGCGATCACGGCCGGCGGCCTGCTGTCGCTGCCGAAGACGGTGTTCCCGGGCGGCGCGCTGATCGGCGACGACGCGGGTTTCCTGAACGCGTCGCGGATCAAGGGCAGCCACGCGGCGATCAAGACCGGCATGCTGGCCGCCGACGCCGCATTCGACGCGGTGCAGGCCGGCCGTCAGTCGGACGAGCTCACCGCGTACCCGGATGCGTTCAAGCAATCGTGGCTGTACACGGAGCTGTACCGCGCGCGCAACTTCAAGCAGTGGATGGCCAAGGGCCTGTACCTGGGCACGCTGATGGTCGGGCTCGAGCAGAAGGTGATGGGCGGCAACGTGCCGTGGACGCTGCATCACCAGCATGCGGACCACGAGATGCTGAAGCCGGCGTCGCAGTGCGAGCCGATCGCGTATCCGAAGCCGGACGGCAAGCTGACGTTCGACCGGCTGTCGTCGGTGTTCATCTCGAACACGAACCACGAGGAGAACCAGCCGGCGCACCTGACGCTGAAGGATGCGAGCGTGCCGGTGAACGTGAACCTGCGTACCTACGCGGGGCCGGAGGCGCGTTTCTGCCCGGCGGCGGTGTACGAGTTCGTGAAGAACGACGACGGCAGCGAGCGCCTCGTGATCAACGCGCAGAATTGCGTGCACTGCAAGACCTGCGACATCAAGGACCCGACGCAGAACATCGTGTGGGTCACGCCGGAAGGCGGCGGCGGGCCGAATTACCCGAACATGTAAC
>NZ_JACCQC010000065.1:0-1742 GCF_015712225.1 Burkholderia sp. 9775_39 | reverse complement strand
CGGATGTCCTTCGGCTTCGCGATCGGTCCGATCTGCTTGCCGACCCAGTCGCGCAGCGTCTTCGCGAGCGCCGCCGCTTCGTCGCCTTCCGGGCGCGAACGCTTCAGCACCACGAACGCCACGACTGCTTCACCGGTCGTGTCGTCCGGACGGCCGACCACCGCCGCCTCGGCCACGAGTTCATGCGACACCAGCGCCGACTCGATCTCCATCGTGCCGAGCCGGTGGCCCGACACGTTCAGCACGTCGTCGATCCGGCCCATGATCGTGAAGTAGCCGGTCTCCTTGTCGCGCACGGTGCCGTCGCCGGCCAGATAGAGCGTGCCGCCGAGCTCTTCCGGGTAGTAACTCTTCTTGAAACGCTCCGGGTCGCCCCAGATCGTGCGGATCATCGCGGGCCACGGGCGCTTGACGACCAGAATGCCGCCTTGCCCGTTCGGCACGTCCTGCCCCGTCTCGTCGACCACCGCGGCCGTGATGCCCGGCAGCGGCAGCGTGCACGAACCCGGCACGGTCGGCGTGGCGCCCGGCAGCGGCGTGATCATGTGGCCGCCGGTCTCGGTCTGCCACCACGTATCGACGATCGGGCAGCGCTCGTGGCCGACGTGCTTGTGGTACCACATCCACGCTTCCGGATTGATCGGCTCGCCGACCGTGCCGATGATGCGCAGGCTCGACAGGTCATAGCTCTTCGGATGCACCTTGTCGTCGGCTTCGGCCGCCTTGATCAGCGAACGGATCGCGGTCGGCGCGGTGTAGAACACGGTGACCTTGTGATCGCCGATCATCTTCCAGAAGCGGCCGGCGTCCGGATACGTCGGCACGCCTTCGAACACGACCTGCGTGCCGCCGCATGCGAGCGGGCCGTAGGTGATGTATGTGTGGCCCGTGACCCAGCCGATGTCGGCCGTGCACCAGAACACGTCGTCGGGTTTCCAGTCGAAGGTCCACTTCATCGTCTGCGCGGCCCACAGCAGGTAGCCGCCCGTGCTGTGCTGCACGCCCTTCGGCTTGCCGGTCGAGCCCGACGTATACAGGATGAACAGCGGATGCTCGGCGCCGACCCAGGTCGGCTCGCAGCGGTCGGATTCGCCGTCCACCAACTCGTGCATCCACAGGTCGCGGTCTGCATGCCAGTCGATCTTGCCGCCGGTGCGGCGATAGACGATCACGCTCTTGACCGCTTCGCAGCCGCCCAGCGCGATCGCTTCGTCGGCGATGCTCTTGAGCGGCAGCGTCTTGCCGCCGCGCGCCTGCTCGTCGGCGGTGATCAGCGCGACCGCGCCGACGTCGACGAGCCGCTCGTTCAGCGATTTCGCGGAGAAGCCGCCGAACACGACCGAGTGGGTCGCGCCGATGCGCGCGCAGGCCTGCATCGCGACGATGCCTTCGATCGACATCGGAATGTAGATGACGACGCGATCGCCCTTGCCGATCCCGCGTTTCTTCAGCGCATTGGCGAAGCGCGATACGCGCGCGAGGAGATCGGCATAGGTGACGCGGGTGACGGTGCCGTCGTCGGCCTCGAAGATCACCGCGACGCGCTCGCCGTGGCCGGCTTCGACGTGACGGTCGAGGCAGTTGTACGACGCGTTCAGCTCGCCGTCGTCGAACCAGGTGTAGAACGGCGCGTTGCGCTCGTCGAGCACCTTCGTGAACGGCTTGTGCCACGTGAGGCCTTCGCGCGCGAGACGCGCCCAGAAGCCTTCGTAATCCTGCTCGGCCTCGGCGACGAGCGCGCG
>NZ_JACCQC010000064.1:0-1806 GCF_015712225.1 Burkholderia sp. 9775_39 | reverse complement strand
ATGTATCGCCGTTTACTCGCACCGGGGCTGCTGTTGCTGTTGGCCGCGTGCGCGCAGGATCCGTCGGTGACTGCCGGCACGGTACGGATCTGCGACGACACAGGTTGTTCCGATCGCCCTAAAGATCAGGTCTCCTATCAAAAAAGGGACGAGGCGGAAGACCGCGAAGAGCCGCGCATCGCCGCGCTCAGGCAGACCGCGAAGACCCAGCCGAAGGCCGCCTACGACCTCGGCCTGCGCTATTTCCGCGGCGACGGCGTGCGCCAGGACAGCTACCAGGCGCTCAAGTGGATGCGCGAGGCCGCCGAACGCGGCGACCTGAACGCGCAGAAGGCGCTCGGCAGTTTCTACCTGTTCGGCCTCGAGGAAATGGGCTCGGATGCGCGCGAAGCGGAGAAGTGGCTGTCGATCGCGGCCGGCCGCGGCGACAAGGAATCGAAAAAGCTGCTCGATCTCGCGCGCCAGGCCAAGAAGGAAGACGAGGAAGACTGGAAATGGCGCACGCAATGGCGTGACGTCTATTACGGCTACTGGTACTCGGGCTATCCGTACTACGGCGTCTGGCAGCAGACGTACTGGTACTACTGACCGGGCATCGAGCAACGGGGGCAGCCGCGGGGAGACCACCATCGCGCGCCACGCCGGGGGGCTTATCGAAGTTCGCACGGACGCATAAGCCGAACAACGACTCTAATCGATCGACAACGACAATGAAGACCAACCTTCTCCAACGTCTCACTCAAGGTGCGCTGGTTGCAGCGCTTGGCGCGTCCGTCGCGGGTTGCGGCGGCGTGGTGACGCCCGGCGGGCAGAACGCCGGCGTGACGGGCGCCGCGGCTGGCGGCGCGAGCGCCGGCGCCGATTCGCAACTGCAGCGCTGCACGTCGCCGCTCGGCACGATCGCGGTCGACGACGGCCGCAATGCCGACTGGTGGGGCCCGTTCGGCAGCGCGACCAAGATGACCACGATCGACCCGCTGCTGCGCCTGGCGGTGCAGCAGTCGAACTGCTTCGTGATCACGTCGATCGGCAACCAGAAGAGCGACGCGCGCCTGTCGCGCATCACGCAGCTGCAGCGCAACTCGGGCGAATACCGCGCGGGCTCGAAGCAGCAGAAGGGCCAGCGTGTCGCGGCCGACTACTACATGGAGCCGCAGATCGTGATCAACGATTCGCCGATCGGCGGGATCGGCAGCATGATCGGCGGGCTGATCGGCAACAGCGCGGTGGCGGCGGTGGCGGGCCACCTGCAGACGAAGGCGTCGGTCGTGACGCTGACGCTGTTCGACGTGCGCTCGGCGGTGCAGATCGCGGCGTCGGAGGGCAGCTCGACGGCGACCAACTACGGCGCGGCGCTGGGTGGGTTCGGCGGCGGCGTGGGGGGTGCGCTGGCGGGTTTCTCGTCGACGCCGGAAGGCAAGGCGACGGTCGTCGCGTTCATCGATGCGTACAACAAGATGGTCGTCGCGCTGCGCAGCTACAAGGCGCAGGACGTCAAGGGCGGGCTGGGCCGCGGTGGCCAGCTGCAGGTCAACTGACGTCGCCGGGCCGGCGAGGGCCGCCGGCCGATTGCCTTGATTCCTGATGTCCGATTCGTGAGGGGCGGTGCGTGCGGCACGATGCGCGCGCACCGGCTGCGTTCGTCCTGTTCGTTCCGAAGGTGATCCCGATGAAAGCCGTTGCACTGATTGCATTGACCTGCCTGGCGCTGACCGCTTGCGGCGGTGGCGACGACAATTCCTCGCCCGCGGCGTCCGGCGGATCGGGCACGACCAACAACGGCGGCAGCGGCGGGACGGGCGGCAC